>JARRLH010000119.1:0-20527 GCA_037387205.1 Desulfofustis sp.
GTAAAGCCGCCAAGCATTTCGAGCAGGCGGGCCTGGTGCCCGTGCGGGGTGTTGATGATCTTGTTCTCCCCGTGACCGTCGCCCTGGGCAAGGATTGCAAGAGGGCCGTATTGTTTATGGATCCGTTTGATTTCCGCGGCAATGATATCCGTCGCCTCATCCCAGGAAATACGGACATATTTGCTTTTTCCGCGGTTCTGCGTATTGCGTTCACCATCTGGATCCCAGTCCACACGTTTTAACGGGTAGCGCACCCGGTTCGGTGAGTAGGTCCGCTTTTTGTAAGCCAGGGAATAGGGCGACGGCATTGCCTTAAAATTTGATTCAAGGGTTTTTCCGTTGCGTTTGAACTGCCAGGGATTAAAGCTCTCACGATCGTATTTCCAGTCAAAATGCATCGGCCGGATGCGAACTATTTTTCCATCTTTCACATCAATACAGGATGGATCACTCCCCCCCAGCAGTCCTCCCAGGCCAAGGGAGCGGATAACAGTTTTGTCCGGTCTGATAGTGAGTTTTTCCGATTTCTTTTTACTCATCGAGTTCGTTTGCATTTTAGTTTTGCTCCTCACATACACAATGATTTCAATTCACATTGTCAGTTGCTAGAACTTCTCGCTCTGGACGCTACTGATAAGTTCTCCGCCACGCTGCCTCGAAACGGCCCGGGATCTTTTGCGCTTGATGTGTACCGATCAACCGGATGCGAGGAGCGTATCCCTGACAACGGCAGCGTCTGACTGCAGCGTTTCCACCGTGACTGTCAATCCTTGCCTCTCGCCGTCTGTCAGTTCGTACTCCAAAATGTCGTTGACCCCGTCCCTGCCAAGCACCACGGGGACTGACATGCTGATATTGTGTTGGCCATATTCACCGTCTAGTACGACCGAGCATGGCAACACAACCTTCTGGTCCTCAACGATGGCTTTGACCATCGCAGCGCAGCCGACAGCGCATGTCCAGCCGGCGGTTCTGCCAGCCTTCAGCGACTCGAATTTTTTAATCATGTCGAACATCCCGGAACGTATCCTCTGCTTGGCACTTGCTGTCATATCAACAGATTCGTTCCCCACCTTCACCGAACTGAATAGAGGAACCTGCGTACCGCCATGCTCGCCAATTACAAGACCATCGATTCTGGCTGCTTCTTCCTGCAGCTCTTTTGCCAGAGTCTCTTTAAATCTGATCGTGTCGTTTATCGAATAGCCAATTAGTTGCCTCCGCTCGAAACCGCCGGCCAGATAGGTCGCATAATTCAATGCATCTATAGGGTTTACACCGGTTAACACAATGGCATCCGGACAGTACAGCCTTATTTTCCGGGCAATCTCTTGAACAAATCTCGTCTGTTCCTGAAGCTTCTTGCGGCGATCGAGATTCAGGGGTATGTGCGCCCCCGCAACATTGATGAGCACATCTGTACCCGGCAAGTCTTCGTACCTTCCGTGTTTTACGGACACATTGTTCAAAGAGGCTGCAGTCTGGATATCCAGTGCATGGTGCTCTAAGACATTCTGCCTTTTTCCGCCCACCATCAGAAGTTCATCGGCCAATCCGGAGACAGCAATATAAAAGGCCACTGGAGCCCCAACACTTCCTGTTGCACCTAAAACTGAAATTTTCACCTTATTTGTTCTCCCCTAGGTCTTTCGCAGACGACTTATGGTCGTCAAAATGCATCCTTGTGAAGCCAACTGAATTCTGCTCTGCCTGGCTGTCAAATTTATACGTTCTCTGGTTTCAGTCCTGCTATATCTGATACCCGACTTCCGCTCCGGTGCTCACTGCATCGGGGATCAATCCAGGCGTGCCGCAGTCTCCTACAGCAAATACCTCTTCGATGCGATTTTCCAGCGACTTAAACAATTCCGGATTAGGAACAAGAGGCAAAGCTGGAATAATGGAATCAGCTTTTACCAGTGTTTCCTGACCATTGTTCGACACAATTTTCACTCCTTCGGGCCTTATTTCTGTTATTTCCGAATTCATGTGGAATACCGTTCCCTTGTTTACGAGCCAGTTGAGAAGGCTGTCCTTCGTTTCATCTGGGACGATATCGACTCCCGGCACTTCCTGCGTATCGACGATTGTCACCGCCCGTTTTCGCTTCACCAGAAACTCCGCGAGTTCACAGGCTTGTATTCCACTGCCGATGATCAAGGCTCGTTTACCTACGGGCATCCAGATCCTTGTCAAGCGGTTCAGCTGGTAAGAATCGAAAACCTTGAGCAGTACCTTCAATTGTCGGTGGAGCCTCTCCATCGACAGAACTTTCTTGCTGTGTATCCCCGGAATGTCGGGCACTGCCGGTTTACCCCCCGTGGCGATAATTACCGCATCGGGGCGATGAGAAAGGATTGTTTGGGGGGTAGCACGCTTACCCTTTTCAACGGTTACGCCATATCTGACGAGCTGTCCCTGCAAATACTTGATCAACAGGGGGAGATCTTCTATGGTCGTCCCTTTTACCAGGGCTGCGAGTGACAGCAGCCCGCCAGTTCGGCTCTCTTTTTCAAGCAGAGTCACCTGGTGACCCCGTATAGCTGCCACCCGGGCTGCCTCCATCCCGGCAGGTCCGCCGCCTACGACAACTATCTTTTTGGGATGCTCGGCAGGACTGGCAATCAATTCCCGTTCATTTCCAAGTCTCGAATTGACCCGGCATCTGATCGGCAGATTACGTCTTCGCCGCGACCAGCAATACAAGCAGGCTGAGCAGGGAGCGATTTCATCGAGCCTGCCGCCGGCCACTTTGCGAGGAAGCTCAGGGTCGGCCAGCAGACGCCTGTTCATGCCGATGATATCGGCTTCCCCTTTTTCCAGAATGGACTCTCCCATTTCTGGATCCAGTCTGCCAACCGCGATCACAGGGACAGATACGACTTTTTTAAAAGCGGCAGACAGAGGCACAAATGCACCTGCTCCGTTCTTGCCCCAATCAAGTTCAGGCGGCAGTGGATCTATCGGTTCGGGATAGAAAAGCTGTTCAGGGCCCGGGTGGATAAATTCGTAATTTCGGTAGCCGTATCCCCTGACCTGGATTGCGTCGGCGCCAGCTTTTTCGACAATTTGCGCAATCCCGCAGGAATCTTCCAGGGTGACACCCTTGTCTAAGCCATATTCAACGCCGGTGAGCAAGACACTGACCGGGTAGTCTCTGCCGAGCCTGCCCTTGATACCGGTAATTATCTCCACAAGGAACCTGGAGCGGTTCTCCAGGTTCTGGCAGCCATATTCATCCTGTCGCCTGTTCCAGCCCGGTGACAGGAAACTGTTGATCAGGTGAGTGGAAGATGCATTCACCTCGACACCGTCAAAGCCCGCTTTTTTAGCGCGTTCGGCAGCATCAACAAATTTTTCGACCAATATCTCTATTTCCTCTCCGGACACTTCTCTGGGTTCGTCCAGGTGTGGATTGGGAAGTTGATTTTTAGGCAGGGCCGAGGCGGCAATTGGCTGGATACCGGTCCAGCTTTGGGGGTGCCACGGTCCCGAGTGGAATAGTTGTATAAATACTGGTCGGTTATGCTTATGTACCGCGTCCGTCAGTTGCTGATATCCTGGAATATAGGAATCATTTTCCAAATGCAGCTGGACGGAAGGATGATGCGTGCCGGTAGGGAATTCAACTCCTGTGGATTCAACCGTCACAAGGCCGACCCCTCCTTTTGCCAAGGTTTCATAGAAGCCGATTATTCTATTGCCGACCCTGCCATTTTCACCAATGAAGGAAGTGCCGGCCCCGGTTTTCATTATCCTGTTTGGTAAGGTAACCTGGCCAATGTGAATTGGTGTTAAAATCTTCTCCGCCATAGATAACGAACTCTTCCTTGCCTCAGGGCTTAGTAGTTTTCAGCATAAATTTCTTCATTTTGATCGTCTCTGCATCGTTCAGGATGACCAAGACGGTTGGGGCCGCTTCTTCTGCATCATGAAGACTTGCTGGTACATTGACAGGGCTCTCTGGTGCCGATTAAATCGCCCGCCCAATCCTGGCGCCATCACGAATGGCGTCGACAATTAAGCCCGGCTCCGCACAACTGCCTATCACAAAGGTTTCAGCAACCAGTCCCTCGAACCGGCTTACTGCCGTGTCATTGGCCTGCCAATCCTGGGTGGTGATGATGTTCTGCGCCTTCAGCACATATTTCCGCTGGTCCTTGAGATTTATTTCCAGCCCCTGTTCGGTTATCTGCCGGTATTCTACCCCTGCCCAGATCGGCACATGGTTTTGTTTGAGCCAGGGCCAGAGGTTTGCGAGGTCATCGACCGTCATTTTATCGCCCAGTTCCTCCTCCGGCCCGTCGTGCACCACGACTACTTGACGGTTTCTCTTGGTGAGAAACTCTGCAAGTTCACAGCCATGCAGCGTGCCGCCCATGACCACAACCCTTTTCTTGACCGGCATCCATAACTTGGACAATTTCTCAATTTGCGCAGGGGCGAGATATCTGGTCAGAAACTTCAGTATATTGTGAAGTTTGTCTGTCTGCAAAAAGCTTGGCCGCTCTGTCCCCGGCAGATCAATTTTGGTATGAGCCGCTCCTGCGGCAATAACCAGAACGTCCGGATTTTCACTTCTGATAATCTCTGGTGTGGCCTCGCTTTTGAGCCGGACCGAGACACCTTCCTTGTCGAGTTGGGCCACCTGATATTTGACAAACCTGGTTAAATCGTCCGACTCGAGGTCTTTGACAATCGCAGCAATCGGTATGAGCCCTCCGAGGTACTCAGCTTTTTCATAGAGCGTCACCTCGTGGCCCCGCTTGGCTGCCACCCGTGCGGTCTCCATACCGGCGGGACCGCCGCCGATCACCATGACCTTCTTTTTGTTCTCGGCCATACGGGTCTGAAATTCCGGGAGCAGCTCGCGGCCGAGGGTCGGGTTTATCCGGCATTCCAGTCTCTTGTTGCGATTGCGCATATCGAAGCAATGCAGACAGCCATGGCACCAGCGGATATCTTCCAGTCTTCCTTCCTTTGCCTTATTCGGCAGTTCGGGATCAGCCAGCAGCCGTCTGGTCATACCGACAAAATCAAGGCTTCCCTTCCGCAGGTATTCTTCCCCCAGTTCCGGGTCGAGCCGGCAGGCCGTCCACACCGGGATTTTCACGCCTTTTGCCTTGATCGCTTCCACCAGAGGTACTGCTCCCCCTTTACCGCCTCGGCTCCAGTCGAAATCCTCGGGCAGATCGTGCGGCGGTTCCGGATAAAAGAGCCGGTCGGGCTGCAGCAGGCCGCCGCGATGACCATACCGTTCCCCCCGAACATTGATGCCGTCCGCTACTTCAGCAACACGCTTGGCCATCTCAGCGCCCTCCTCGAGAGTGGTGGCCCGGGGATGGTTGTATTCAGCCGCATTCATCAGGACATGGACGGCGAATTCGGGACCGGTCCGTTTCTTCGCCTCCTCAACGCAGCGCCGCAGAAAGCGGGTCCTGTTCTCGTAATTCTGGGCGCCGAATTCATCGGTGCGCTTGTTCCAGATCCGCGATAAAAACGTATTGCCCTGATGGGCGGTGGCATGGTTGATCTCGCAGGCGTCAAACCCAGCCCTGTAGGCTCGCTCAGCGGCGCTGCCCCATAAATCTATCTGTTCTTCTATCTCGTCTATGGTCATTTCCCGGCAGGGAAGAAAATCCGGTCCGGGCAACTCTTCTTCGGTCATTGCCGATGCACATTTTATTTCCCGAATCGACATGTCCCGGGGCAGTTTCCCGGTCGGGTTCCATGGGCCGGCATGCTGGAATTGAAGTGACACCTTACAGTCATGTTTGTGGCAGGCGTCGGTCAGCCTTTTGAAACCGGGGATGAGGCTGTCGTCATCAAAGTGCAGCTGCACCCCCTGGTAGCTGCCGTCATCGAAATAATGGATGTGCTGTATACCGAGTGGATACTCAACACCACAGGATTCAACCACGAGAAACCCGACGCCGCCCCTGGCCAAACGTTCGTAATAGGCAATCATACGCTCACCGCAGGTCTGGTCTTCGTCCATATATGAGGTGCCGTTGGCGGTTTTGATTATGCGGTTCTTGACCTTCACCGGGCCGATCATGCCCGGTTCAAAAAGTTTGGGAAATGGAGTTGTCATCAGTATCCTCTTGTTTTTCAATCAATTTCATGTCGTCGATGATTCAACGCGAGCCTGTACCTGCGCCCGTTCACGACCCTCTCGGCCTGGCCGCTTGGTTGAGTTCGGCAACCGCTTGTCTGGCCTTCTCATGTTCCGCTTGGGTTGCCGGTTTGTACGGGGGAAGCGGCGGTCCCATGTCAATCCCGCTCATGTGGTAAAACTTGGCTTTCATATAGCCTACAACCGAGTGGTCGATACGGCTGCCCATTGCCATTGCTGCGGTGCGGGGAATGAGAAGGGGCGACTGGGAGATAATGATCTGCTGAAGATGCCAGGCCTTGGCCATGTCGCCGCTTTTAAAGGCCTCATAGGTCGCAGTCATGATGGGAATCCAGTCCGATCCGCCCATGGCCCCCGGTGCGCCCAATTCCAGGTGCGGCAGCATATTCCATTCGACCCCGAAAATGCTGAATTGCTCTCCCAGGCCGAGGTGATAGAGGCCGGCGATATGGCAGATGTCGCTGACAATGGCCTTCATGGCGACAATGTTATCGCTCAGAGAACTAATCTTTTTTATCAGCTTTGGGGGCATGTAGGTGCCGACCGGGCTGGAGTCATAGAGGGCGATGGGGAGCCCGGTGTTCTCAAAAATCATGCGGTGATGTTCGAAAACCTCATCTTCCGTTGCCCTGCGCGGCACTGTCGGGGAAATCCAGGCGCAGTCATAGCCGAGCTCTTCGGCATAATTGGCCAGACGAATGGTGGCAAGCGTATTGGTCGCGTGGCAGCCGGCGGCGCAAAAGACACGTCCCCCGGCATGATCGATGCAGACTTCCAGGTGCCTCTTTCTGACCTCTTCATCCATTTCCGGCCACTGTCCGGCATAGGTGCCGGGCCATATGCCCGCGGCGCCTTGGGCAATGACCCAGTCGATTTCAGCCCTGACCGCGGCCTCGTTGAGGGTGAAATCCTGGTTGAATGGAGTATAGGTCAGGGCCATGATGCCTGCTGGCGGTTTCATAGTGAATATGTCCTTGGTTGCGCGGATTGTACCTTGGTCGGCCATACGGGGTCACATGAAACTGGGCAAAAAGGTTACGATGCTTGGAAACAGTATGATCAGCCCCATCGTGATGAGGTCGCAGACAATGAACGGCAGGGCTGCCGCATACACATCCGTCAGCCTGGTTCCCGGGGGACAAACGGCCTTCATGACGAAGCAGATCATACCGAACGGAGGCGTGGTCAGCGCGATCTCTATGTTGATCAGCATTAATATGCCAAACCAGACATCGTCGAACCCCAGGGCACGGATCACCGGCATGTAGACAGGCAGCGTGATCATCATTATGGCGATCTGCTCCATGAATGTGCCCAGAATCAACGTTGTCAGCAGCATGCCGAGAAGGATCAGAAAGGGCGATAAATCGGCCTTGGTGATCACCTCTATGAGTTCCCGGCTGACTCCGCTGAAGGCAAGGATCTGGCTGAAAGCGGTTGATCCGGCTATTATCAAGAAAACCATGGCGGTGATCTCGACCGCATCCAGAGAGGCTTTTTTCAGCGTCTCGCTGTTGAGTTTTCCATAGACAGCACACAGAATCAGCGAAGTTACCGCTCCCAGGGCAGCGGCCTCCGTCGGCGTGGCAACGCCAAAAAAGATGCTGCCGAGCACGGCAGCAATGATCGATAACAGCGGCAGAGCATATTTTCCCGTATAGATAATTCTTTGGGACAAAGGGAGCTGTGTGACTACGTAACTGGGGGCCACAGATGGCTGGAGCCAGCATCTGCCGATGATGTAGGTTAAGTACACAGTGGCCATGAGCAGCCCCGGCAGGATTCCCCCAATCAGAAGCTTGCCTATGGATATTTTGCCGAGACTGCCAAGCACGACGGCGAGCGCGCTCGGCGGAATCACCATGGCCAGGCCGCCGACCCCCATTATTGGCCCGATGGCCATGGCATTTTTATAGCCGCGCTCCTGCATCTCCGGGATCAGCAGCTTGCCCAGGGTCCCCGATGTGGCGATGGTCGATCCTGAGAGGGTAGAGAAAATTGTCCCCGACACCAGAGTCAGGACACTCAGCCTGCCGGGCATACGCCCCATCCAGCCGTCCATGATGTCGATCACCCGTTTTGCCATTCCCGAGTGAAACATGACCGTACCCATGAAGATAAACAAGGGGACGGGGGCGATTACAAATTTGCTCAGGGAACTGAACATACTCACGGACAGCTGGGAAATTCCATCCGGCCCCATCAGGTATAACACGCCAAGGAGGTTGAAGAGCAGGAAGGCAAAGGCTATGGGAATGCCGCTGAGAAGAATTACCATGAGCACGGCAAGCATTGCTGTCAGAGTGATGCCCCAGGCCATTGTCTCTCCTTGTCGTCCGCTATAAAGCTATATTCACGGATACGCTGTTTGATGGAAATAGTAGTTGTAAGCCCTCCTCAACGATTGAATAAAGAGCAAAAAAATGCCTATAGGTATGAAGATAAATATCAATTTTGAGAACCCAGGTGGCGGCAAGAAAGGTCATGATCAGCAGCGAGTACTCTGTCGCTTCAAACACCCATTTGAGCGGATAGTTGAACGTATAGCGCAGCAGCACGTCACAGGTTATGGCAAATGCTATGAAAACGAGAAGGGCTGCGGCCAGGTATGCCAGGTACTTGATAATATTATCTATTATCCTGTTTGCCGCTGCAATTACATTGGCTATCGATCCCAACAGGAAACCTCCATCTCTGTTCGCTACGGACAGCCGCGGCCATTATAAAGGACGGCAAGCGGGGAACGGGATCGTCCGTTCCCCGCATTTTATGCGCAACACTGCCTCCTGGTAGGCAAAACGCCGGCCAACGGCTATTTGCTCATCAGCGGTTTGAGCGCGGCTGCATCAGGAGCTTTCTCTAGGAGCATGTCCCAGCCGGTCTTGTTGGTTATCTCAAGCAAAGCCTGTTCGTCTTCCGCTGACAGTTTGTAGATCTTAACCCCGGTCTCGGCAAGAAGTTCCCGATCCTTCTTGACATAATCGGCGAACATCTCGGTGGATTTTATTTCCAGCTCTTTCGCTGCTTCCGTCAGGACGGCACGCTGTTCTTCAGCCAGGCTGTCCCATTTTGCCAGATTTATAAACAAGCTGGTTGGAGAGGAATAAAAAGCGGGGCCCCAGACATATTTGGTAACCTCTTCCAGTTTGTGGTCCGCAATGCCCAAAGTAGGGAATCCATAACCGTCGATGGTTCCCCGCTCAAGGGCGGTATAGACCTCACTCATCTGAGTCCTGATGATAGCGCCGCCCAGATGCTTGATAATGTGATCATAAGCCGGGGTCGAACGAAGTTTCAGCCCGGTGAAATCGACCTTGTCGAGTTCCTTGTTCATGTAAAAATTGAAATACGGCTGCAACCCCAACCTGCACAGATAATGTATGCCGGCCTTTTCCCGATGGAATTTGTCCATGAGATCATAAGCACCTGTTTCCCTCTCTTCCATCGGGGTCAGCTGCGAAAGGATCAGCGCCCTGGCCTCCGGTACCGTGCCGGTATGATAGACTGAGGCGGTGTAGGCAACGTCCACCAGGCCTTTGCGCAGCGCCTCGATGCCGTCAAACGCCTTGAACACCTCCGGTCCGCCGATGAACTTGATGCTCAAATTCACCGCTTTGCCCTTTTCGTTGACCATGTCGTTGAACATGTGCATAAAAGGGTCCGTTGAAAACGTGTCGGGTATCCAGGCTGACCAGATCTTCAGCTCAACCGGCTGCATGTCGGCCGCTTGAGCTGTCGCCGGACCAGAGCCCGATAGACAGAAACTCGCCACTACGGTGATCAGTGTTGCCATTAGAATTTTTTTCATAACAAGCTCCTCCTTAAGTAGTTGTTGATGCTTGTATTTTCAAGGCATGGTCTCGCTGCGTGAGATGATGCCTGCCTGATCCCGCGCAGGCAGATTGCACGGCTCTTGAAACGAACCAGCGAACTGCCAAAGTGAATATGGATATTGCCGTTAATCTCCTGTTATTCCTAGTCTTTCTTCAACAAATTTTAGAGAAGACCCGATGGTCCTGGCTGAAACTGCCAGTTCCGCTTCTTCGTCTGCGGCGATCTGCCACTCCTGAACCTCTTTAACTCCTCCCTTGCCCACAATCGCCGGAACGGTCATACAGAGGTTCCGGTAGCCGTACTCGCCCTTGAGGATGAGAGAACAGGGAAGCAGCTTTCCCGTGTCGTATTTGATTGCGTGTACCGTTGCGGCAATCCCAAAGGCACAGGTAGCCTGCTGTCCTCCCGGCCTTCAGCCCCTCCAGCCTTTTAAAAATCTTTGGAATTTCTCCCTTGATGCGCTGTTTGGTCTGCTCGTCTGCGGCAACCGGTTTGCCATCTATGCGGATACTGCTGAACAGAAGTACCTGGGTGCTGCCGTGTTCACCGATGACCAGCCCCTCAACTTGACTGGTTTTCACGCCATACTCGGCGGCGATCAGCTCTCGAAATCTGAAGGAATCGTTGGCTGAGTAGCCGATCACCTTCATACGATCAAATTCCCCGGCAAGATATGAGACATAGTTAAGCGGTTCGATTGGGTTGTTGACGTTGATGATTATCGCATCCGGGCAGTGCTGTTTGATTTTCAGGGTTATCTCTCGAACATGGTTGATATTGGGGGCGAGCATTTCGTTTCGATCTTTGAGAACCACTTTAGCATGGGGGGCGGCAGCATTTATGACAATGTCCGTTCCCGGCAAATCCTCATAGTCGCCCGCGCGTACAAGAACATCATGGGAAGAGACCGCTGTGGCGATATCCATCTCAAGCTGCTGGAGAACATTCTGCCTCTTGCCGCCGATCATCAGAACCTCATCTGCTAATTGTTGCACGGCAAGATAGTATGAAGTCGGAGAACCAATAGAGCCGGTCGCACCCAACACTGCTATTTTCATGCTTTTTTCCTTCAGCAGATCTAATTTTTGTAATACCCGAGCCGTTTCGATATTTGCCCGGCGGCCTTTTTCGTTTCAGGGATTATGGTTTTCTGCAGAACATCATTATTCATGCGAAATGCAGGTCCCGCCACACTGATACCCGCGACCATTTTCCCTTTTTCATCAAACACCGGGGCCGAAACGGAAATAACATCTTGATGCGATTCCTCAAAATCGCAGGCATAACCTTGTTTTCTTACCTGTTTGAGTTGTTCTTTGAGTAACTCGGGGTCAGTGATGGTGTTGGCCGTGTGCTGGATCAACGGCGTACTTTTGAAATATGATGAAAGTGTTTCCTCATCCATGTAAGCGAGAAAATTTTTTCCGTTTCCGGTGCAGTAAGCCGGCAGTTTCATCCCCGTCATCGACGGCAGCGAAACCGTTTGACTGCTTTCGACCCAGTCCAGGTAGAGAACCTGCATTTCATCCAGTATTCCCAGGTGACTTACTTCCTGGCAGGTGGAAGTTAAGTTTTCCAGGATCGGCATCGACACCTTGTGGACGTCAACCTGTTTAATATATACCCTGCCTACCTGATATGATTTATGCGTCAACTGGTAAGCTCCGGTCTCTTTATCGCGCCTGATGAATCGGGCTTTTTCCAGTGAATAGAGCAAGCGCGTGACGGAGCTTTTGTTCAGGTCAAGCTTTTTGGATATTTCCGAGTTGGTGTAGGTTGATTTTTCAAAGGAAAAGGCTTCAAGAATCTGAAGAGCCCTGATGACGGAGGGAATGATGTATCTATCCTCTTGTTTTAGCTTAGGCTGCTAGACACTGAGGTTGAGTTTATAATATGAAACTCTATTTTTAAGTGCACCGGTGATGATCTGAATGAATAGAACAGAACCTGAATAAGGAGCCATTTGCAAAACGATCTTTTCGCCCAAACTCTGCCTTATGCTCAAAACTTTATCCTCGGAATATCAATCATATGGCTGTGGTAAAATTTCTCGCATGCCTTGATTTTGAGCGACAATCTTAGTTTTGCTAAAGGCTCTAAGGAGATGAACTAGAATGTTAAAACCAATTGATGTAATACTGTTTGCTACCGATCTAACGCCCGGCTGCCAGCAAGCATATGAGTTTGCCGTGGCCATGGCTATTCGAAACAAGGCTCTGCTCTATATTCTATATATCATTGCTGATATACCAGATACCTTTGAAAACCGGCTCAGGTCGCTGGTGGGAAGACACCAGTGGCAGGATTTGATGCAGAGCAAGAAGGAAGACATCCATAAATCACTTACGGGAAAACGGACGTCAAACCAAGTCTTGGAGGAGATCCAGGGGTTCTGTGAAAAAGTCGGAATGGATGAAGACAGCTGTGCTTTTCATTCCAGGGAAATCATTATCAGCGCCGGAGAAGTCGCTGAGACGATTATTCACAATGCAGAGGAAAATGAATGCGATATAATCGTGATTGTGGCGCATAATGGACTGATTTCTAGAAACACCATAGGAGACAGCATTAAAACCGTTCTTAAACTTTCTCCCATTCCAGTGACTGTGGTGCCTGCAGTTGCTGACTGATCATGGCCGACCGCGAACCTGCCAAGCTGTTTGCCTTGAGCACTTGTTTCCACTGCAAAGCGCTTATCGAATTTCTTGAAGGTCATGAGATTGATTTCATGGTCATCAATATCGATGAAATCGAGGGCAAGGAACGAAGAGATAAGTTCAAAGAACTAAAAAGGATCAACCCGCTGTGTACGTTTCCGACATTTTTAGCTAAGGAACAGGTTGTCGTCGGCTATAATCAAGAGCAGATAAAAGAAATTTTAAATATTCGATAACGGCAAAAGATGATCTGTTATGATCCTGGACTTGTTGTGGGGTAGTAAGATACCTTGCCCCTGATTACTTATTATTCTGTCTCGATTTTATTAACAAATCTTTTACTTGTTTAAACCTTTTCTGATATCGGAGAAGAGACCATGGAAAAATTTCTGGAAAGCTATTGGCAAATGCGATTAGAAGCACTGAAGGAAGAGCTTGAGAAAAATAATTTTGAAGTCGCAGTGACTCAGACGGCACAGGAGGCATGCCGGTATTTCATGGAGGAGATGCTGCCCAAACTCAACCCTGATTCAGTAGCTTACGGCGGTTCGATGACTTTGGGTTCCACCGGCCTCCTCGACAGATTGGCCGAGTTGGATAGTATCAAGCTAATAGCGCCAAATGCCCCGGGCATTTCTCCCGAAGAGAAGATAGAGCTCAGGCGTCAAGGGTTGCTGGTAGACCTCTATCTGACCGGAACCAACGCAGTGACGGAGGATGGGTGTTTGGTTAACCTGGATATGACCGGCAACCGCGTTGCGGCATTGACATTTGGCCCTAAAAAGGTGGTTGTCTTCGCTGGCAGGAACAAGATAGTGTCAGATCTGGAATCGGCCATGTATCGCATAAAAGATTACGCCGCGCCCGCCAATGCCATGCGGCTTAACTGCAAAACCCCGTGCGTGAAAACATCGGAATGTGCCGACTGTAAAAGTTCAGGTAGAATATGCAACACCTGGACTATTACCGAAAAGTCCTATCCCAAAGAGAGAGTCACTGTTGTTCTCATAAACGAGGATCTCGGATTGTAAAGGTGATTCACAACAGATATGCATACAACTACGAAAAGTTTCGGTTGAACATCTAACTGTAGAACAGAGAATCTGAGAAAAGAATGAAATACAGAAAACTTGGGAAATCAGGTATTGACGCCTCGGTAGTCGGTTTCGGCAGTTGGGCCATTGGAGGCTGGATGTGGGGTGGCATCGCCGATGAGAGTGAAGCAATAAACGCTCTTCATGCGGCGATCGACTTAGGTATGAATTTAATTGATACGGCCCCCATGTATGGCTTTGGCGCTTCTGAAGAGATAGTCGGCAAGGCTATATTTGACAGGCGAGATAAGGTGGTGCTCGCCACAAAGTGTGGCTTGATCTGGCATGAAGAGAGAGGTGATTTCCATTGTTTCACAGACGAGAAACACCCATCGAAGGATGGAAAATTTAAAATATCCAGGTGCCTTGCCCCTGACGTAATCCGTTACGAAGTGGAAGAGAGCCTGAAAAGACTGAAAACCGATTACATAGACCTTCTGCAGACGCACTGGCAGGATAGTACGACCCCCATCCCAGAAACGATGGAGACTTTGCTTAAATTGAAAGAAGAAGGGAAAATTAGGGCAATTGGATGCTGCAACGCTGATCTGAATCAAATCCATCTTTATAATTCTACGGGTGATCTGGACTGTGATCAGGAGCTCTATTCGATGCTCGACAGAGGCCCGGAAAATGACATTCTTCCTTATACGAATGAGCAGAATATTGCTTTTCTAGCCTACTCTTCACTTGGTCAGGGTTTGCTGACTGGCAAAATTGGACCGGAAAGGATTTTTAATGATGGAGATCAGCGAAACCTAAAACCTCGTTTCACTGTTGAAAATAGGCTACGAGTACAAAAAATGTTAGAGACATTCCGGCCTGTTGCAGACAAACATGGTGTTTCTCTCGCGCAGCTGGCGATCGGGTGGACGATAGCCCAGAAAGGATGCACACACGCTCTGGTTGGAGCGAGAACCGCTAAACAGGTCCAGGAAAATATAGGTGGAAGTACAATTACTTTAGATGACGAAGATCTTGAAACCATGAACGGCATTATCAGCACGGCAGGAAAAGACATCTTGTGATACTGGCTGGTTCAGCCTTGATTTGGCCATTCCATTAAAGCAGGAACTATACATGTCCCTGATCGAAAGTCACGGGCCTAAGTCAGATCACTCTAAGCCGAGGCCACAATTAAGATTGCCAATCTAGTAAGGTGATATTACCAACACTGGGGGCCGTGGGTGGCCTTTCCTGCTATTGCCCTTCCACCAAAGAGCGAAGAAATCATCGATGCCCAAGTTAAGAAATGCGATTGATTTCAATTTGAGATTCAGATGTATTGGGTCGACGGTGCCCAGATGATCCGCATTAAATTTATAGTGGGCGAACTTAAGATCGTAGACGGCGAACTCGTCGAAGGAAGCAAGACGATCCGTGCACTATTCAAACGGGCCCACTTCTCTTCGTTGTAATCTCCCGATCAACCATGATACTTTCTCGGTGAGCTTCATACTGATTCTCCTGTGGTATTTGTTGGCCCAACAAAATATAACAGAAGATCTGTTGAATCTGAATTATTTCAGTATATTACGAATATATTTGTGAACTTTTTCAGCCTCGCCGGCGCTCTCTTTTTGAGAGTTTTGCAAGAGGCTCTTTAGTTAATAATAAAGTTTTTATTATATCACTTCTTAGAGTCCAGTTGATGACATTTCCTTCCAGAAATTTTGAGTTAGGAATCAAAATGTCTACATTAGTGAAGGTTGTCAGCTGAATGTGGCGCAGGCCGATTGATCTTATGGTACCCTGTGTGTCATCAACCTGTATCATGTCGCCAACTTGTATCGAACCTTCCAACAGCAGGATTACGCCGCTCAAAAAATTACTAAGAATTTTTTGCGCGCCAAAACCGGCGGCAATTGCTAATGCACCACCCAAAAAAGCGAATATATGGAAAGGTATGCCGACATAGGAAATTACGGGGAACAAGAGGATAACGAGAACTACATAGAAAAACAGATGCGAAACCGTATATGAGATCCCTTCGCGGATACGTATTTTTCTGAGGAAAAAATAAAAAAAGTACTACGGCTAATTCCACTCCCCAAATCGCATTAAAAACACGCGACACTTTCTCTTTTAAAAATTGAATCTGCCGCTTGTTGCGCGAACGGGCCAAATCCGCCAAGTGATCTTCAAGCAGCTCCGCGATTGAATCGAGACTATCGAAAGCAAGCTTTCGGCGCAGAAAAATCTCTTTTTGCAGCTCTACTTCCTGAGGGGCTGCCGCTACGTCTTGCTTCTTTTCTTTATCTGGTTGGACTTTTGTATGTTCCTGTTCGCGTAACGTCTTGACTCGCACAAGTTCTCTAATTTCCTGCTGAATGCGGATGCTTTTCTCATGCCATTCAACCACATCCTTCATAACCTTTCCCTTAAGGTGTAATTTGCGCCGTTCTTCCCAGAGCGACCGTTCCAAGGGCAAATAAGATGCCGCCTCATTAAGCAGCTCTATTAGTGATTCCAGAGTATTGGCATACGTCTGTTCATCTTCAGACTTACGACGTTCGTGTGACAACTCCTGTTCCGATTCAGTAATCGCTTCTTTAAGCGCCGTTTCTCGTTCCGATATGTTGCGTAGGCGGGCGTTGAAATCTTTCTCGGAAAAAATAACGTTACTCTCAATTTTTGGGATAATTTCCTCGAAGCGTTCCACATTCTTTTTTGCCTGCTTACGCTTTTCATTGATCAATCGAGCATCCAGCCGCGCATAAATTAAAACTTCCTTTCCCATACGATGCTCAAGATCGGCGTGTTGGTTTTCTTTGGTTGTGCCTCCCGCGTCCTCCAGGGTATTTATTTTTTGTTTCGATATGTTATAGGATTCTTCCGCAATCTCTATTCGCTTTTGTGCTGCCTTGTAAGCCTCATCCAGCAATTTGTGCATTTCCTTAAAATCTCTATATTTCTGGCGCATCTGATCGAGATACGGGAGTGGATAAGGTGGGGTATCGTCTGGATGTTCGATTACTTCGGACGAAAAATCGCCTCCCAGAGAATCGATCCGCTCGATCTGCATTTCAAGCATTTCGATAATACGCCCCCATTTGGAACGAACGTTTTCGTCTGCAACTTTGTCAATTCTTGCCTTGCTGTATTCCAATCGTTCTTGGATATTTGAAAGAACCATTTCATCAGCCAATGGATCTATCTCAACTTCCTGATTTATAAATGTAGAACCCGTATCCTTCTGCGTACCTTCAGCGCGATTGCTCATGAAAATGCAGATAAATAGCAGAAGCAGCAAAACCGCATAGCGGGCAAAGCGCTCTCGTGGGCAATGAGATCTCATAGGAGAACAGTTAATTTCTATGCATTTCGAATGCATAGAATTAATAACGATAGGGGAGTATGGAAGTATAATGTTTTGTGCTGACTCAGGTGAGATTGGAATTTCTGATTGAAAATCTATGCTTATCTTCGAGGTACTGCCCAGCGCCCAGCGTCGTTTCGACAAGCGATACCAGGAAATTCATAGGTATTTCCTGCACTGCCGATAACCTGATGGTACTGTCTGCATATATTTCCATTTTCTAGCCTGAATGACTTCTTTGGCGTCATGCTCGCATATAATTGGCCACGCGGATTTTCCCAAATGTCAGTGATTCCCGTTTTCGATGATTCCAGAGTATTTTGGAATTGCTTCTTTAATGACACCACATCTTCGACCTTCTCGGTAAAGGAGTCCAAGTCTGGCAAAATGGCAGCGAGTTCTTTTCTTCGGTTTTTTCTGTAGCCGTTGTAATCACGTTCTTCCAGGACCCAGTGATTGATTGAAGGAGCATAGTACCAGGTTCTATATTCCCTTGTTTTCCGGTTGGCTCTAAATTTGTCCGGGTACCTTCTGCAGGTTATTTTCCAGGTATCGAAGTCTCCGGCTGCGACGCTTATTCTTTCGGTTCCCATTACTTCGCAGCTCCAGTAGGAATCGTAGCCCCGTTCCATCCCAGAAGATGAAGACCACCAGCCGATCTCATCGTAACGTGTCTTATTTCCCGACTTTAAAGGCCAGAGTGTCCTGGTAGCTTCCTGCAACCAGAAATCCGACTGGCTGTAGGATCGCGTTCCTTGACGATCTCTTGTCTTCCAAGTATTCCGTTTATAGGTGAAATCTGGATAACCGGTCGACAGATTGCCTCGGTGGTTAATCCATGTCACTTGCTCAGGTCCAGCCTCCATTACCGTTTCCCAGGTGCCGTTGGAATAGACAAATTTTGTACCAGCTTCGTAGTGAGGAAGCGGAGCCGGGGGCAATCCCAGGCTGTTGGGCCCAGTTGCAAGCATTTCCTGGTTTCTGCTTGCAGCACATGAGGTTACCAGAACGGCAGCTAGTAAAGGAAGTACATTGGTTAGCATCAGTCTGGAAAAGTTCTTTGTAGAGTTACACATTTCTCTTACCTATATGTTGCCAGGAGTGTCGCCTGTAAACACGCCTCTGGTTTGCCAGTTTTCTTTGCCTATCCGAGATGCCATGGCCCAGAATTGCTGAGCACCACTCTCACTGCTCAAATCGATCAGATACATGCGGTAAAATTTCCCTTCAGCACCGCGAAATGATTTTACTGGAGTTATTCTGGCAGATGTCCCGTTCTGCATTTCTATCCAGCCCTGATCCGATCCACTCTTCTGATATTCAAGAACCGAGTTTATAGTCTGTTCCAGTGCTGTGGGGATAGCCGGACCAAGTGATGCTTGCATGCTTTGGTCGACGTTGTTTTGCCGGCCGGTGAAATAACTCAAGACACACACCACCAGCACCGCGGCAAGTTGCATGAGACCGCGCTGGTCCAGCCGAAAATAATTTCTTTTTCGAGTCTTCTGGAAAATCCTGGTCAGATGCGACGGAACCGCACTGTTGTGATGGGTCTGGCCGTATGCCCTGAGCTGTGCCTGAGATGTGGCAAGTGCCACAAATCTGTCTCGTGTGTAAGCATTACTCTCAATTTTATCTGAAACTTCAGCTGCACGGGCATAATCCAGTTCCCCGTCAAGATAACACGAGAGGATGACATCATCGTTCATATTCATCGGACAACCTCCCTATTCTGCGATTTTCATCACTTCTTTCACTGGTCGGCAACAGGAATTCTGCCAGCGTCGCCTTGGCCCGGGCCACCCGGCTAGCAACGGTACCCAGCGGAATGTCGAGAATCATCGCGGCTTCCTGATAGTTGTGACCGGCCAAGACCACCAGCGCCAGTACCGCCCGATGATCTTCTGAGAGGAGATCAAGCGCTCTCCCTATATCCAATTTGGTGATCGCCCTGCTATCTCCAGCGTGAACACTCTGCAGCTGGTTGGAGCGGTACTGGCCAAAGGAGATCAATTTCGCTCTGCGGCTCTTGCGTTTCCTCAGCCGATCCTGCCATTGCGTGTAGATGATCCGGTTCACCCAGCTTCCTACACCGCTGATGTCAGTCACCTGATCCAGGCGCCCCAGAGCCCTTTCGCACGATGCCTGCACCAGGTCGTCAGCTGCAAATCGGTCCCCTGTCAAACCAATGGCAAAGGACCTGAAAGCTGGAAGCAACCGCTCAATTTCTGAAACGATGTGCTCCTGTTCATGGCTGGGTCGTTTACTAAACATGGCCTATAACGAACCTGGACACTCGTCTCTCTAGTCTTCCCAGTTACCGATCAGAGAATCCTCCTCCTGCTCTGAGATAGGAGTCAAGCCGTCCAGAAAACCGATGCGATCGACATCGTCCCCGTCATCATTATCGTCACGGTCGTCGTTTCCCCGATCCAAGCTGTCGCCACTATCCGGATCCTCACCTTCGTCTATGTCGTCTCTGCCGTCCTCATCAATATCATCGTCATCAGCGTCATCATCGTCGTCTTCGCCATCGTCATCGTCATCATCGTCGTCGTCTTCACCATCGTCATCGTCATCATCGTCATCATCGTCGTCATCATCATCGTCGTCAGCGTCGTCATCGTCGTCATCGTCGTCATCGTCGTCATCATCGTCATCGTCTTCGTCACGACTAGCATCGTCATCACGACTGTCATCGTCACCATCATCGTCATCATCACGGTCATCCGATCTGTCATCAGCTGAACTGTCATCGTCGCGATCGTCAGAGCTGTCATCGTCATCATCGTCATCATCGCGATCATTAGAATTGTCATCGCTGCGATCGTTGTCCTTTCCTTTATCGTCATCATCGGCCAGCACCGGCTGCGTCCCAATAAACTTATAGTCCATGACTGTATAATGGGGGCCGAACAGGAACAGACAGATGAGTAGCAGCCCGAGCACCGTTATTCTCAGGAAGCGACCTCTCAGCAAAGGTCTTATGGGATTATCAGAGGTTATATCGTTATTCATAATTGTGTCTCCATTGCAGAGTTTCATCGATCAAAGTGAAATACGCTCTTTATCCATAAAACGTTTGCAAGTGGGATTTTTATCCCAAAAAAGTTGTCCAACCTGAAAATTATTAGTCTATCGAGGGAAATTGAAGTTGCGATTTGTAAAATTCTGTAGTGCCCCACCGTGGACAATCTCAACAAAATGGCTGTTTAGAGCTGGGTGTAGTGATCCGGTGCCTAAGAAGTTGAGGGGAGATCGCACCACCCATCGGCACATAGGCTAACAAATTAAATACTGAGGTTAATAATGCAATCTAGCATTGAAAGTTACTGAGGAGAGCCTCTAATGATTCTTGACTTCTTCTCCTTTTTACATATTAAATTGTCAACGGAGCCGCCATTTTGTGACATTTCTGCCTGGTTGAATTGTCACTAATGAAAACGATGAGTTAGACCCAAATTTACTGGAGTAAAGAGATTAACAA
>JARRLH010000120.1:0-8360 GCA_037387205.1 Desulfofustis sp.
CCGACATGCGCCGTGATCTCTATCAGCATATTCTACGGTTGCCCCTGTCCTTCTTTCGGAAAACCCCGACCGGGACCGTGGTCGCCTCACTGGTCACCGAGCTTTCCGCCTCGGCCAATTTCGTCGGCGCCGCCATTGCCGTTCCCCTGAGCAACGTTCTTACCCTGGTGGCCATCGGCGCCTATCTGATCTGGCTCAACACCCTGCTGGGCATCGTCACCCTCTCCATCTACCCGATCGCCCTTTTTGTGGTTCCTCTGGTACAGCGCGGCGTCAATAATTGGAACAGGCGGCGGGTCGATTCCTCCAACAAGATGGCAAGCCGCATTACCGAATCGATAAGCGGCATAAGTGAAATTCATGCCCAGGGATCGTTTCAAAATGAGGAGCGACGATACAACGCGATAATCGAGCGGCTTCTGAAAATAAGAATTATCTGGACCCTCTACCGTTATGGGGTGAAGGTTACCAACAACCTTTTTGTCGGTCTGGGTCCCGTGGTGGTCATGCTGCTGGGCGGTTATCTGCTGATGCAGGGAGAGACCGAGCTTGGTTCGATCGTGGCTTTTCTCTCGGCCCAGGAAAAACTTTACGATCCATGGAAGGAATTGATCGATTTCTATCAGACCCAGCAGGATGCTTCGGTTCGCTATAAAAAGGTCATGCAGATCTTCGAGGGTGACACCGAATTCACTCTAATTGCCGATCGTCCCCCGCCGGTACCGCACCGAGGCCGAATTGAAATCCAGGATCTGGAGTTCGTCACCCCCAACGGCATCAAGTTGCTCGACCAGGTGAATCTCACCATCGACGCCGGGGAACACCTGGCGCTCGTCGGCTTCTCGGGCTCGGGGAAATCGACCCTGGCCAAGTGCATCGGCCAGTTGTATTCCTATACCGGCGGGGAAGTACTGCTAGACGGCCGCTCCGTCGCCTCCATTGCCAAGGAGGAGGCCATCCGCTCCATCGGCTTCATTTCCCAGGAGCCCTTTATCTTTTCTGGCACGATCAACGATAATTTGCTTTATGCCTGTAATGCCATAGATGGTTTCCCCGATCGTGATGGCACCAATGAGCCGATAAACCTGGACGATAAGATCGCCGTTCTCCAGCAGGCCGGCGTTTTTGTAGATACCCTGCGGTTCGGGCTCAACACCATCCTCGATGTTCAGCTTTATCCAGAACTGGAAGAGCGGTTTCTCAAAGTCAGGGCCAATTTTCGCGAAAATTTCGGTGACGAACTGGCTGAACACGTTGAATTTTATTTCCAGGACAATTATCTCTTCCACTCGACGATAATAGAGAACATCATCTTCGGCTCCGTTCAGAATAACCAGGCCCTGGACAGTCTGGAGGAAGACGAACCGTTTCTGAGCTTTCTCAGGGAGGCAAATCTTCATCTACCCCTGTTGGAAACTGGTGCCGATCTGCTCACCCAAACAGTCGACATCCTCGGTAAGGAGGTGCCGCGAGACAGCGTTTTCTTTGAACAGACGCCCATTACCCCGGAAGAATATGATTCCTACCTGGAACTGGCTGCTCAACTGGAAGGCTCTTCCCTATCCCTATCCACCCTGCGTAAGAAAGAGCGGCTAATGCTGCTCAAGCTCGCCTTTCGCTATGTGCCGGCCCGTCACAAAATAATCGATCTGCAGCCCCTGCTCGAGAAACTGATCCTCTCCGGCAGGCATGAATTTCGTCTCTGGTCTGGGGAACATATGGCTGATACTGTCTCGTTCTACAGGGACAGCGAATATATTCGCTCCCAGTCCATTCTCAACAATATCTTCTTCGGCAGTCTGACAAGCGATTCCCCCAAGGTCGAGGATCGGGTCAATCAATGCATAGTGCAGCTTCTCATCGAAGAGGACCTGTTGGAGCAGGTGGCGGCGATCGGCATGGAATTTGAGGTTGGCACCCGGGGCGACAAGCTCTCGGGCGGCCAGCAGCAGAAGCTGTCCATTGCCAGGGTGCTGCTGAAAAAGCCGCAGGTGCTTATCATGGATGAAGCAACTTCGGCACTGGACAACGCCTCACAGAGCAGAATTCAGAATCTGATAGAAAAATGGAAGGGCAGCACTACGGTCATTTCCGTTATACATCGTTTGGACCTGTTGCCCTCCTTTGACAAGGTGGCGGTGATGAAATCTGGTAAAATTATTGAATCAGGCGCCCCCGAAAAATTGCTTGCAGAACAGGGAGTATTGTATGAGCTCGTCCATGGAAAAAAACGCTGAACAAGAGAAACACTCGAGCTTCAAGCAGAACCTCGAATACCTGCGCGAGATTCCTCTCTTGCAGGGGCTGGACTATGAATCCTTGAAGCTGATTACGATGCTGAGCAAGCAGATCGACCTGATAGAGGGAGATCAACTGATGGTGCAGGGAGAGGATGACGGCTGTGCCTATTATTTAATAAACGGCAATTTGAGAAGCTCATACCGGCTATATGACAAGCTCTACCAATTGCGCGATCACAACCCGGGAGAGTTTCTCGGCGGACTGGCGCTGCTGGGTCCGGCTATCCGCCTGTTTACTTTGTATGCCACCGAGTCGTCGTCGGTTCTCAGGTTGAAACGGGATGGGTTCCAGAAAGTCATGAACCAATATCCCGGCAGCATGGCTAAGGTTGCCGCCAATTTTGCATCTGTCTTGTCAGCAAGGGAACAGGGTCTCTTAAATCAGATAGATTCTGAAGCGCTGGAGAGCGCAAATCAGGCCCTGGGAATTTCCCTGTTATGAGAGTGAACTATAAACCAGCGAGGGAATAATGCGAACCATACTAATCACAGCCCTCTGGGTGGTCACAATCCTTCTTGGCAAAACTCCCTGGTCGACAGCCGCGACGCCAGCGGTTCCTTATTCCGTGGGAGGCTTTACCCTGGATCGATCGATTGATGACTATCCCGTGGAGAGACACGCAAACTATCTCAGCGAAGTGATCGTCACCGACCTGAACGGCTTCCGCAAGGCCTTCATCACCTTTGGCACCTGCAGAAATCCGGGCAAGATCCTGCGGATAAAACTGAAGTATAGCGACAGGTCGCAGGATTTCTTCAAGGAACTGTTACAGCGCTACCGGGAAAAATTTGGTGCAAAACCCAAATTCTCCGGAGATCAGTTCGGTAATGTCAAAAGCTGGAAATGGTCTTTCACCGATGAACAGGGGCGGAAAGTGACCCTCCAGCTCCAGCACAACCTCAAAGACGAGGAGGAATCGATCGGCAACATGGTGAAGCTGAGCATGCCGGACTTGATGGACGACGAACGCCGATGTTTTAACGAACGCCACGAAAAAAATACCAACGCAGGCCAGAAAAAGTCGGAAGAAAATGATTGGGAGAATCTCATACCGAACTAACCCCACGTCGCCCGCACCCGTTTCTGATGAGTCTCTAGGAGTTTCCAGCGGATTATCGGAATGTCCATTATATGCTCGGTATGCAGCCGGTAGCCGCTGACGGGCTCCTGGACCAGCAGTTCCGACCTGTAGTCAGAGGCGAATACCGCCCGGTCTTCGCCGAAAAAATCCCCGCACTCGAGTTTTTCTACGATTATCCCTTCCTTGGTGCGAAGCAGGGCACCCCGTTCAATGATATAGATGAATTTTTCATCAAGAGAGCTCAGGGGCACTCCTTCTTCGTCGAATTCAAAGGGCACCAGATGCTCTGCTATATGGGTCTGTACGCTGGGAGAGAGAGACTCACCGAAAAGCCAGGTCGACAGCAAAAACTCTTTGCGGCTGAGTAATTGGCTCAGAGAGCTGAGCAGGTGATGTTCCTCAACAAAACGATTAAAAGCCGAGGAAGGAATCTTCAAGGCATGGACGAAGCTGATGGTGCGATAGGTTGCACTGGATAAGTTGTGGGTCAAACTGTAGTTTTCCCCGATCAAGGCTCCCGACGAGAAAATATTGTAGATGCCGGTTTCGGCGTTGATCATCTCGATGGTGCCGGTCAGCAGCAGGTAGAGGAAAATGGTCTGTGTGTCGCGTTTGAGGATTATGGTCCCGGGGTTGAACTCGACGATCTGATTGTTCAGCAGTTGCTTCAGATCGTGTTCCTCGATCCCGGCCAGATAGTCTGCCAGATAGAGATATGCCCTATCGAGCAGAGGATCCGTGTGGCTCTTGATCAACACGTCAATCATGCCAAATGGTGCGCTGGAACCTATCTCCTTCTGATAGTCGTTCAGAGGCACCGAAGTATGAGCCAGAATAATCCGGTCTGAGTTGTCCTCCTCGAAATCGGTCGCCCGGCCGTGAACGATATCGGTGCCGATATCTATTTTTTTCAGGTCAACCTCTGTTAAATAACCGTCGATTACCCGCTGCAGGTATCCAGCGGGAAGACGGTGCACCCCATCTTGTTTGGCTCGCAGCCTGTCGCAGCTGATGATATCAGTCAAATGGGCGTAGGTGTAATAGCGACCGCCCCACAAAGTTCTGAAGGTCAGTGTCGTTGTCTCCACAGGATGCGGGGAAAGAAGCGGTTTGACCTCAAGTCCGTTGATGTCTGTCCAGGCTCCCTCCTGTATGTCCTGAACATCGAAAAACTCGAAGAAGTCCTCCTCGGGCAGCGACAGCAAGGCAGACAATTTCTTGAAGACTGAAGCCCTGACAAAGGGCGCAGCAAAATACTTGATGCGATGATCACTGAGCAACAAGGTGGGCAGGCCGGCGAAGTGATCGTCGTGGCAATGGGTATGGAATATGCCTTCGATCTCGTTGATGCCGATGCCAAGGGCAATGAGACAGTAAGCGATATTGGGCCCCGCATCGACCAGATAAATTTTTCCTTGATAGACAATGATGCTGGCCATGCAGGGGCGGTTGATATCCCACCCGTCTCCCTGGCCCGAGTGAACCACCCCGAAATATTCCCGTTTGATATTGTGAAATCCCAGCGGGTAGGGAGCAGGATAACGCTGGGTAACGGGTATATTCAAATTTACCGAGACCGTTTCTCCTTTATAGGAAATGGTGAACTCGTTGATAGCATCTCGTCTGATGCAGACACCGTTGGAGATTTCTGTCTCCCCGCTGGTAAGAACTATGGAATCGATCAGGTCATCGGACCGTTCGATTTTTCCATGGGCGAACGCCATTTTCAGGTTCCAGACAAGCTCAGCTTCCGAGCTGCTCAATCCAGCTTCCCGCAGTTCCTCAAAGGATAGTAAGCCGTAATTTCCACGATGGATATATTCGAGTTGGGCCCGTATCTGGTTCGCATTACCGATTAACAGAGGCTTTCTTCCAGTGTTGTTGGGATGACCGGGAATGCCCATTCCCTGCCGATAGAGCATCTGGAGAACAGGAAACTCGGCCAGGTTGGAAAAGTGTCCTCCCTGCAGCATGAGATCGGAGAGCAGGATCGCATTGGGACCTGTTTCCCAGCTGATATCGTTTTTTTCAACAGGGGTTATCAGGCCGCGGCGGATCAGGTGTTTGACCGAATCCTCGACGCAGCCGCACTGCAGAAAAAGGTGCGCTTCTGGAATGGCAACCCAGTAGAGGCCGGGAGCAACCTGACTTGTGCTGATCTGTTTCATCTGCTACCCAGTTTTTTCATCCAGTTCTTTCAATCCCCAGCCAGGTGATGTCATCGAATTGGTCGGCCTTTTGAATATGGGCGAAAATCGCTGTTTCCAGGTTCTCCAGCCGCCGCTGAAGCGTCCCCCCCTCGGTGAGCACCGACAGAAGCCGTAACTCGCCAAATGGTTTGTCATCCGCTGAGCGGGCATCGGTAACTCCATCGGTAAACGCGACAATGGAATCACCCCTGTACATGGAAATATGCGAGTAATTGAACTCCAGATCGGCGAACATTCCAATCGCCGGACTGCCGGGCCTGAGCCGTTCGATCTCACCGGAATCGCGCTTGAGTAACGGTGCATCGTGCCCGCAATTGAGATAGCACAGGTCGTCGTCCTGCCCCACTACCGCCACGAACAGAGTGGCGAACATACTGGCCCGGGCATGGTTTGTGGCAATATATCTGTTAGTCTTGTCAACAGCTTCCACCAGCATCTGCCCGGGATCGACATCCTGGTCTTCCTGCTGCTCGAACCCCTGGATAAGATTGGCGCGCAGCAGACTTCTGAAAAGCACCATGAACAAGGCCGCCCCTACCCCCTTGTCGCACACATCTGCCAGCACCAGCCCCAACCTTTTCCCGTCTCCAAGGACAAATACATCATAAAAGTCGCCGGCTACCTGCCGGGCAGACTGGAAATGAACTGCCAGGTTCCAGCCCTTGAGCGTGGGGACCGATTCCGGAAAGAAGGAAGTCTGGATCTGCCGGCCGATCTCCAATTCCCGCTCGGCCACATCCCGGGCCCGCTTCACCGACTGGTGCAGCCGGGCATTGTCGATTACGCTCGCCACCTGGCCGGCGATGGTCTGGCTTAGCCTGACATCGTCCTGGGAGAAGATCTCCTGCGAGTTGGACGGTATGCCAATGGTGCCGATCACCTCTCCACGAGCCATTAAAGGCACCACCATCAGGCAGGAAGTGCCGCGCTGCCGCATCACCTCGTGGATTGACCTGGTGATCGGATTTGTCTGGGCATCGGGGACCACAATGGGCTCACCGGTTTTGATGACGAACAGGCTCGCATCGTTGCCTTCGAGGCTGAACTCGAGGCCGGTGACATCGGTCTCGTCCGGTTGCTCAGTATGAAAGGCAACCACCTTGAGACTGTCTTTCTTCTCGTTCAGAAGGGCGATGCCGACATTCCTGGCGTTTAAAACCATCACCATCTCGCGGCAGATGGAGTGGAGAATGTCGTCGAGATCGAGGCTTGAACTGATGGCTTCTGCCAGGTGGTTGAGAATGGACAGCTCTTCAGCCCGCCTCTCAAGGGTCTTTCTGACATCGAACTGATCTGTGTGGCGCTGCCTTGTGCCCCTGTCCTTGCTCATTCCAGCCGCTCAGGTTTGCAATTGCTCCCGTGCCTTTATTTTAGCAGTGATAAGCTCTTTATGAGTTAGGCGAAGCAGGTTCGCCAGCTTATGGGCAAAATGATCCTCGTGGCCCTCGAGACGCCCGTCCATGTGGATGACCCGCCAGACCGATTCCATGACCTGGAGCTTCTCTGCTTTTGAATAATTCTGGTTGATATAACGGGTGAAGGTGAACAGGTCGATGGAATCTTCCCTCTGTTGATAAGCCCTTTCCACCAGTTCATCTATATCATCTTTTGAAACCCCGCACTTGTCGGTCAAGGTAGCGATCACATGGGCCATCTCCTCGTCCGAACATTCGCCGTCGATGTGCGCCGCCTCAATCATCAGAACGCAGAGCGCGACATGGGCATCGCCCTGCTTCACGGGGCTCTCGTCAGGAGGAGAATCACCCATAATCTTTTTTATTATGCCAAACATATACTAATGTTTCCCTGGGAAAATATGGTGGTAGTACTGTTTCAGTCCCCGCCCCCTCGAGGAGCGGTTGACGACGATCAGCCCGACCGTCACCAGGATGATCGAGCCGATCAGGCTCCTGGTCAGCGGTTCACCGAGCATCATTACCCCACAGAATACACCGGAAATGGGCATAATGAAAATAAAACTGTGGAGAGTGGTGGCACCGTAGCGTTTTATCATCATCATCCAGCCGATCAGTCCGAAGGATGCGGTTACAAAAGTCTGATAGGCCATGGAGGCGATAATCGAACCATCGACGTAACTGACCATTTCCCGATCCATAAACAGCGCCGTCAGCAGGAACAGCGGTGCCGCCACCGTCAGTGGGTAGAGGGCGATCTGGATGGGGTGGAAAGAGCCGATAATGCGCTTCGTGTAGATGGCATTGCCCCCCCAGATTATCACCGCCGCCAGGACGAACAGATCCCCCCGCAAGATCTGCTGATCCATTTGACCCGCATCCCCAAAAAGGAGCAGCACTCCGCAAAAACCCAGAATGAGGCCAATGACTTTGTGGGCTGAAATGCGCTCCTCCTGGATAAAAAAATGAGCCAGTACCAGCACTACAAAAGGCAGGATGTTGGCAATGAGGGTCCCGTGCGAGGCGGTTGTTCGGGCGAGCCCGAGATAAAAGAGCGACAGCTGGACATAAAATATCAACCCCAGAATCAGCATGAGCCTCAGCTGATGCCTGGTGAGCCGCACTGGCCGACCGGTGAGCCTAGCCCAGAGAAAAATGACCACTGCGGCAATGCCAAAGCGAATGCCGGCGGTGGTGAACACCCCCAGACCGGTGAGGCTGATTTTAATTGCCACCGCATTGGCGCCGAACAGCACACAGAGAAATATGGCAAAAACTACAGCTCCGACATCCATGCCCTCGGGAACGACAGGGCCCGCTAGTGTGCTTTCATCAATTTTCAAGTGGGTGCGG
>JARRLH010000121.1:0-8349 GCA_037387205.1 Desulfofustis sp.
CCTGATAAGGCCCGAATTGGCCTTGCCCGGCCGCGATCATTATTCAGTTCGGAGACAATGCTTGATTGACTGACAGAAGGGGTATCAAATTCACTTCTCGCATCACCTCAAAGCTCAAGGCTCACCTCAACCCGACGGAGACTGCACGATGAATGGCGCTGCACTGTCATTCTGAGCGACGCCGTCATACCCAAAAGTGGTTTCTCCCTTCATGGATCTTTTCGCCTATCCAAATCAGGGTGAGGGGGAGCTGGCGTCATCACCAGCTTGCCGCAGCCATGCGTTTCATGGTGGCGTTTCTTTGTCGCAAGGATAGGCAGTGACCAGCGCCTGGGCAGCAAGTGCCTGACCTGACTGGTGCAACTGGTCGGGGTGGCCCTCGAGGTGTTTGACGATGACTGCGGCAAGCATTCTCGTCGATATGCGCTGCGGTAAGCACATCTGCAGGGGGGCGCTGTTTCCTTCTGCCTGAAGCACGGATTCATAGATGTAGTTGAAGGTGACCATACCATCGATTAGGCCAATGCAGTAGCCCATCCCCAGTGCTTTATCGGTCGAGACGGATTCGATTGACTCGGTTTTGATCAGATTGGTGCAGTCGACAAGCAGATCGTTTCCCGAACGCTGCACCGCCATTGACGGTGCCGCGTTGAGTGCGGCAATCATTGCGGAGATGATGGTTAGGCGTTTCATACGTCCCTGTCTGTCTACTAGTGAGAGTGAGTTAATTGTCTGCCTGGCAGATTTACCACTATACTGGTTTGCATTCTTTGGGGCGGAGTCAAATTGGCAAGACGGCAACACGAGCAGGACATCTCTGCGCGGGCCCGGAACAAATAGCTTTCCCATTCAGCGGGGACATTTCAGGGTTGCTACCACTAAAGATGAATGGTATCAAACGACAGATCTGCTGATCAAATGCCCCTGTTTTTGGGGTAATCGCGGCCAAGGTTCCTGGCCTGCCCAACCATACCGATGCGAGGTGGATGTATGTATGGCTTTTATAATCGAATCCTGATTGTCGATCTAGCGGCCCGAAGTTTCACTATCGAACCGATTTCTGATATGCTGCTCAGCCAATGCTTCGGGGGCAAGGGTCTGGCAACGCATCTTCTTCTTGAACGAAATCCCCCAGGAGTGGACCCCTTCGCGCCTGAAAACCACCTGATAATAGCCACCGGCCCGTTCTGCGGGGGGCGGCTGTGGGGCGGCAGTCGTTACGGGGTGTATACAAAATCCCCCCTCACCGGCTATTACACAGAGTCATATTCCGGAGGAAAAGTTCCCGAATCAATCGATTCTGCAGGTTTTGACGCAATTATTCTGCACGGGAAATCGGAGAACCCCACGGTCTTATCCATTCATCCCGAAGGGGTTGAATTTTATGATGGAGTTGATTTATGGGGAATGGAAACATTTGAGGCAGAAGAAGAGGCGGTAAAACGATTTGCACTCAACACGCCTGGATTTAGGAAACCAGGTGCAATTGTCATAGGCCCGGCAGGCGAGAATTTAGTCAAATTCGCCATTATTGCCAATGACAAATGGAGATGTGCGGGCCGAACAGGCGTTGGAGCAGTACTGGGCGCCAAGCTTGTAAAAGCCCTCGTTTTTCAGGGTGACAGGGTTCGCGAGTACAATGATCCCGCCGCTGTAGCCGAATATGCGAAAGCTTTTTCCAAAACAAACTTCGACCAACCCGGAGTTAAAGCATATCGCAAGATGGGGACCACGATGATGGTATCCTTGATGAATCATAGCGGAGCATTGCCCACCAAATACTGGAGCAAGGGGACATGGGAATATGCAGATCGGATCAGTGGTGAAACCTATCATGAGGAACATGAGGTAACACCTCATGCCTGTGCCAAATGTTTCATGGCCTGTGGCCGCTTGACCACGATCAGTAGAGGCCGCCACCAGGGGCTCAAACTGGAGGGGCCTGAATACGAAACCATATACTCCTTCGGCAGCCTTTGCCTGATCAAGGAAATGGAAGAAGTTGCCAATCTCAATGATCTATGTGACCGCTTGGGAATTGACACAATTACCGCTGGCAATCTCTGCGCTTTACTGATGGAAGCGAAAGAGCGGGGCAGAATTGAATATGAAATTGAGTATGGTAATGCCGACCACGCCATTGAGCTCATCGAGAAAATTTGCCTGAGATCCGGGATAGGCAATGATCTTGCGGATGGCATCATTGCCGTGTCAAAAAAGTTTGCTATCGAGGACCTTGCCATTCATGTGAAAGGGCTGGAACCGGCCGGCTATGACCCACGCACTCTGAAGGGGATGGGGCTTGCTTTCGCGACATCGCCCCGCGGTGCCTGCCATCTTCGTACGACGTTCTATAAACCCGAACTCGCCGGCCTGATCCCTCCCGACCAGATCGAGAAAAAGGCCGAAATGCTGGTCGATTACGAGGACAGACTGAACATTTTTGATACCTTGACCCTGTGCCGTTTCTACCGGGATCTCTACACCTGGGAAGAATTAGTAGAGATTTTGGAACTTGTCACGGGAGTTAGAAGGTCTGAAGAAGAGTTGCATAAAATAGCAGCAAAGATCGCGACGATGACCCGGATATTTAATATTCGGGAAGGACTTGAAGCCAAAGACGACAAGCTGCCAGGAAGACTTCACCGGGAGGCCTTGCCCGAAGGCGGATCACTCACCGAAGCAGACCTGGAATACATGCTGCAGGATTATTATGAGTTAAGAGGCTGGGATACTACAGGTGTGCCTGTAAACCCTTAAAACAATTTGTTTTAAAGGCGCGAGCAGGGAGTAACTATTGCGGTTGAGAGAAGAATAGGACAAGATCGGGTACCGGCCGCCGTGGAGAAGGAAATTTCTCCGGGCAGGAACAATCTGGCATCAGCATCTGGTAACGTTGATTTCAGCCAGCGTGCCTCTCTTCAGATGGTTTCACGTTAGTGGTTGATAACCCCAAGACTCTGTCGCCCATCAACTTTCAGCGTTATTGGTTTGTCACTGCAGGAATGGATTATATAATCAGTTTCACTGATAATTTTCAGATCTTTTACCCATCTCCAGTCCAGGAAGTCCCTCTGATTGTTTTCTATAGTGAGGTAATTGATGCCAAGAGATGTGATGTTATGAAAAAAATGTGACCCTTGGGAGGGTTCTGCATTGATCCGTGGATGAAACGTCTCGATAATGGCCGCCACCTCGCAGATATCACTCCAGCTAACTGGGATTCCGAGCCAGCGGTCTGCTGAACCCCATCTGCCAGGACCGATCAGGAGGTATTTGTGCCCAGCTTTCTTGAGGACTGCGTTTAAACGGGCAACATCTTGCGCCATTTGAACAGTTTTGGCAGGGTCAAAGGCATCAGGTTTGACGTAGATTACATGCCTTATCGAATTGTTTATGGTATTTCCCAGTGCTTGATGGGAAACGCAAGAATAGATAGAGGTGTCTTGCAGATCGATGTCCACCGTCATCAATTCTTCATGCGCCCCCATGGGACGAATTTGCACAATCGCCAACTGTGGCTTCTTTGTGTTTTCGCTGGCAAGAGTCAGTGAAAATTCAATTTCGACAGGCCCGCCCATCCCTTCCTGTCCAGCAAGGAGAATCTCTTGCAGCACCTCCGCCAGGGGAAGGGATCTGTATTTAAGAACTGAAGCGAAGGTCATGACTGGTGCCCCATGCCTGTTAAACGCTTCTCTTATGCGATGCTCCTGAGGGTCATAAAAACTTGCCAGTGCTGAAACAGGATATTCGGCGACCGCCTCAGAAATTTCCCTTTTTACCAGATTTGCAGAATCGTCAATGGATGAATTTTCCAGAGGTGACCCCTTGGTATCCATCCTCAAAGCGAAAAAATATCGCTGACTGTTCTTGAGCGCGTCGTCTACCGTCGAGAGTTGAGGGAGAACTTCAGGGTGACTGGGCGAGAAACGCAGGCATTTGCCGCCTTCAGTAACCGTTTTGCCAAGGCCGAGGGCAATGATTGCAACGCCGTCTTCTGGTCTCACAATTGAAAAGGGGTAATAATTGTAGGACTGGGCAACGCCGGATAGAGCTGGGTAAAAGAAATCGCCGTATTGCTCGCCGACAATCTGCTGGATGACAACCGCCATTTTTTCCTCCTCAGTCCGATTGCCGATTCGGTGTGAAAATGATTTAGGCTCTCGGTAGTAAGTAGATGCATAAACCTTTTTGATGGCATTGAGAAGATCAGCTAGACGGTAATCAAGGTTTTCGTTGTTGTTGGGCAGCATATAAGTTCTGTAAAGGCCGGCGTAAGCACGAAATTTGGCGTCTTCCAGAAGGCTGGAGCTGCGCACGGCAAGCGGGCCACGAACACGTTGGAGGAAAATTTTCAGCTGTTTGCGGGTTCGGTCTGGGAATTCGGCTCTCAGAAAATGTTCAGCAATCGCTTCGTTATCGAGATTTTCCTTTGTTATCGCATCCAGGTTGTTGTCATGGAGAAAGTCTTCAAAGCACTCAGTTGTAATTATAAGAGTTTGCGGAATGCAGATGTCAACCTCCTCGAATTTCTCCTTCAGGCCGTTCCGCTGATAGAGCCAGGATGAGAAAAACGCAAGCCCCCTGGCCTTTCCCCCCAGAGAGCCATCACCGATTTTCATAAAATCCGCATCCACATCAAAATCACCTGATTCAAAGTCCACCAGCACACCCTTCTGCCTCTGCATCCGGTGGTTGCGGATTCTTTCATAGAGGTACTGACGCATTCTGGTAAGATCATTATCGAAATCGTCGGCAGTCACGCTGCGAAGTTCGGTGGCCAACATGGTCTCGGCTCTGGTAAACAGCCATCTTGAAAAGTCATTTCTTATCCAGTGATCATAGAAAATATGGTCCGGCAGGTGGCGCATACCATTTTCAAGGCTAAGCAGATTTGTTGCACGGGCGACCGCCTTTCCGTCTTCATTTAGGAACCCAAATGGGCCGAAACCGAGCTTCTCCAGAAAGAAGGCATGAACCTCCTCATGAAGGGCTGGTGAATTTTTATCGACAAACGCTGCCGGAATAGTCTTGGCTTTTGCTTCATTCTGCTGCTCGGAACTGACCAATAGGAGCGGGATGTCAAATCTCTTTTTATGTATTTTTTTCAAAAGGTGAACGCCCGCTTCGCCATCCAGCGTCCCCTCTCGGGGAAAACGAACATCGGAGATAACGCCAAGAACGCAAGGTTCGAAAGACGTGAAAAGTTCCAGCGCAGTTTCATAACAATTAGCAAGAAGAATTTTAGGACGGGCTCGCATGGCGAGCATTCGATGTTCCTGATTAAGCCCTTCCTCCATAACCGCCTGCGTCTGGCTAACCAGTTCCTGGTAAAATACAGGCAGCAGTGAGGACAGGTATTCAGGTGAATCCTCGACAAAGATAATTACCCGAATAGCGGCAAGGTCCGTATCTTGTTTGGCGTTAAGCTGGTCTTCAATGCTTTTGATTGCGGCTAACAGGAGTTTTGTGTCCCCGCTCCACATGAACGTGCGGTCGGGGGTGAAATGGGTATCTTTTTCCTCGCAGGAGACCATTTGCCCCGGTGCCCTATGATAAAATCTGACTATGGGAGTGTCGGGGGAGAGTCGCTTAATCTGTTTGTGAACTTCCGGATAGTGTAGATCAGAAGCCTGGGTCATGATGATTACCAGGTCAAACGTTTTTTCCTCAAGAACTGCAGATGCTTCATCAACCGATGCCACCCAGTTGAGTCGTGGAGGATGGCTAAGATTCAGTCCCCGGTATTCGAGGACAATCGCTTCCGACAAACCTCGGTCTTTCTCCATAACCCATGCATCGTATGGGCTTGAGACGAACAGTATTTCCCTGACTTTCCGACGCATGAGCTCATGGAAGATCTCGAAACGCCGGTTGGCACGATGTGAGAATTGATCAATGATCGGATCCATTGCCATTACAGGTTAGTCGATCATCTGGTTAAGGTGCAGGGTTATCGGCGGTGTTCGCGGCCTCCTTTACAATCAATAATATCATAATCATCTACCTGGTAATTGAAGTTCTTGATTGATGTGCACGCACACCCTGAACTAAAATACACAAGGTTCCCTACCCTTTGATCGCACTGAGGCCGTCGTTAATGATAGTGATTCCCTTCTGGAGTTGTTCATCGGTAATGACCAGTGGCATGAGAAAACGCAGAACGTTGCCATGGGCACCACAGGACAGAACAATTAATCCTTTCTCGTAGCAATAATTAACCAGAGCTTTCGTCTCCGTGGACGCAGGCGTTTTAGTTTGACGGTCTTGCACTAACTCCATGGCTATCATGGGCCCGAGACCGCGCACATCTCCGATGATATCATATTCTTTCTGGAACGAGAGAAAGGCTTTCTTGAGCTCGTTGCCAAGACCTTATGCTCTCTCCAGCAGGCCCTCAGATTCTATAATGTCAAACACAGCCAGGGCCGCTTCGCAGGCGATGGGGTTACCGCCGTAAGTCCCGCCGATCCCCGATGGATGCACCGCATCCATGATTTCCTTTTTACCAACCACAGCACTAAGCGGCATGCCGGCGGCAAGGCTCTTGGCCGTCGTGGTCAGGTCAGCTTCCACGCCATAATATTCCATGGCAAACATGTGCCCGGTTCGGCCGATGCCCGTCTGGATCTCATCGGCAATCATCAGAACATTGTTCTTTTCGCAGATCGCTTTGAGTTTCTGAAAATATTCCTTGGGCGGGGTGATGAACCCACCCTCTCCCTGGATGGGTTCGATAACGATAGCGGCGGTCTGTTCGGCGGCCACATGGTTGATGAAAAAATACTCCAGGTGGTCTGCACAGGCCACTCCGCAGCCGGGATATTCCTTGTTGAAAGGGCAGCGGTAACAGTTCGCAAAAGGCATCCGGTAAACTTCCGGCGCGAACGGGCCGAGGCGATATTTGTAAGGTTTAATCTTGGAAGTCAACGTCATGCCCATCAGTGTTCGGCCGTGAAAACCGTTGTCAAAGGCTATGATCGCAGGCCTCTGGGTATGGTAGCGGGCAATCTTTACGGCATTCTCAACGGCTTCTGCGCCGCTGTTTGCAAACATGGCCGCCTTCGGAGAATCCCCCGGCACCGCTCTGCACAGCTTTTCTGCGAGAATTACGGATGATTCATAGGGGGAGACCATGAAACAGGTATGGGTCAACTTGTCCGCCTGGTCTTTGATCGCCTTGACGACTTTCGGGTGGGAATGTCCCACGTTCATTACCGCGATGCCGCCGGCGAAATCGATAAACTCGTTGCCCTCGACGTCAACAAGAATCGCGCCTTGACCGTGCACGATGTAATTCTGAGTGGCGCTGGAAATTCCTTTGGCGATGAATGTGTTTCTTAGTTCCTGGAGGGAAGCGTTTGTGTGGGAAATAGTCATGTATTCCTCTCTGATGTAAGATTTGTGATACCCTATTGATAAACAGATCCAACACACCGCCTAGCAGTAGAGGGGGCACGTTCTCCTGCGACTTTGCCGGCCTTCCGCCGGTTTACCGCTTCTACTCATATTGTTTATAGAGGGCGTGGGTACCCAGGTACTCACCACCCTCTGCAGCGATCTGGTCATATAACCCTTTGGCCAGTTGCAGCCCCCTGGCTTGCAGTCCAATATCGGCGCATGATTCGAGGGCGATATTCATGTCTTTGATAAAATGTTTCACGTAAAATCCCGGGCCGAAATCCCCTTTAATCATCCGCGGAGCGAGATTGCTCAGCGTCCAGCTGCCTGCCGCTCCGGCTTCAATACTCTGAAGCACGGTGGCGGGATCGAGCCCTGCCTTCTCTGCATAGCGCAGGGATTCGCACACGCCCATCATGGTTGATGCAACGGCAATCTGATTGGCCATCTTGCAATGCTGTCCGCTGCCCGCGACGCCCTGATAAACAATATTCTTGCCCATGATCTCAAAAAGCGGCCGGGCCTGCTCGAATGCGCCCTGATCCCCTCCGACCATGATCGACAGGGTGCCCTGCTGTGCCCCGATGTCACCGCCTGAAACGGGCGCGTCAAGCGCCGATATCCCGAGACCCTTCGCCTGCTTGTATATCTGCTCAGCCAGCTGGGGGCTCGAGGTGGTCATGTCAATGACAAGTGTACCTTTCCTGGCCTTTGCCAGCACCCCGTCCTCAGCCAGGTAGATCTCTTCTACATCCCGCGGAGAACCAACCATGGTGATAATTACATCGGCGGCGCCGGCAACACTGGCCGGAGATGTGTGCCAGGCGCAGCCTTGATCGATCAACTGCTGTGCTTTGGCCTTCGTCCTGGTAAAAACATGGATCTCATACCCACCCTTCAGAAGATTTAAGACCATGCTTTTACCCATCACCCCAATCCCTATAAAAC
>JARRLH010000122.1:0-8317 GCA_037387205.1 Desulfofustis sp.
GACCCTGACATACACCATTGATGTCCGGGTTACAAAGTGCGGCAATTCAATAATTCTCTCTTCACGTTCCTCTTTGTCCGGATCTTCGATTTCTTGGATACGCGGTTCGGACCAGTCATTTTCCGTCCATGTACTGGACAGCGTAACATTCTTCCCTTCCCGTGCTGCACGCCATACCACCTGGGGTGTTCCGTCGCCAGAGATATCGATAACAGGAAGCAGGTCCGGCGCTTCATTTGGTTCGTGAACAAAATCAGGATCCGACCAGGAACCGCTCTGGAAGAAAGAGTACATGATTTCGTCAAGATCATCGTTATTGGCGCTCCACACTACCCAGATTCGGTCCTGCTTATCGATGAGCACGGACGGACTGATATTTGTTTTCTTGTCTGAGGAAAGCAACTCAGTGGCTTGCCATTCTTCACCATCTCCCGAGGTATAGTGAATTTCCATCCTGCCACGGTCATAGGCAGTCCAGAAAATCCACCGTTTACCGCTGCTGTCTCGGTCGATTACAGGGTACATATTGTCATAGTGGTTATCGGTAATCCGAACTGGTTCCTGCCAGGTACCATCCTTTCTCTGGGAATAGTAGATTTCCATTTTCTGTCCGTCAGAGGATGACCAGACCACATCGATATCGTTTTCAAGCTCCTTAATTTCAGCCGAAGCGATGGCTGGAAGCACTGCAGTAAGTCCCAAAATTAGCGCGGCTATTAAAAATCTAAACATGGATAGTGGTGCTCCTGATTCATTCCCTTCTCTGATTAACTCCGTATTCGAACCTGCACCATCGTGGGAAATCCGGTGCAAGATCATCGAATTGTTAGTAATTTCAGCAAACCCGCGAAGTATACTACTAGTGTAGTGGTTTTTCAATATAACCTGACCTATTTAATATGCATATCTATCTTACTGATATAATTTGTTATTTAATAAATATTCAAAAGACCTGGTAGATGTGATCACTTCCAGCGTGTCGCGCTGCCCTCTTTCTTTTCGAGTTGACTGAGATGGATACGACTTGGGTATTCTACCTCTGGTGATCCGGCGCAGTTACAGGAAACGATGACCGTTCGCGCTCATGCGTCCCCTCACCTTCTCCATTGTTTGTTCTCTAAAGCTACTGATCTTAATTGTAAGCAGACCATACGAAAGCTTCACCTAGACTACAAGACCGATATTTCGACAATAATATCTAAGGCATAATATAGATACTGAATAACAAGACGGTTTTAGCAAGGGTCTCCACTAAGCCTTTGTCATTTATCGCCCGCTGGTGTAGAAACAACTGGTATCATTCAAGTGATCCGAGCAAAAGATCCTGGCCAAATTAATAATCATGATCATGACCAACAAAGAGATTCTCGCAAGAGTTTACCGGGCCCTAAAACCCTACCGGGCCAAATTGTTTATATCCATGGTGGCCATGGCAGGGGTGGCTATTTGTACCGGCGCCCAGACTTACATGGTGAAAGATTTTCTCGATAAGATATTCATTGCCAAAAACGATTTTTATCTCTATTCACTGACCATCATCCTTGTCCTCGTGTTCGGCATCAAAGGCCTCTTTTACTACACCTATCATTTCTTCTTGGAGAAAGTGGGGCTTTCGGTGATCATGGACTACCGAGCTAAAATCTTCGAACATATTCACATCCAGCCTCTCTCATTCTTCCACAATCACCCGACCGGCACACTCATATCCCGAATAATATCGGATGTGACGCTCATGCAGCAGGCGGTTTCCAGTGCACTGGTTGGTGTTCTCAGGGACTTTTTCTCGGTCGTTGTCCTCATGGGCGTGGTGTTCTACCTGAATTGGAAATTGGCTCTCTTTTCTTTTTTGGTTCTTCCCATAGCCGCCTATCCCATCATCAAATTCAGTAAAATATTTCGTCGTTTGAGCACCAGGAGTCAGGAGGAAACCGCCCAGGTATCGAACATGTTGTATGAGACAATCACCGGTAACAGAATCGTCAAAGCGTTCAACATGGAACAGCACGAAAATGATCGATACTACAAACAATTAAACACCCTTTTTGAGGTAACGGTTAAAGACGCCAAGTTTCGTTGTGTACAGCATCCCCTGATGGAATTTATCGGTGGGATTGCCATCGCCATGTTCATCTGGTTTGGCGGTAAGTTGGTAATTGACGGGGTGATGACCGTGGGAGAATTTTTTGCCCTGATGACCTCGCTGGTCGTCGCCTACGACCCGGTCAAGCGTATCGGCAAGGTCAACTCAACCGTCCAGCAGGGCTTGGCAGCCGCCACCAGGGTTTTTGCTATCATGGACATAGTACCTGCCATTTCCGATAAAGCTGGCGCTGCCGTGCTGCCGCCCTTTGAAAACAGTATTGAGTTCAAAGGTGTTGGGTTTCACTACGAAGACGGTACCGAAGCACTCACTGATATCAATCTTCAGGTTCCCAACGGTCAAACGCTCGCCATTGTCGGTCACAGCGGGGGCGGGAAAACAACGCTGACTAACCTGATCCCGAGGTTTCTTGAAGTGAGCAAAGGAGCCATAGAGATTGACGGCTGCGATATTCGCCAGGTGACCATGCGCTCCCTGCGCGACCAGATTGCCATGGTTACCCAACAGACCATTCTGTTTAACGATACCGTTCGAAACAACATCGCATACGGCAGTTTAGAGCGCTCGGAAACGGATCTGATTAAAGCAGCCGAGGCGGCCCACGCCTTGGATTTCATCAAGGAACTGCCACAGGGGTTCGAGACGATTATCGGCGATGGGGGGGCTCGATTATCCGGCGGCGAAAGGCAGCGTATATCTATCGCCCGGGCTCTTCTTAAAAATGCACCAATTCTTATTCTCGACGAGGCTACCTCGGCTCTTGACACCGAATCGGAGCGCGAGGTGCAAGGCGCCCTGGAGAATTTGATGAAAAACAGAACGACCTTTGTCATCGCCCACCGGTTGTCGACAATCAAAAACGCCGATCGCATCATCGTGGTGAAAAACGGGAGAATTGTCGAAGACGGCACCCATGACGAGCTGCTCAGCCTGCACGGAGAATACGAACTACTTTACAACATGCAGTATCATTGACAACTGAGGATCAACCCCCTGCTGCCGCAGAGTTGCACACACCCAGATAGGTGAGCCCGGTAAATACAGAACATACAACCAAGAGACTGAGAAGTGTTGGCACGGTATCGCTGTGTCTTGCCTGTTTTTTTACTCCCCTCTCCACCTCCCTGCTTGGTCTGTTTTCTATTCTGGCTGCTGCAGCCTGGATACTATCCGGCGGCTTGTTTGATCTTCCCCGACTGTTCAGGGCCAATCCTTCCTGCCTGGTCGCTCTGCTGCTTTTCTGCCTGATGGCTGCGGCACTCACCTATTCTCCGGTCGCTCCCATTGACGGCCTGGCAACGCTCAGAAAATACCGGGAGCTGCTGCTTATGCCGGTGGTCTATTCGCTGCTGAGCCTTGGCAGCACCCAGCGTCATCGCGCTCAGTTAAGTTTTCTAGCCGGCTGCATTGTCTTGATGGCTATCTCCTACTTCAGCTATTTTGACCTGCTCGATACAAAACGCTACGGCTACTCGCTCGTGTATCACATTGTCCACAGCTTTTTTATGGCGGTACTTGCTTACTGGGCTCTGCACAAGTCCGCGGCTCCAGGGTGGCGCAAATATGTGTGGCTGATCGTCTGCGCTGCGGCGGTCATCAACCTTTTCTATATCGCCCCGGGCCGCACCGGCATGTTCGTGTTCTGCTGTTTGACCCTGCTCTATCTCTATCAGCGGCTGAGTCTGTTGAAATGGGCGCTGGCCATTGTCCTGTTTACTGGCCTGCTGGTCTCGGCTTATCAGACCTCGGATAATTTCTCAGAGCGAGTCAAAGAGGCAGTCAGTGAAATCTCAAACTATAAACCCGGTCAGTCAAGGACATCGATCGGGCAAAGATTCGACTGGTGGACGGTCAGCGTGCGGCTGATAAAAGAGAAGCCTCTGTTTGGACATGGTACCGGTTCTTATGAATCGGCTCACCGTAAAGCCATTAGGAACAGCAGGATTGCACCGACGGACAACCCGCACAACGAATATCTCTTTATTGGAGTGCAATTCGGAGCAGTCGGTCTTGTCCTGTTTTTCCTGGTTATTATTCTGCAGCTTCAGGAGGCAAAAGGACTTGGGAAAAAAGACCGCCAGCTTCTGCACGGGGTGCTGCTCGCTCTGCTGGCCGGCAGCATAATGAATTCGTTGCTGTTTGACTCACAACAGGGCCATTTCTATCTCTTTATGAGCAGTGCGCTGCTGGCGGCCTGCGATTAGCCCGATTAGCCCACTAAGACGCTGCTCCTTATCCCACTCTGGTAGAATAAGCGGCCGCTTCTTTGGTGAGGCCCCGCTGGGCGACAATGAGCTTGTGATAAAAAGTCAGCGTTCGCTGGCACATGGATTTCATGGTAAAGGTGGAATCTACCGCTGCTTTTCCTGCGGCTCCATACTGTCTGATTTTCTCCGGTGATGTGAGCGCGTCTTCAAGGGCCAGCGCCAGTTTGTCGGCCGATCCCGGATCCACCAGCCAGCCTGTTTTACCTGGTGTAACCGTTTCCAGGCTCCCACCATGCGCCGTGGCTATCACTGGTTTTCCCATGGCCATCGCTTCAATGGTGGTGCGGCCGAAGGCCTCCGGCTCGTTCGACGAGGCCGAAACAACGATATCTGCCAGCATCAGCGCCGCCGGCATGTCCTCACAGTGTCCCGTCAAGAAAATATTGTCTTCCAGGCGTAATTCTTTGATCATCTCTGCAAGCTCAGAGGCAAATCCGGGATTATCTTCAATGTCACCCACCAGTAACGCCTGATAATCGAGATCTTTGATACGAGCCAGAGCCTGGATGAAAATATCCTGTCCCTTGAGCCGGGTGAGACGCCCGGGAAGCATGATTACCGGCCTCTTCCCCGAGAGGTTCCACTGCTGGCGATAGCGCTCGATTCTCCCGGCAGAAACCATTTCCGGATCAAACTTATCCTTGTCTACACCCCGAAAAATAAGCTCGATACCCTGCTGGACACCATACGCTTTTCTGATATGCTGTTCGATACTCTTTGATATGGCGATAATGCCCATTCCCTTGGTCATTATTGCGCTGTAGCTATTCACTGAATAAAACCCGTGGAAGGTGGTCACCAGTACCGGGCGGTCTTTTTTCGACAAAGATTTCCAGACCAGGTAGCCTATCCAGGCAGGCATGCGTGAACGCAGGTGAAGCACATCGACTTTTTCCTTTTTGAGTAATCTTCTGAGCGGCAGCATGTACTTTATGGTCAGCGGGCTTTTGGCACCGACCTTCCAGCTGATGTGCTGGCTTCCCTCTTCTTCCAGCTGCCGTACCATGCGCCCCCCCGCCGAAATGACGATGGAGCGGTGATTGTTGTCGGCCAGGTACTTGCCGATCTCCAGCGTACCGCGCTCGACGCCGCCGCTTTCCAATTCAGGAAGCATCTGTACAACCGTCAGAACCTCGCCATCCCGCCTTTTTTTCTTATCTTCGAGCAGGTTCTCATAAAGCTGCAGCGTCTTCTCACACATTCTGGTGGCGGTAAAATGCTGCTCAACCCAGCTTTTTCCGTTCCTGCCGATGATCGGCAGCTGCTCTTGTTTGCCGAGCACTTCCCTCATTATACCTGCCAATGACTGCGAATCTCCGGGTTCGACGAGCCAGCCGGTTTCTTTGTCTTTGACTGTTTCCAGACTACCCCCGTGCTTGGTGGCGATAATGGGCTTGGCCATTGCCATGGCTTCGATGGCGACCTTGCCAAATGCTTCTGGTTGCGCCGATGAAGCCGAGACGACCAAATCGGCAAGGGAAAGCGCCGCAGGCATGTCGTTGCAGTGGCCTACCAGCTTGATTTTATCCTGCAGTCCGTGGCTCTCTATTTTTTCCTGTAATTTTTTTACGAAGGAAGCATTCTCCTCGGCAGCACCAACACACAAGGCAAGAAAATCCAGGTCCTTTATAGAAATCAACGCATCAATGAAGACGTCCTGGCCTTTCCAGAAGGTCAGTCGACCCGGCAGCATGATCACGGGCCGTCCATCCGCGCCGACACCCCACTCCTTTTTTAATTTTTCGACCCGCTCACCATTCACCCGTTCCGGGTCGAATACGGCAGCATCATAGCCTCCGTGAATGAGCCTGATTTTGGAACGATCTATGGAATAATTTTCCAGAATGTGCTCCTTTATGCCGTCCGAAACGGCAATAACCCGCTCCCCCTTAGTCATGATCGTCGAGTAGGAATTGACCGAGTAGAAACCATGGAAACTGGTGATCAAGGCTGGACGGGTATCTTCCGCCAAAGATTTCCAGGCAAAATAACCAATCCAGGCCGGAAGCCGCGATCTGAGGTGGAGAATGTCCACATGTTCCCCGATAATGAACTGTTTAAGTTTGGGGATGTATTTCAGGCAGTGAAAATTTTTCGAACCTATGCTTTTCCAGAGTACATGTTCGACCCCGTTTTCCTGCAGCTGGGAAACAAGTCGTCCGCCCCCGGAAATAACTATGGACCGATGTCCCTGGCGAGCTAAATAGACGGCGAAATCAAGAGTTTCCCCCTCAACACCGCCTTCATCCATTTCCGGTACAATCTGGACTACGGTATACTTTTCGGCCACCATCTTCTGAGTATTTCCCTTGCGCATCGATCTGCTTCGTTGAGCGGCTCTTGATCAAGCCAATCAGTTTTCCCCTGCAGGTAGGGGGGAAGCATTATTATCAGCTTTTTGTCGAGCAGATAATCGAGGCTGCGTTGAAATTTATTATTTCTCCTACGCCAAGTTACCGGTATAACGCCAACCCTGCAACCTGCTGAGAGGGCCTCATACACCATCGAAATGGAATCGGCAGTTATCCAGGCAGTTCCATGTGTGCGATACATCTCCTCCACCCATCCCGGGCCGGTCTCTGAAAAGGGGACGAAACTGACCTGCGGCAGCCCCCCCAGTTCCTGGGCCACCCTCTCTTCGGTCGAAGCTGGAGTTCTCGGTGAACTCGAAATGAGCCAGGACGTGTTCTCAGAGTGTTTGATGAGAAGAGCAAGATCAGAGACAATCCGCCCCTCGTCCCATTTATGCGAGCTATCGTCCCTGCCGCCAATGAGAACCAGGCTTCTGGTATGGTCATGAGCCTGCGAGCGGTGAGACATATTGGGAGGCCCAACGGTGAAAAAGATATTTTCCGCAGGATTCACCTGATCATGAATAGGTACGCAACAAAGGTCAAATTTAGCTCTCAGATGTAAGGCCGGGGTCATGCAGGATACTGTTCTGGCCGCACTCTTTCTGCCGGCGGAGAGCATTGGCAAATGGGTCCGGCTGCCAGTGCCAATAATTAGATCTGCCTTTTGGTTCTCGGGAAAAGCAGCAGGGAGCCTGGAGTTGAGGAGGAAAGAAAGATGGGATCCAAGCTCTTTAAAAATGCTGCGTACCGGTACCTCCACTTTTCTCACCTTAACTTCCACGTAGGCCTGCAGCGCGCTGATGATTCCCAGCGACTGTTTTTCGTGGCCGGGACGCCCATCGCTGAAAAGCGTTACCTGCAATGGCTGCATGGTGAAATAGCGAAATAAGACTACAGTCGGACTGGAACCCTGCTATCTTGGCGGTGGTCCCGGTTTTCTCGCCCCTCCGCCGGCCAGCTTGACGGTAATCTGGTTTGATTTCTGCAGTCTGGAGGTCATGGTGATAAAGAGCTTGGCCGCTATATCAGGATATTTGTAAATGATCTCTTCCAACTTGTCGCCCGGGTAGCGTTTAATAGTGGTCCTTCCTTTGGAGATGACCGATGCCGATCGAGGCTCGCCTGAAATGGCGGCCATCTCGCCGAAGTACTCTCCGGGCTCTGTCAGTTCGGCTATCTTCTTGCCGCCCTTGACTACGGTCAAAGACCCTCGGATGAGCTCAAAGAAATCTATATCCTTATTACCTTCCCGGATTATCATGTCGCCATCTTCATAGATTTCTTCATCCGGATTTATGAGGTACGCGGGCAGACTTTCCTCGTGGGCCACCGTCCGCCGCATCGCTTCATTAATACTAGTCACTCCCTGGCGCACCTTGTGCAGTGCAGCTTCTCGGAGCGGGGTCATACCTTCCTGGATGGCTATCTTGCGCAGTTGATCTTCGGGCACTTCGGCACTGATCGCCTTGGCCACCTCCTCTGTGACCTCCATCAACTCAAAGAAGCCAACCCTGCCCCGATAACCGAGCCCATTGCACTCAGGACAGCCCACCGGTCCGTAAATAACCAGATCCTCAAGCTCGTCCTCACGAAAC
>JARRLH010000123.1:0-8297 GCA_037387205.1 Desulfofustis sp.
GCCAGCATCATTATGGCTCGGGCATCTTCATCAAGGCTGCCCGAGGCAATAATCTGGGCGACCTGCCCATCGACAATGAGATTGTACAGGGCGGGGGCGGATAAAGTGCCAAGCACGATATAGGCTGCAGTAACCGGCAATCCCATGCCAAGCACCAGGGAGGCCAGGCCGATCAGGGTGATGGCGATAAGCAGGCTGTTGCCTGACCAGTTGGTAATCATCAGCGAGAAGGTATTGCCGATGCCTGCCGTGGCAATTACGTTGACCACCAAACCAACGCTGCAGAGCAGGATAGCGGTCATTACCATATTTCTGGCGCCCAGCGCGAATGCCTCGAAAACAGCCTTGATTCCCATTCTTTTCGGCGTCAACCAGGAGGAGACCACCACGGCGACAATGGAGAGGCCTGCGGCATAGGTTGGCGTAAAACCATATATCAATAAGCCGATCAGAACTGAAATCGGCAGGAGAAACGGGAGTCCCCCAGTTTTTATTACCTCGAATACCTTGAGATTCTCATCCTCCACTGCCTGAATATGAGTGCGTTTGGCTTCCACTCGAACGAAAAAACCCACCGTGGCAAAATAAAGAATTGCCGGCAACACTGAGTAAAGAACAATTGTTGTATAGGGAATCTGAGTATAGCTGGCCATTACAAAGGCGCCAGCCCCCATTATTGGCGGCATAAGTTGGCCACCGGTCGAGGCTGATGCTTCTACTCCCGCGGCAAATTTGGCTTCAAAGCCGGCGCGTTTCATCAACGGGATGGTAATCACCCCGGTCGAGGCGGTATTGGCAACGGCAGAACCGGAAATTGTCCCGGTAAGACCGGAGGCAAAGACTGCGACCAGCCCGGGGCCTCCAATAAATCTGCCGGCTACTGCTCTGGCAAGGTTAATGACGAATTCTCCGGCTCCTGATTTCAGGAGAAATGCGCCGAACAGGATAAACATGAATACAAACGTCGAGGATATTCTCGCTATGTTCCCAAAAAGACCATCGTCGCCGTATATTGATCTGAAAAGTATGGTTTCGGCGGTCAGCCCGCTGAATTTAAAGACGCCCCCGATTAGACTGCCCCACCAGCCCACATAGGTGAGAGCCAGAATTATGAGTACAGGAATGATCCAGCCGGTTGTGCGCCTGGTAAATTCGATGGCTGTGAAAATGAGCAGGGTCCCCGCTATCCACTCACTTCTGCTTAAATGAACACCACGGGCGTAAATGGCATCCTCCATGCTGATCATGTAAAGTGCGCAGACTGCTGCAATTACCCCAATGGCAAGATCAATATAGAGAGAAATACGGCTCCTGGAAGCCTGTCCTTTTCTTAGCGGGTAGACAAGCGCGCAGAGAAGCGCAAATCCGGAAAAATGAAGCGAGTTTTGCAGAAGGTTGGGAAGTATCGCAAATATATTGAAGTAGATGTGCAGTAAAGAGACGATCACCCCAAGAGTAAATATGGCTTTTTCTAGATGCAGCTGTGAATCAGTCTCTGTGGTTTCAGATTTCACACATTACTCCCGAGGAAGATCCAGCATGTTCACTCCCGCCGCATCGCGGGAGTGAACTCAGTGGGCGTTTATTGGGGCATCAATCGATCCGGAATATCCAACCCGGCTTCTTTAAAATATTTGGCGGCGCCAGGGTGCAGCGGCATCGGCAGTCCTGCAAGGGCCTTCTCGAGGGCCATGACTGAAGTGGCTTTGTGAATGGCATTGAGAAACGGCAGGTTCTCGTAAATGGTTTTGGTAATCATGTAGACAGCCTCTTCGTCAACGTCTGCCCGGACGGCCAGAAAATTTGGCTGGGCAATTGTGTTGATGTCTTTCGACTGGCCCGGATAGGTTCCAGCTTTAATCACATAACGGGTGTAGAGGTCAAATCCACCATCAGCCTTTTGGGCCTGCTCGTCGGTGAAATCAAGAATCTTTATTTTATCACCCATGGCTGCCATAACGCGGGTAATCGCACCGGTCGGTGCGCCTCCGGGAATGCCTAAACCGGCAATTTGCCCGTTCTGAAGAGCATCTGCACTGGGACCGTAGCCGCCATATACAAGTTCGAATGATTTTTCCGCATCTATTCCGAGGTTGCTAAGAAGGAACTTGTTGGAGCCAATGGTTCCGGAATTTCTCGCACCGAGAGCCATACGTTCACCTTTAAGATTTTCCAGGTCAGCGATGGTTCCGGTCTTGGCTTTTTCTGAAAGGATGGTGAAATGCTCAACGTTCTGCCAGAGCATGGTCACAGAACGCAGCTCTTTTTGGGGGCCGTCATTTTCCAAGGGGCCTTTACCGTTCCAGGCATAATAGCCGAAAAGGCCTTGCAGAATGGCAAACTGGACTTCGTTGTCCCTCAAAAGCTTTATGTTTTCTCCGGAGCCGGCCGAGTTGATGGCCGACATACCGATTTTGTGTTTCGGCTGCAGCTTGACTTTTGTAAGAGTCGAAATAGCCACACCAACGGGGTAATATGTACCTCCGGTGGTTGCAGTGGCAAGGAGATAATTACGCTCCTCCGCAGCCCGGGCTGGAGGTGAGGTAAAAAAAGCAATGGCAAGTGCGGCAATGACAAGGTGGAAAGTTACGGATTTACATTTCATTTTTAACTCCTTTTGCTGAGATTTCCGGACCGAACCTGGGCAGCTCCGGCACTTTGGGATGGTAGAAAAACGACATGGGTGGCCTTGCCGTAAGTAATTAAAATACGCTCTGACTAAGAGTTAAAGAAGATTGTCAGAATTTGCAATCCTATCTCTAACGAAGTCCTAGTTTTGATAATCACGATCTACCGGAATCGAAAGGATATGGATTTGTATTTTTGTAGGAAATGAATAGATTTGCAAGCAGTTAATAGAGAACATGGCAGATCCGCAAAGGGGGCAGAATATGCGAGCAAAATTTGGATACAAATGGCTGGTACTGGTAGGAGCACTTTTTTTGTTTGCCGTACCGCCCGCTGATGCTGCCAAGGATTTCAGCGACCCGGTGGAATATGCGCCTCTCTATGTGGACAACATCGAACCCGAGATAGTTTCGCTGGAGCGTCTTGCCAGAGGATTGAGCGTTGTCTATTATCTGGAATTCTTTGAGAGGCACCTGGACGATTTTCCCCAGGAGGGCGATCACTCATTCATCAAGAAAACGGGTACACCAGTCTTCGAGCTCAATCATCAGTTCGGCCAGGAGGAAGTTTTTAATACCGGCACCAACCGCGGTGTGGCCATGCGCATGCAGGGATATCTCGTTGTCAAGGAAAAGGGGGAGTACGAGTTTCAAGCCCTCTCCAATGACGGCGTCAGGGTCTTCCTGGGGGGCAAGACGGTGATCAGCGACCCGGAACAACACTCGGACCGGCTCTCCAATGTGGGTCATGTGACCATCGCTAACACAGGCCATTATCCGTTGCAGGTAGAATATTTTCAGAGAAAGGGGACGGCGGCGCTCAAATTGTTCTGGAAGACTCCCGGAACTGATAAATTCATACCCATACCTGCAAACGCGTATGTTCATTTACCCTGATTTGTGCTAATCTCCCTATCCGCAGTCAGGCTCGCTCAAGATCTGACCGGCCTTCGACCTGCGTTGTGCAGCAGAAGCAGTTCCAAAACCTCAATTATATTTCACTGAGTACATGCCCAACAATCTTTATGTGACCGCCACCGAGGAACGCAGCGGCAAGTCGGTGATCGTGCTCGGCATCATGCAGATGCTGATGAATCAGCTGCACCGGGTGGCTTTCTTCAGGCCGATAATCAATGACCAGGTCGAAGAAAAACCGGATCACGACATTACCCTCATACTCGACTATTTCAAACTGGAGCAGGAGTATGATACCTGCTACGGCTGCACCCTGAAAACGGCGTATGAACTGATTAATTCCGGTCGTGAGGACGACCTGCACGACCTGATTCTGCACAAATACCGTGAGGTAGCAGACAGCTACGACTTCGTGCTCATCGAGGGAACCGACTTCAGGGGTCAGGATACCACTTTCGAATCGGAGATAAACGGAGATATCGCGGCCAATCTGGGCGCCCCGGTTCTGTTGATTTCTTCCGGCAGGAAGAAAACGGTGGATGAGATGATCCGGCAGGTTCAGGTGTCGATTGACAGTCACAAGGAGAAAGGGCTTATCCTGGTCTCCTCAATCATCAATCGTGCCCCGGAAGGGTTGACGTCGCAGATCCTCTCCGATATCAGACGACGATATCATCCCGATGAGGGGCTGCCCTTCTATGTGATCCCCGAGAATCCGGCCCTCGCCAACCCCACGGTGGGTGATGTCAAACGCTGGCTGAACGGCAGCGTGATGTACGGGGCGGCAGGCTTGAATATGGTGGTGGGTGATTATGTGGTGGCCGCCATGCGGGTCGAGAACTTTCTCGAATATTTGACGCCCGGTTGTCTGGTGATCACTCCCGGCGACCGGCATGACATTATTCTGGCCAGCCTCTCCGCCCGGTCCTCCACCTCCTACCCCGAGGTCTCGGGCATTGTGCTCACCGGCGGGCTGGTGCCCTCGGACAATGTGCGCCGACTGATTGAAGGCTGGTCGGGCAAGCCGGTGCCGATCATCTGTGTGAAGGGACATACCTACCTGGTGGCCAAGCAGCTCTACGAACTTTACGGGCACATCGAGGCTGACGATCAGCCCAGAATCGCCACGGCACTGGGTGATTTTTCAAAATATGTAAACGTGGCCGAGCTGCGGGACAATGTGATTTCCGACCGACCGACGCGAATTACCCCGAAGATGTTCGAATATTCTCTGACTGAACGGGCTGCCGAGAATCGCCAGCGCATCGTGCTGCCGGAAGGAAATTGCGAGCGTATCCTCAGGGCGGCCGATATTCTGCTCAGGCGAGGCGTGGCCGACCTCACCATTCTCGGCCGGGAGGATCAGGTGCGGGCCCTGGCGGCGGCCAATGGACTGGACCTCACCTGGGTCGAGGTGATCGATCCCCAGACCAGCCCCCTGCTCGAGGATTTCGTCCAGACGTATCTGTCGCTGCGCCAGCACAAAGGCGTCATAGAGGATATGGCCAGAGACCGGATGTCAGACACCACCTATTTCGGCACCATGATGGTCTATAAGGGGTTTGCCGACGGCATGGTATCCGGAGCTTTGAATACCACTGCCCACACGGTCCGCCCAGCCTTCGAGTTCATCAAGGCAAAACCTGGCTTCACCATCGTCAGTTCCGTGTTCCTCATGTGTCTGCGCGATCGTATCCTGGTCTACGGCGACTGTGCCGTAAATACCAACCCCGACGCCTCGCAGCTGGCTGAGATCGCCTTGAGTTCGGCTGAAACGGCCCGCACCTTCGGCATCGAGCCCCGGGTGGCCATGCTCAGCTACTCAACCGGAACCTCGGGCAAAGGAGAGGACGTCGAAAAAGTGGCGGAGGCCACCCACATTGCCCAGAATCTCATACGTGAAAGAAATCTCGACTTTATCCTCGAAGGTCCGCTCCAATACGATGCCGCCATCGACCCCGAGGTGGCCAACACCAAAATGCCGGGGTCTGCGGTCGCCGGCCGGGCCACGGTGTTTATTTTCCCCGATCTGAACACCGGCAACAATACTTACAAGGCCGTGCAGCGTGCGGCCAATGCGGTGGCCATCGGGCCCATCCTGCAGGGCCTCAATAAACCGGTCAATGACTTGTCCCGCGGCTGCACCATCGACGACATTGTCAACACGGTTGCCATCACGGCAGTTCAGGCTCAGGCCGAAGACAACTAAGATGAAAATACTGGTTATCAATTCAGGAAGCTCTTCGATAAAGTTTCAGCTTCTCGATATGCGGGATGAGCAGGTTCTGGCCTCGGGGATGGTCGAACGTATTGGCGAGGAGCTGGGCAAAATCAGCTGCCGGATGTACCCCGGTTCTTCGGCTCAGAGCAGGGTCGAGAAAGTGGAAAAAATAGCCGATCACAAGAGCGGGATGCTAAAGGTCGGCGAGGTGCTCTGTGCTGAACAAGACGGCGTGGTTCGGTCCAGAGAGGAAATCGGAGCGGTCGGGCATCGCGTCGTCCATGGGGGGGAAGCATTCCACCAGCCTACGGTCATTGACGAGGAGGTGGTGGCGGCCATCCAGGCAAATATCCCGCTGGCTCCATTGCACAACCCCGCCAATTTGGCTGGCATAAGGGTCGCCAGAGAATTGTTTCCGTCGACACCGCAAGTGGCGGTTTTCGATACCGCCTTTCACCAGACCATACCCCAGCGGGCCCATATCTACGCGCTGCCCTATGAATTGTATGAGCGCCACCGGGTACGACGGTACGGGTTCCACGGTACATCGCATAAATTCGTCGCTGGTGAATGCGCGAGGCTGATGGGGCGAGAGCTGTCCACCACCAATCTGCTAACCAGTCACCTGGGTAATGGCTGTTCCATGAGCGCCGTCGAAGGCGGCTGCAGCATCGACACGTCCCTGGGTATGACCCCCCTTGAGGGACTTGTCATGGGCACCAGGAGCGGGGATGTGGATCCCGCCATTCATTCATTTCTGGAGCGCACTGCGGGTATGAATCTGGCGCTGATCGATGGCATGCTCAACAATGAATCGGGTTTAAAGGGCATCTGCGGTTTCAACGACATGAGAGACATCCATGAGGCGGCCGGCAAAGGGGATGAGCGGGCTCGTCTAGCCCTTGAAGTGCAGACCTATAGAAACAAGAAATACATCGGCGCCTATATGGCGGTGCTCGGCCGGGTGGACGCCCTGGTATTCACCGCCGGAATCGGTGAAAATGACCCCATCGTCAGGGAACGATCACTGGCCGGACTCGAGCACTTTGGCATTGAGCTTGATGTCGATAAAAACAACCGGCGCTATGAAGAACCGGGCGCACTCCATAGCGGCAGCAGCCGTGTGCAGATCTGGGTCATCCCGACCAACGAGGAGCTGGCGATTGCCCGCGAGAGCATGAGCGTACTCGAAGAGACAAATCATTGACAGGATGTACCATATGACCGAGACCAAGGAACCCGTCACCACCCAGGCAGCAAATTACCGGAGATTCATCGAACGGGCAGAGAGCGCTGCCGCAATTGTCTCCGCCATAGGCAGTTTTGACGAGGCCGCGACCTACGCCGTAAACCTGTGTCAGGAACGGCCGCTCAACCGCTACGCAATCAGCGATGAGCCAGTGGATACCGAGGGCTTGCGCAAAATTATCGCCGCCCCCTCTCTGGCGGAGGCTGATTACGGGCTGCTCAGAGAAAAGTGCAAGGCCCATTTAATCGACTGCATAGACTCGGGAATGCGCGATCATCTCGACGGCGTCGATGTCGGATTAAGCTACGGAGATCTCGGTCTCGCTGAAACCGGGACCCTAGTGCTCAACTGTCCGGATGAGGAACTGCGGCTGGCAACCATGGTGTGCGAATACCATGTGTGCGTGCTGCCTAAATCAAAAATCTATGCGGACGGATACGATGCCGAGGAGCAGCTGCGCGCCTTTATGCAGGATGTTCCGACCTATACCGCCTTTATTACCGGCCCGAGCCGGACGGCGGACATCGAGCGAGTGCTCTCCATTGGTGTACATGGACCGCTCGAGCTTCATATTTTGCTGATGGAGGATTGATCATGCCGGAAACAAAGAGCCTGAAGACATATCGTAAAGAGTGCCAGGAATCTCTTGACAACGAATATCTGCGTTCGGCGCTCGACAAATTCGCCGTGGCCTATCGGGTAGGAAGGGATAAAGCCTTCTCGGAGATCGATGTGGACCAGCTGGTTTCCGAAGTGGCCGAGATGAAGGATGAGACCCTCAAAAGCCTGGATCGCTATCTCGAGCAGTTCACCCGCAAAGCCAAAGAAGCAGGAGTGGTGGTTCACTATGCCAAGGATGCCGACGAGGCCAACAAGATTATCAACGAGATCGGCAAGAACGCCGGCTGCCGTAAGGTAATCAAAACCAAATCAATGACCGCGGAGGAGACCCATCTGTCCCATGCCATGGTCGCTGAGGGCTTCGAGGTGACTGAAACCGATCTGGGCGAGTGGATCATTCAGCTTCGCCACGAGCCGCCGTCCCACATGGTTATGCCGGCCATTCACCTGTCCCGCTATCATGTCAGGGATCTATTTTCCGAAGTGACCGGTCAACAGGAAGATGAAGAAATCGAAAAGCTGGTCAAGGTGGCCAGGCACCAGATGCGGCGAAAATTTGTCGAAGGTGAGCTGGGCATAACCGGAGCCAATTTCGGCGTGGCCGAGACCGGATCCATCGGCATCGTCACCAACGAGGGCAATGCCCGGCTGGTGACCAGCCTGC
>JARRLH010000123.1:8326-13356 GCA_037387205.1 Desulfofustis sp.
GTGAGAGAAAAGAGGTCCACTACGTGCTGCTCGACAACGGCCGGCGTGAAATGGTTGCCGATCCGCTCTTCTCCCAGGTCTTCAGGTGTGTGCGCTGCGGTGCCTGCGCCAACGTCTGCCCGGTTTACCGGCTGGTGGGGGGGCACAAGATGGGGCATGTCTACATTGGCGCCATCGGCTTGATTCTCACCTATTTTTTTCATGGTGAGGAAAACGCCAAACATCTGGTTCAGAACTGCATAAACTGCGAAGCCTGCAAGGACATCTGCGCCGGCGGCATCGACCTGCCGCGGCTGATCAAGGAAATTCATACCCGTATTCAGGACAAAGACGGACAGCCCCTGCCGAGCCTGCTGCTGGGCAAGATCATGAGAAACAGAAAGCTCTTTCACACTCTGCTCAGAACCGCCAAGTGGGCTCAGAAACCGGTAAAGGGAGAGGACGGCTTCATGCGGCATCTGCCCATGATGTTCTTTAAGGAACATGATTTCAAAGCACTGCCGGCGATCGCCGAAAAACCGTTTCGCGATGCCTGGCTGGAAATAAAGCCCCGGGTGGAAAACCCGAAATACAGGGTGGGACTGTTTTCCGGTTGTGTACAGGATTTCGTCTATCCCGAGCAGATGATCGCCGCGGTCGAGCTGTTCCAGGATCACGACGTGGCCATGGTTTTTCCAATGGAGCAGTCCTGCTGCGGGCTGCCCGTCCAGATGATGGGCGACAAGAAGGTGTCAAAGGACGTGGCCCTGCAGAACCTCAAGGCCTTCGTCGGTGAAGAGGTTGATTATATCGTCACCCTCTGCGCTTCCTGCGCCTCCCATCTGAAGCACACCTACCCGGTCCTGCTCGACGATAATCCCACCCTGGCCGAACAGCTCGGCGACTTCTGCGACAAGGTTATCGACCTGTCCTCATTTGTCCATGATGTACTCAAGGTCACCCCTGATGACTTTGACGGGGACGGGAAAAAAGTAACCTTTCATGCGCCCTGCCACCTGTGTCGCGGCCTCGGGGTGCATGATGCGCCTGGCAATCTGATGCGCACCGCCGGGATGGATTATATCGAGGCAGCCGAAGCCGAAGTCTGCTGCGGTTTCGGTGGAACTTACTCGGCCAAGTTTCCGGAGCTCTCTGCCCAGCTCCTCGACAATAAATTGAACAACGTCGAGGATACCGGGGCCGACCTGCTGCTGACCGATTGTCCCGGCTGCATCATGCAGCTCAGGGGAGGGCTTAAAAAACGCGATTCCAAAACGGAGGTCAAACATACCATCGAAGCGCTGGCCGAGAGGAGAAAGAAAAAGAAGCGGTGAACATCAGGGCTTTTGCATACCGGGACCGAGAACTGGTTATCGACCTCTGGCCGCGCCGCCGGGCTGCAGCTGACTGAAAGTAAATGTCAAAGACCGTCATCTGGATACTGTTTCTTGCCGGTCTGGGGTATGCCTGTGTGAGTCTGCTGCTCTATCTGCGTCAGAGAAGCATGATCTACTACCCTCATCCTGAAGTCAGCTCGACGGCAGCCGAGCCACTGTGGCTGGAAAACGCCGGACATAGACTGAAGATATGGCAGACTGCGCCGGGCCGGGCATCTGGGGTTCTCTACTTTGGCGGCAACGCCGAGAATGTGCTGCACAGCCTGGCCGAGTTGGAACGGCTCTATCCAGACAGTTCCTTGTACCTGATGAACTATCGCGGCTATGGCGGAAGCAGCGGGAGCCCGTCGGAAGAGGCATTGTTGGCGGACGCGGTCGCTTTATATGACAAGGTGGCTTCCACCCATGAGGATATGGTGGTCATGGGCCGCAGCCTGGGAACCGGGGTGGCCGTATATCTGGCGAGCCAGCGGCCGATAAGAGCCATGGTGCTGGTATCGCCCTATGCAAGCATGGTCGCCCTGGCGCGCCATTACTATCCGTTGCTGCCGGTGACCCCGTTGCTGAAGGACCGCTTTGAGTCACAGCTTCGCGCACCTCAGATTTCGGTGCCTGTACTGGCTCTGATAGCGGGACGTGACGAGGTTATTCCTGCTAAGATAAGTACCGGCCTGGTCGACTCCTTTATCCAGGGCAACCTGGAAAAAGTGGTGATCGAGGGGGCCGGGCACAACACCATCCAGGAGTATGTCGAGTATCACCAGGCCATCCAACGTTTCATGAAAAGAATCTGGGCAGAGTGAAACACAGGCAGATACTGTTATACGTCCTGCTGGTCATTTTGATTCTTGCCGGCTTCTACGAGCAGGGCTATTTCAGGCTTGGTGGAGGCGGGGCCGCAGGAGATGCGGCACAGCTCGCTTCTGCGTTTGAACACCGGAAGAGCAATCTGCAGATCGAAGGGGCGGGTCTGGTTGAGAAAGTGCTCAAAGACGATGTTGACGGGATTCGCCACCAGAGGATCATTCTCCGCATCAGCGACACGCAGACGGTACTTATCGCCCACAACATAGATCTTGCGCCCCGGGTTGAGAACATCGACAAGGGTGACCGACTGGAGTTCTTCGGTGAGTATGAGTGGAACAAGAAGGGCGGTGTCATACACTGGACCCACCGCGACCCTGCCAACCGACATGTGGACGGCTGGCTCAAACATAAGGGCAAGTTATACCAGTAGTGTACCGACGCCACGTGTAGGAGGTGAGGGTGCCTTAAACCAGCGAGGGAAACCAGATGAGTTTAGACGAGGTGCAGAGCCAAAATTACCTGCAGCAGCTTTACCAGATGAGCGGCGGCGATGTTTCTGCAGAAGTGTCGATGTACGATATTGGCTCGGCCCTTGGGCTGGACCGTCCTGAGGCCGGTGCCATAGCTGAAGACCTCATCATCGATGGGTACGCCGAGTTGAGAAATCTCACCGGCGGCATCAGTATTACCTCGGCAGGTTTGCGGTTGCTCAAGGTTGACGCCGGCACCACTGCCGATGGCTCAAGTGAAGCAAAACTGCTCCTTGGCGGGGCCGAACTGCTTGGGCCGGAGGTGGTCGAAGCGGTTGCGGCTCTGGTCGATGAGCTCAAGAAGGCCGCAACAGAAGGCGGGTTTGGCTACGAGCAGGTGGAAGAGTTGGTCATCGACATAAAAACCCTGGAAATCCACCTTCTGTCGAGTCGTCCGAAGACTGCAATAGTACGGGAAATATTGAGATCAGCGGCCAACCTGCTGGCTGAAAAGGAGTCCTGCCTGGCACTGGCCGAACAGATACGTCAGGCACTTGCAGGGCGCTGATTACCGACCCGCCCCAGCCTCGGAGTTTTGTTCTGCGAACTCTAAGCAGCGCCGCCTTTACCCGCGTGGGCCAGGATGATCTTCAGTATCCGCCTGAGCGGTTCCGCCGCTCCCCAGAGAAGCTGGTCGCCGACCGTGAAGGCGGTCAGGTAACCGGGGCCCATGTTCAGCTTGCGCACCCGGCCGACGGGGATATCAAGCGTTCCGGAGACTTGGGTGGGTGTTAATTCCTCACTGCTGATTTGCCGATCGTTGGCAATAATCTTGACCCATTGGTTATGGCCCGCGATGATCTCCTCGATTTCAGCGATGGGCAGATCTTCTCGCAGCTTAATGGTGAATGCCTGGGAGTGACAGCGCATGGTGCCGATGCGAACGCAAAGACCATCGACGGGGATGATGTTTCCACCGGTCCGGCCAAGAATCTTGTTGGTTTCGGAAACACCTTTCCATTCCTCTTTGCTCTGACCATTTTCGACGGCTACATCGATCCACGGGATCAGGCTGGCGGCCAGCGGCACCCCCCAATTGTCCAGCGGCAGCGAACCGTCGCGCATCTTGGCGGTGATGGTCTGGTCGATTTCGAGAATGGCTGAGGCGGGGTCGGCGAGCAGCGAGGATACCTCGCTTGCCAGCGCCCCCATCTGGGAGATTAGCTCTCGCATATTCTTGGCCCCGGCTCCACTTGCCGCCTGGTAGGTCATCGAGGTGATCCATTTGATCAGGTCGCGCTCAAACAGCCCGCCGAGGGCCATCATCATCAGTGAAACGGTGCAGTTGCCGCCGATATAGTTCTTGATGCCGCTGTTCAATCCCTGATCTATGACAGCCCGGTTCACCGGGTCGAGCACGATAAGGGCATCATCTTCCATACGCAGAGCGGAGGCGGCATCGACCCAGTAGCCCTGCCAGGATGATCTCAGTTCGGAGAAGACCCGGTTGGTATAACCGCTCCCCTGGCAGGAGACGATGGCATCCATTTCAGCAAGCAGTTCTAGATCGGTCGCGTTCTTGAGCGGTGTTGATCCGTGGCCGACATCAGGGCCGGGCTCTCCGGTCTGTGACGTGGTGAAAAAGTGAGGTTCGAAGTCCTGAAAATCATCTTCCTCGATCATTCTGTTCATCAGAACCGAACCAACCATCCCCCTCCAGCCGACAAAACCAACTTTATACATCTCTCACCCCGTTTTTATACTTACTAAACAGCAGTCCCCAGTGATCAATCCATCAATCTGAATCTGTTCAATAACAGATAACAACGCATACGACAAGGCGCTATCTATTGCGCAGATTTTATCGCGGGAGGCCGTCTTCCCAAGGTTTTCCAACCTGGTGTTTAGCGCCGATGGATAAAGTCTTTATGGGCGCACGGCGCCGCCTCATCCGGCCGCTCAGCGATCAAAGCCGAAATAGGTGGAAAGGAAGCGGTGGATCCCCTCACTCTTGAATTTCTCAGGATCCCAGTTTTGGTCGGAAACGATGTGGCGATAGCTGTCTTTGAGCACATACGCCTCGGCGGTGAAGATATTGTTGTCGGTCATGACCTGGACAGGGCGACGCTCATAGATGCTCCCTTCAAACTCATCGAGCCGGAACACATCCTCCTCATCGAGATTAAGATAGAGAACGCCGACAACCCTCTCATTAACAGGGCCGGGCAGCATCGCCGGATAGTGTTCATGCAGCAGTGCCCGGCGGACAAAACCGGATACGGTGCCCGGGTGGTGTTGATACCTTCCACTCACAACCCTGTTCCAGACCTGCTCGAACATCAGCGAGCCATAGGTGAAGATATGTGTCATTGTCGCC
>JARRLH010000123.1:13365-17506 GCA_037387205.1 Desulfofustis sp.
TCCATACGAACAATATAAGAACGATACAGTGCCGGGTACCAAACCATGAGTTCATGCGCTGATTATAAAGGTATTCCTCATCGGCAAGCGCCGCCGGGCCGAGTTCACCCGAGATATTCATCATCGCAGTTTGCCAGGGACCGAGGAAGAAGGTACCGAAAAATATCGCTGCACCGGTGATAATCCATTTCAGCAGCCGCCACTGCTGCTTGCAAAGGCCCAGTTGCTGAACAGAGAGTAGCCAACAACTGACACAAATCAGGTGCAGAACCTTGAGCCGCCTCAGGTATGTGGACTGCAGCTTTTTTCCTAGGTCAGACCACGGGATTTATGGTGATTACCTTAGGGAAATGACCAATCAGTGTCAACACCAATGAACCGCTCCGTCTTCACTGGAGAAATGACAAAAAGTGTCAAACGCTGACAGGAAAAGCCCAAAGAATCGAGCCTAAAATTGTCAGGTCTGAGCCACTCGATAGGTGTGTCGAAAGCGAAGCGGGTGGTATAATTAGTATTTTGGCACCCTCCATGAAATCATTCCAACAAAACTATAATTGGCTCAAATCTTGAATCAGTCTAGTCGAACACAAACCAGCTCCGGGTGACTGTCGGGCAGGGTTCAGGTCCCTATCAAATCGGCAGAGAAGCACCCGTTACTGCTCCTGGACAAGAGTAATAACCGGCTGAATAGATGAGCTTTTTTTCAAAACACTCTCTTAGCAAAATCATGAACCGGCTGAAGCGTCCAAAATCGGCTGCTCGCCGGCGGCCAGTCAATTCAGTAGAAATTTCCCACGAAGAAGTATACGAGGATCCTACCCTTGAGCGAATCAAGGATCTGCTCATCGAGGCATATTCGACGTTCGATGAGACGAGCAGAATGCTGCTGTTGGAGAAGTCCGATCGACTGGAAGCGCAGTTGATAGCAACCTACCGGTCCAGAGGGCTGAGAATTACCGCCGACAATATCTGCGGCACCCTAAATGATCACCGCCGGCGGCTCGGCAAGCGCTGAGTTGAGGACCATCCTGCCTTTCTTCCGTATTGTATTGATGTTCTGCCGGTTAAAAATAAATTCACTAATAACCACCTGGTAAGGAAGGAGCAGGATAGCGTTGTCTCGGGATATTGCCTTGGCTTGCGCAGTGCACAAGCCCACTGCTGCCGCTCGCCTGGGGCAATACTATTAAGGACAAGCGTGGAATCATCGCTTATGATGGGAGCAGTCCTGCTGTGTTATTTTTTTCTGAGCTATGAGGTGAGCCAACGTGTCCCTAACTTATGCATACGACACCCTGCATATGGGTCGATCCTCCATCGATCTCTATGCCAATGAGATTGGTGCGCCATTTGAGGAAATAAAGAGTTTTGGCGCCTTCGTCGGGGGGTCGCCGACCAACATCAGCGTCGGTGCCGCCAGGCTTGGCTTGAAATCGGCTCTGCTCACCGGGATCGGAGAAGATCCGGTGGGTGATTTTATCCTCAATTTCCTCACCAAGGAGGGGGTCGAGACCGCCTTCATTGTCCGCAAACCAGGTCACCGCACCAGCGCGGTGGCGCTGGGCATCGAACCGCCGGATAAATTTCCCCTGGTCTCTTACCGGGAAAACTGTGCCGACATGGAGCTGACCATGGACGACGTCCTTGCCGCCCCTGTCGCCACCAGTAAAATCCTGCAGTTTGCCGGTACCAACCTCTACAAAGATCCCTGTCGCACGGCAACCTTCTTCGCCGCTGAGCTGGCCCGGGAAACCGGTACCGAAGTGGTGCTCGACCTCGATTTCAGACCCGACCAGTGGCACGACCCCAGAGCGTTCGGGGTGACCATACGCTCGATTCTCTCCAAGGTCGATATCGTCATCGGCACCGAGGATGAAATCAATGGTGCGATGCTGGCCGAGGCCGAGCAAGTTCAGCTCACCCATTCGCAGATCTCGGACGCCAGGGTCGCGGGCGATACCGATCAGGCGATAAAAACATTACTTTCGCTGGGCCCCAAGGCCGTCCTGGAAAAACGGGGCGCGGAGGGAGTGCGGATTCATCTCGACAAGGGCGGTGCTGCCATCGAGCGGATCGACGCTCCGGGCTATCCTGTGGAGATATACAATATACTCGGCGCCGGTGATGCCTTTGGCGCCGGGTTTCTCTACGGGCATGTGCGCGGCTGGGGCTGGTACAAATCGGCCCGGCTGGGCAATGCCTGCGGTGCCATCGTGGTTACCAGGCATGGCTGCGCCAACTTCATGCCGACGATGGAGGAGGTTGCAGATTTCGTTGACGGTCGTGGAGGCTTTTGAGAACTCGCCGGTGTTGCGCATGAGTTGTATCCACTGCAACTTACCTAGCTCACGCGTGCGGTAAAGGGAACACTGCCAGCGCACTTTTTTATTTATCTTTCCTGTCAGTTGACTTCTTTGTTTTTCTACACACTATTATGCCTGTAGGGGATGTCCTGTCCTCAACAACTAATTTTTTTCCATCTTGATACAGGAGGGAACTATGAAGAATTTTCACATGAGGGTGTTGGCGCTGACAACTGCTTTGGTTCTGGCGGCAGCCGGTTCAGCATTTAGTGCAGACAAACCCAATATCCTGGTTGTCTGGGGAGATGATGTGGGCCAGTCCAACATCAGCTATTTCACCCGCGGCCTGATGGGCTACCAGACGCCGAATATCGACCGCATTGGCAAAGAAGGCATGACTTTTACCGACTATTACGGCGAGCAGAGCTGCACCGCCGGAAGGTCGAGCTTTATCATGGGGCAGTCCGTATTTCGCACCGGCCTTTCCAAGGTCGGCCTGCCAGGAGCCAAGGAGGGTATGCAGGAGGTGAATCCGACCATCGCCGGGCTGCTGAAAGCACAGGGCTATGCCACCGGACAGTTCGGCAAGAATCATCTGGGTGATCGTGATGAGCATTTACCCACCAATCACGGCTTTGATGAGTTTTTCGGCAACCTCTACCATCTGAATGCCGAGGAAGAGCCTGAAAATGAGGACTATCCGGGAGATATGCTCGTAGCCGATGGCGTGACTTTCAGGGAAAAATTTGGACCCAGGGGCGTTATTCATTCCTGGGCCAACCCGGATGGTACCCAGCGAGTAGAAGACACTGGACCGTTGACCAAAAAGAGAATGGAAACCGTCGATGACGAAACATCAGATGCGGCTATCGAATTCATCGAGCGCCAGCAGGCTGCCGGCAAGCCCTGGTTTGTCTGGTGGAGCGGCACCCGCATGCATTTCAGAACTCATGTGAGCGAGGAGAATATGGCCAAGGCCAAAGAGATCTACCCTGGCGCGGATGAGTACACCGCCGGCATGATCGAGCATGACGCGGACATCGGAAAATTCCTCGAAAAACTAGATGAGATGGGTATCGCCGATAACACCATCGTTTTCTATTCTACGGATAACGGCCCCCACATGAATACCTGGCCCGATGCGGCAATGACACCGTTTCGCGGAGAGAAGAACACCAACTGGGAAGGCGGCTGGCGGGTTCCTGCCATGGTGCGCTGGCCCGGCAAAATCAAGGAAGGCGTCTGGTCCAACGAGATCATGCACCACATGGACTGGCTGCCGACCTTTCTGGCTGCGGCAGGTGCCGATGACATCAAGGAACAGTTGAAAAAAGGCGGTGTTACGGCCATCAACAGAACCTATAAAAACCACCTCGATGGCTACAACTTCCTGCCCTATCTCACCGGCCAGCAGGAAAAAGGGCCGCGTGACGAGATCTTCTATTTTTCTGATGACGGAGACCTGACCGCGCTTCGTTTCCGTGACTGGAAGATCATCTTCATGGAACAGCGTGCCGAGGCCACTTTCCAGGCCTGGCGTGAGCCGTTTATACCCCTGCGGGCACCGCTGATCGAGAATCTGCGCCGCGATCCCTACGAACGCGGTATGGTGACCTCAAACACCTATGATGACTGGTGGCTTGACCGGGCTTTTCTGCTGGTGCCGGCCCAGACCTATGTGGGACAATTTCTGCAAACCTTTGTGGAATTTCCTCCCAGTCAGAAGGCTGCCAGCTTCAGCCTTGAGAGGGTAATGGACACCTTGAGCGATGGCGGGGGAGCCAGGTAACCCCTGATCTCCATTAAATATTTCTGGCCCCACAGGCCGTACTGACGAA
>JARRLH010000124.1:0-8255 GCA_037387205.1 Desulfofustis sp.
TGATTATCGTCCACCCGGGAAGTAATCCTCATTACCCGGCTGTATGATAAGAGAAGTTCCTGCCGGCAGGATACACTTCGATAGCCAGGAGCATGGCAGTGCTCCTGGTTTGGGTGAGCTGCCTATGAATTATGGAATAGGGTTATCAACCTCAAAAGACACAGGCAGCTCACCCAAAACAGGAGCACTGCCATGCTCCTGGCTATCGAAGTGTATCCTGCCGGCAGGAACTTCTCTTATTATACAGCCGGGTAATGAGGATTACTTCCCGGGTGGACGATAATCAACCGTCTTTTTGGTCGCCGCATCAACCTGCTCGGGAGTCATGAGAACAGTGGTTTTGATTCTGACTGCTCCACTTGAATTGACAGCTAGCGAGAAAGCCGCAGCAGTTTCTTGGTCAGGGAATTCTCCGATGGCAACAACGTCATCTTCTCCAAACGAGAAATAGAAGGCTTCTATGGTTCCACCCATGCCTGTTATCAACTGATTCACATGTTCCACCCTACTTGTGGCCCCTTCTGCGAGCAAACCCTTGATCCCCTCACCTACATACGATGCCTGAAATAAATACTTGGCCATTTTAATCTCCTTACGAGGTTGAATATTTTCATCTTTGTTGGTCGAACTGTCTAAGATCAATTTCTAGTCAACTACAGGCATCACCTCCCATTGAAATTATTAAGGAAAAGTGGTTTCACGATGGACCTCTTCTAATGGGGAATGCGTTAATCTGCCAAGAATTCGACAATAATTGAACTGACTGAGTTAAAATTTAGGGTAGAAGTTAGTCCTGTCAAGCCATCTTCGTGCCACAATGTGGCAATCGCTGCGGTAGTATACATGTGCTGTATTGATTGGTTATATGCGTTATGTATAGAAATTGTCTGTCCTGACTGGGGCTGGATAAAGCTGCGTTCTTTATACCCCAGAGCCTCCAGTTATCGATTTATCTCAGATTTAAGTTGTTAAGCCCGATAAGTTGTATCACTATCGGCTGATAAATAAGGATATGTACGAAGGCAAGCAGCCGCAATTGAGCAGATCTGGAGAATTGCAGTGACAACATTTGTTGACAAGCCGTGGGAACATCTTGAAGCCCTCATCGAAGCAGGCCGCGTAAAGGATCTCCTGGATTTTTTCGAGTCTTTGGCGCCCCAGGAAACCGCGCTCGTTCTCTCCAGGCTTGATGAGGGGGACAGAACGACCCTTTTGACCCTGTTGAGCCCCGACGACGCTGCAGACCTCATAGAAGACGTATCGGATGAACAGGCGGCGCTCATCCTCGGCGAGCTTCCCGCGAGTGATGCCGGCAGAATCGCTGATGAACTGTCCAGCGAACAGATAGTTGACGTCCTTGGAGAGCTGGACACAAGCGAAGCCGAAGAGATACTCCAGTCGATGCCGGCTGATTCTGCAGAGGTGGCCAGGACGTCATTGAATTACCCCAAGGATACGGCAGGAAATCTGATGATACATGATTTCCTGGCGTATCAGGAAGATACCAGCATTGGCGAGGTCAACAGGGATCTGCAGGATAACCAGGAAATCTACAGAACTTACAACATCCAATATATTTACGTAGTTGACTCAAAACATTGCCTCGTTGGAGTCATGCGGATTCATGACCTGCTGTTTTCATCACACACTTCATTGCTCCGCGACGTAATGATCCGCAATCCCTACCGAGTGAGGGATGACGCTGCTCTGGACGAGGTATCTGAGGAGTTTAGCCAACATAGTCTCCTGGCGCTTCCAGTAGTCGACTCCGACAACACCCTTCTGGGTATCGTCCTGCCGTTGGCTGTCGAGGAAGCGAAAAGTAAAAGAACCGTAAGCACTTCTTGTGGTTGTCGGGCATAATTGGCGGGGAAGAGTTTCGATCGATGCCGCTTGTTAAGCGTTCCGGCCGTCGACTCAGCTGGCTCACCCTTAACATCGTGCTCAACATCATCGCCGCCAGCGTTATCGCGCTCTACCAGGATACGCTTGCCGCCGCCATAGCGCTGGCGGTATTTCTCCCAATGGTAAGCGATATGAGCGGCTGCTCCGGGAATCAGGCAGTTGCCGTCAGCCTGCGCGAACTTGCGTTGGGATTGCTGCGGCCCGGAGAGATCCTCAGAGTGGCATTCAAAGAATCCACTCTTGGCCTGATAAACGGCATCATCCTCGGGATATTGCTCGGTTTTGTCGCATATTTGTGGAAAGGAAACCTGTTTCTTTCATTGGTCATTGGTGCCGCGCTCGCAGGGAACACCCTGGTGGCCGTAACCTTCGGCGGTATACTGCCGCTGGTGCTGAAAAAGCTGAAAATTGATCCGGCGCTCGTGTCCAGCCCATTATTAACAACGGTTACCGATATGTGCGGTTTTTTCTTGGTTCTAAGCCTTGCCAGCGCCGTTTTACCTCGAATTAGCGGTTGATCTATCTTAGATTGGAATGGCAATAGGCTGCAGGTGCACGCGGTTTTCCGATACAGCCGCAACGATCAGTCATCTTTTCTCGCCCGGCATATGACATGAAGCATTTAAAATATCTGGCCCTGCTTGCTGTGTTTTTGTGTGGAGTTCCCCTGGTAAGCGCCTACGCTGCCGCTACAGTTGCACCGGGGCCGATCACTGCAACAGAACAGCGGCAGGCGATCCGGCTTATCCTTGACAACCTTGCCACCGACCCCGTGATTGACGCAGTCCTACAGCACAGACAGCAAATTAAAAATTATATAGCCGGCTACGATCAAAAAATCACCCTGGTCCAAAAAGAAATTGGCCAGCTTGATCAGGCGCTTACCGGTATAGGCGACAAGAACGGAGAAAAATCGGTTGTCAACCAGGCGCTTTCCGAACTTGTAGCCCTCAAGCAGCAGAAGGAGCTTGAACTTGTCGAATTGCGGCTCTTGATGATGACTGCTGAAGAGGCACTAAAGCAGCTGGATCACCATATAGAGCGTCAGAAAACCAGAGAAACCTTCTTTCAGGAAAAACCTCTCTGGCGGATTTTAGCAGAAGCGCCGGCAGCAGACCTTGCTCCTGACCGTCAGACTTACAGCGCAGCGCCCAAAAATCAGCAGACAGTTCTCTTTCTCATAGTCTTTACCTCACTGATTTTTGGACTTTCGTGCGTGCCAAAGGTTCTGAATCTGATCAAGGCATACAGCAGTCCCTGCAATATGGTGCATATATTTATGCTGCTGATTACCGAGGCCGGGGTCATGAGCAAATTTTTTCTGGGATTTGTCATTGTTTCGACCCTTTTCATCAGCCTCTCATTCATCATGTTTTCAGGCCATCCCCCTATTGTGATGGGCAGCTTGATTCTCTATTTTTACCTTGTCTTACGGCTTCTACTGCAAGCACTCATTTATCGCTTCAGATGTGCACCCGCAACTTCAGCGAGTCAGCCTTTGGTCGGCGCACAAGGCAACTTCAATCTCTACGCCTTCAGTCTGATTTCAGCAGTGGTGATCGTATTTTCCTCCGACTATAACATTTACCAAACCTCAACTGGCATTGGCGGTGCACTCAGTTCCCTGCTCTATTTCGCCTGGCTTCTCAGCCTGTTTATGTTCAGCCGATATTTCTGCTCCAGCGTTCAACCTGCGTTCTGGAGGTATGTAAAACTTCCGCTGCTGATAGCACTATTGTTACTGGCTGGACTTGAGTGTTTTGGTTTCCGCAACCTTACGGACCACCTCGTTGTCACCACCGGTTACACATTCAGCATCTTTGCCCTTGCCTTGATATTATATGATTCCATTGACTTGCTGATGGAGCTGTTTCGCGCCTCCAAGGATATGGTGGTGAACCGATTTTCCCTGACTGCGGTTGAGGAGAAGCGCCGAGTCAAAACCCATAAAATTCTTGGTATTGGCCTCAAGATATACGTGGTGGTGAGCGCTATAATTCTCGTTATGCACCAATGGGGTATCACCGATACAGACAACGAAAAGCTCTTCAAGTTTTTTCTTGAAGGCGCCGATTTCAGCGGCTTCATCATCTCTCCTGCCCGCCTCACGCTGGCATTGCTGCTTTTTGTACTGAGCTGGCCGGCGATCGAATACTTCAAGCAATTCGTCGATCGGAGTTGGCTGGCCTCGGCTGACATGACGAAAAGCGCGCGCGACTCCTTTCTCACTGTTTCTGGGTATGCAGGCTATACAGTCGTCATCCTCCTCACCCTTGGTGTCGCAGGAATCAAGCTGACCGGCCTTACCGTGATTATCGGCGCCCTCTCGGTGGGTATCGGTTTTGGTTTGCAGAATGTCGTCAATAACTTCATTTCCGGTCTGATCCTGATGTTTGAACGGCCGATCAAAAAAGGTGATTGGATTGTTGTTGGCACGACCGAGGGCTATGTCAAAAAAATCAGCATCCGCTCGACCATTGTGCAGACCTTCGACCGCTCAGACGTCATTGTGCCAAACTCAGAGCTGATCGCCAACCAGGTTACCAATATGATGTTCGATGACCAGCGGGGCCGGCTGCGCATATCAGTTGGGGTGGCATATGGAAGCAATACCGAACTCGTCAAGCGCCTGCTCCTTGAAGTTGCGCATTCCCACGATCAAGTAATAATGGATGGCTCTACACCGGAGCCGCGGGTTTATTTTCAGTCCTTCGGGGATAGTTCTCTCAATTTCGACCTGCTCGTCCACCTCAAGGACGTGGACCTCAGAATAGCAGTTCGCAGTGAACTGCACATGGCAATTGATAAAATTTTTCGTGAACATGACATCGTAATCCCGTTCCCGCAGCGCGACGTGCATATGAAGCACAACGGAGTTGCTTGATAAAAGGAGGCTGGTGTGAGTTACGAACAATCGTTCCAGATCATGTCACTGGATATGAAAGGTGGGGCAACAGAGATTGATCTTGCCGAGTCTGAATGCACGGCCGATTCGGGCACCGGGCTCTGCTGGATCCATCTTGATTACAGTCAGAGCGCTGCTCACGAGTGGCTTCACACCATCAGCTGGCTCGATCCGATTATCAGAACGAACCTGGTCGACGATGACACCAGACCGCGCAGTTTCACCCTGGCAGATGGATTATTCCTGTCTCTGCGAGGGGTAAATTTGAATCCCGGTGCCGACCCCGAGGATATGATTGCGGTGAGGATGTGGGCCAATAAACACTGCATTATCACCTCTAATAGAAGACGGCTGCTCTCCCTTGAAGATATCAGAACATCTCTTGATCGCGGCGCCGGGCCCCGTTCAGCTGCTTCATTTGTAACGCTTCTCATAGAAAGAATTACGCTGCGGGCCGAGACGGTCGTTGAACAGATCGAAAATGACTTCGAGGAAGTGGAGGAACGTCTCAGCATAGGTGACGATGCCGAGAGCCGGGCCCTCCTTGCCCAGATGCGGCGTCAGGCGATCAGGCTCAGGCGGTTCTTCTCCCCCCAGAGGACCGCGCTGGAGCATCTGCTCAACGATTCTCCCGGCTGGTTTGTCAAGCGAGACAAGCTGCACATCAGAGAGAGCATCGACAAATTCAACCGCTACGTGGAAGAACTCGACTCGTTGAGGGATAGGGCCATCGTTGCCCAGGAAGAATTTATAAGCAGGCTTTCAGAGACGCTTAACAAACGCATGTATACCTTGTCGCTGGTGGCAACGCTCTTTCTTCCGCTCGGCTTTCTCACCGGTCTGCTGGGGATCAACGTGGGAGGGATACCCGGGGCGGAGAGCCCCTATGGGTTTGCCGTCATCTGCATTGGCATCATTACCGTCTGCGCCGGCATGATCGCCTTGCTCAAAATCAAAAAGTGGTTTTAGCGTATCGCCCTGAAGGCCAGGTCCACAGCTCACCTGTGTCGGTGGAAGAACCTGACAATTTGACCATGCAGTACCGGTTCATCAAATTGTTATACGCCCTGCAGATTTTTCTTGCAGTCCTGGAAGGAAGGATGTAAATACCGCCACTTCGAGAGGGCAACCCTCCAGGTACCCAATTCGATAGGATATTGAAATAATATAAATTTTATAATTTTTGCCGTTTTCACTGGTGATAAAAATGGATGTTCTCGAACTGGTGCTCAGCACTGACTGGTTTTATGCGGTCCTGGTCTTTTTCGCCCGCCTGACCGATGTGTCACTCGGGACGCTTCGCACCATTGCAATCGTGCACGGACGCACCACCCTGGCCTTCTGGCTCGGCTTTTTTGAATCAGCCATCTGGCTGGCCGTCGTGTCCACGATCGTGCAGACCGTAGCCCAGCAGCCGCTGCTCGGCATCGTCTATGCGTTCGGGTTTGCGAGCGGAAATCTGGTCGGCATCAAGATAGAAAAAGTGATCGCCATGGGACACCTGATACTTAGAATCATCAGCAGAGACAATTCTCACTCTATCGCGGGGAAGATAAGAGAAAATGGTTACCGAGTGACCACCTTCGCCGGTGAGGGCAAGAATGGCCCGGTGCAGGAACACTACGTCGTGTGCAGGAGAAGAGACCTGAAAAGTCTGCTGCAGACCGTCATAAAACTTGATCCGGAGGCGTTCTATGTGACTGAACAAGCCGGCTCAGTGAGCAATGTCTGCCGTCCGATCATGCAGCCGGTAACCGGGTGGAGGGCGGTTTTCAAAAAGAAATAGAAACGCGCCCAGAGTGGCGAAATGTACAGGGATAGATACACTATCTAAAGAGCAACAGTAGTATTCCATTTATCCTCGGGAGGGAGCACGATGATCCTGATCGTAGACAACCAGAGCAGTTTTATCAAGAAATTCAAGCGTCAATTTCTTTCCGAACAAGATTTTGATTATGTATTTTTCGATCATAACCAGCCGATTACCCTGTCCGTCAAGTCCAGGGTATCCGGCATCATTCTCTCCGGCGGCAGGGGCAATCCCTATGAGCCGCTCAACCTGACGACCAACTTCGTCGCCATCATGAATTATGATGTCCCCATCATCGGTTTTTGCTTGGGACATGAAATCATCGCCGCCGCCTACCAGGGACGCATAAAAAAACTCGACAAATATCATCAGAAAAAAGAGACCATCCGTCTGACGCAGGATGACCCGATTTTTGCGGGCTTGAACACCCAGGAGGTCAGCCTGGTCAAAAGGCACTCCTATCATGTCTCTGAACTGCCGGACGACTTTATCTCGATAGGGGAATCCGATACGACAGCGAATGAAATCATTCGCCACAAGGATAAACCGATTTATGGTTTCCAGGCTCACCCTGAAGTTTCCGGCGGTCAGGGCCTACTGATGGTCAGGAACTTCCTGGGGATGTGCGGGGTTGTTTAACAACAGCATAAGGTGGGTTGACGCATGAAGGTTGCCATCATCTACAACAAGGACCTTACCGGCGTCCTGAATACATTCGGTATGCAGAATAAGGAGTTCTATTCCGAAAAAATCGTTCAGAGGGTGGCCGGCTGCCTCGAGCTCGGTGGGCACAACACCAGGGTGATAGACGGAAATATGTTCGTCATAGAGCGCCTCCAGCATTTCATGCCCAAAGCCATCGACGGGGACCAGATGGGGATGGTATTTAATATGGCCTACGGCATCCAGGGGGAGAGCCGCTACACTCACCTCCCCTCACTGCTTGAGATGCTGGGTATCCCATATGTGGGTTCTAACCCATCCGGCCATGCTCTTGCCTTAGATAAAGTGATGACCAAAATCGTGTGGCAGAACAACGGCCTGCCCACCCCTGATTTTTGGGTCTTCAACACACCGGATGACAACCTGTCCAAGGTACGGTATCCGGTGATAGTGAAACCGAAAATGGAGAGCGTCTCTTTCGGGTTGAAAGTCGTCCACAAGGAAGATGATCTGCGGGAAGCCATCAATTTCATTGTCACCACATTTCAGCAGCAGGCCCTCGTAGAACAATTTATTCCCGGCCGCGAATTTGCGGTCGGATTACTGGGGAATTCTCCGATCGAAGCGTTTCCGGTTCTGGAATTTGATTTGGAAGGCGACCCGAACGCTATTCAGACTGAGGAGGACAAAAAGAAACGGCCCAAGGAGAAGATCTGTCCGGCAGACCTGCCGCCGGAATTGACGGAGAAAATGATCGACTACAGCAAGCAGGCCTTTCGCGCCCTTGAGCTGCGAGATTTTGCCCGGGTCGATATCCGCATGGACGCCGCCGACAATATCTACCTGCTGGAAGTCAACTCCATGGCGAGCCTTGGCCGCGGCGGGTCCTACGTGTACGCCGCCGGGGTGGCCGGATATGATTTCTGCGCCTTGGTCAACAGGATGCTCGACGTCGCCTCCGTCCGCTACTTC
>JARRLH010000125.1:0-9098 GCA_037387205.1 Desulfofustis sp.
CCCTCAAAGTAATGCTGGCCCGCCTGACCACCAACCGGGTGAGCGGTGCCATTACCGGAGCAGTGGTGACCGGCATTCTGAACTCCTCCTCGATCACCACGGTATTGGTGGTCGGCTTCGTGACGGCCGGCATCATGACTCTTTCCCAATCGGTTGGGGTCATAATGGGAGCAAATATCGGCTCCACCGTAACGGCGCAGATACTGGCCTTCAACATCTCCACCTATGCCCTGCTGCCGGTGGCCGTCGGATTCTTCCTGATCTTCACCAACAAAAGCGAGAAACTCAAATACAGCGGTATGATGATCATGGGCATGGGGCTGGTCTTCTTCGGCATGTCGCTGATGAGCGACGCCATGTCGCCGCTGCGCAGCTACGAGCCGTTTGTGGAGATGCTCAAAAAGATGGAGAAACCGCTGCTGGGCGTCCTTGCCGGTGCTCTGTTCACCGGCCTTGTCCAGTCGTCCGCCGCCACTGTGGGGATTGCCATCGCCCTGGCCAGCAAGGGCTTTCTGGCCCTGGAAGCTGGCATCGCTCTGGCCCTGGGGGCGAACATCGGCACCTGCGTGACCGCTCTGCTGGCCGCCATCGGCAAACCACCCGAGGCGGTGAGAGCCGCCGTCGTACACATATTTTTCAATATCGCCGGCGTCCTCCTCTGGTTTTTCTTCATTCCCCAACTGGCTGCCTTCGCCGCCTGGTTCTCTCCGTCCAGCCCCGAGCTTGCCGGCAGTGCCAGACTGGCAGCCGAAGTGCCCCGCCAGATAGCCAACGCGAACACCTTGTTCAACGTGGTGAATACCTGCATCTTTCTGCCCTTTACCACCGCCTTTGCCTGGCTGGCGACAAAACTGGTTCCGGCCCGGCCGGCCCCGCCCGGGCCGATCAAGCCCGCCTATCTCGACACCTCGGTACTTGACGTGCCGTCCCTGGCCTTAGACCGCGTCCGCCAGGAACTGGCCCGGGCCAGCGAGATCATTCTGACCATGTTTCAAACGGCGGGCAAGGCACTGCGCAATGACGATATTGAGATGATGCGCTCACTGGTCCGTGAGGACGACAAGATCGATTTTCTGGAAACGGCCTGCCTTGATTATCTGAGCAAGATCAGACAACGCCAGCTCACCTCCGCAGAAAGCCTCGACCATCAACACCTCATGGTTTCAGCCGTGGCCATGGAAAATTTGGCCGATGTGATCGAAACTGATATTGTCAGACTCGGCGTCCAGGCTATCCAGATCAGTCATGGACCTAGTGAGGAGACCAGGCGGCTCACGTATGATCTTTACGCTTCGGTGGAGAACTGCATCTTACTGCTGGGCCCCGTTATCAGTGAAAAAAATCCGACGGCCGCGGAGAAAATTCTTCAATACGAACGCAAAATCAAATCGATTCAGCAGGCTCTGATGGTGCGCAAATCCAACAGGCTTGGTTCGGAAGACGAGGCGGCGCTGAAAACGGCCCGCATCGAGGTTTCTTTTTCTGACAAACTGGTCCGCATGTACAGTTTGATAAAACGGATCAGCCAAGAGAATTTTGAGGCGGAACAGTCGCCATCATGAGTCCCCTGCCGTAGGGCGGAATTCTCACACAACCTCTGGATCCCATCTACTTGACCAGTTTCTTTACCGCCCCCGAGGCGGAAATTTCACCGCTGCGGTAGGCTTCGTGCTGTTTTTCGATGGAGGGCAGGTCATAGAGGTAATTCACCATCATCCCCAGAGACTCTTCAACACCCTTGTCGGATAAATTCGCCGCCCAGTTAATCTGTTTGATCGAGGCGCCATTGGTCAGGTGAAAGTGGGCCACCCGGTCGGCAACCTGGCTGCCTCTCTTGGCCTTGAAAAGATAGGTGGCGCACAAAGACAGCAACTGCTGCTGCAGCTGACGGGCAAGTTCTGCCCGCTTGCTTTTGCCGGAAGTCGAAGCAAGCAGATCGCCAATATTGTTCTGTTTCGAGAGAATCGTTTTCACCTCGGCCGCCGTTGTGCTGGCCCAACTCCGCTCATCTTCTGAACTCTCTTCGTTTTCTGCCTGTTGGTTCAGCCAGGCGGCAAACCCGGGTATGGGAGAGAGGGTGGCGAAATTCTTCAAGCCGGGCAGACTGGAAACTAGGTCGGCCACCACCCGTTTGATCAGAAAATTGCCGAAACTCACACCGGCTAGCCCCTCCTGACAGTTGGATATCGAATAGAATATGGCGGTATCTGCCTTATCGGGATCAATCATCGGTGCCTTCTCATCGAGTAACTCGTGAACATCGGTTGAGATGCCATTGACCAGAGCCACTTCTACAAAAATGAGCGGTTCACCCGGCATACTCGGATGAAAAAAGGCGTAGCACCGACGGTCTTCTTCAAGGCGGTTTTTCAGATCTTTCCAGGACCTTATTTCATGGACCGCCTCATAGCGGATAAATTTTTCCAGGAGCTCGGCCGAACTCTTCCAGGTAATCCGCTGGAGCTCGAGAAAGCCGATATCGAACCAGGAAACCAACAACCGATAAACGTCCGTGTCGAGCTCCCTCAGCGACTGATTGTCCTTGGCCCAGCGCATCAGGTCGGCCCTCAGGTCGACCAGAAATTTGACCCCGCCCCGAAGTCCGTTGAACTGTCTGAGAATCTTTGCCCGGGGTGGTTCCAGAAGATCGCGAAGCTCCATGGTCAAGTGCCGCTTCTGCTGTGGGTCATCTGTTTCCCGTAGGGCAGTCATGGCCGCTTCCACCGTTTCATGGTCGACATCGTACTCCTCGGCCAGCAGTGTCAGGAAGCGGCGGCGGCCGTTGGCGTTGAGCACCAGATAGGCCTCCCCCAGTTCCGCGGCCCGGGCCCGGGCCGAAACCTCACCTCCCTTGCCTTCCAGGCAGCCGTGGATCTTGCGCCGAACTTTGCCGAGATCGCCTTTGGGCAGATTGATGCCAATGACATCTTTAAGGGCAACCGGGTCTCCGAGCGGCCAGTATTCGCGAATCAGTTTTCTGGTTCTATCCCACAGCGGTTCCTGCACTTCTGCCATGATCGTTCAGCCTCTATTCTTGCGTTGGTCGTATTTATCTAAGGAATTGTTTACCTTACAGAATACACTCTGAATGAGAGTTTGTGCAAGAACGAAGCACATCGCCTCCGCTGCTCTCTTACCACCAAAAAAGCCCCGCGGAATATCCAATATCCGCGGGGCCAGTGCCAGGTTGCCTGTCTGCTTTAATGCAGCTAGATTTGCTTCATGGCCCCCATGAAGGCCCGCAGCTCAGCCCCGATTGCCTCAACGGCGGTATACCGAATGGCCTCGTTGACATCTATCAGATCAAGGTTGTCAACGGCGCAATCCTGGAGGTCGAGCCCCCGGCCAATCACATCGGTATCGATGGATTTCATGAAACCTTCAAGCAGCGGCAGGGCTTTGTTGGAAAAAAGATAGCAGCCATATTCGGCAGTGTCGGAAATGACCACATTCATCTCGTAGAGTTTCTTCCGGGCGATCAGATTGGCGATCAGCGGCACCTCATGCAGTGATTCATAATAGGCCGATTCTTCCTTGATTCCCGAATCGACCATGGTATCAAACGCCAGCTCTACACCCGCCTTGACGAAGGCGGCCAGCAGAATACCGTTGTCGAAGTATTCCTGCTCGTTGATATCCTCGGTCGTCGATTCCGCCTTCTCGAACGGCGTCTCGCCGGTGGCTTTGCGCCAGGCCAGAAGGTCGGCATCGCCGTTGGCCCAATCTTCCATCATCGTCTTCGAAAAGACCCCCGACATGATATCGTCCATGTGCTTCTCGAACAGCGGAGTAAGAATATTTTTCAACTCTTCCGAAAGGATGTGGGCTTTGATTTTGGCCGGGTTGGACAGGCGGTCCATCATGTTGGTGATGCCCCCATGCTTCAGGGCTTCGGTTATCACCTCCCAGCCGTATTGGACCAGTTTGGAGGCGTACCCCGACTCGACCCCCTTGTCGATCATCTTGTTATAGCAGAGCAGGGAGCCGGTCTGCAGCAGGCCGCAGAGGATGGTCTGCTCACCCATCAGGTCGGATTTGACTTCGGCCACGAAGGACGACTGCAGGACGCCGGCCCGATCACCGCCCGTACCGCAGGCATAGGCCTTGGCGATTTCCAGTCCGATGCCCTGGGGGTCGTTCTCCCGATGAACGGCTATCAGGGTAGGAATGCCGAATCCTCTCATATATTCCGTCCGCACCTCGGTCCCGGGACCCTTCGGAGCGACCATGATAACGGTTATGTCGTCCCTGATCTGAATTCCTTCCTCGACAATATTGAAACCGTGGGAATAGGAGAGGCAGGCCCCCTCTTTCATCAATGGCATGATCGCCGACACCACCGCGGTGTGCTGCTTGTCGGGGGTCAGGTTGATCACCAGGTCGGCGGTGGGCAGGAGTTCTTCATAGGATCCTACGGTAAAGCCCTGTTCGGTGGCGTTTTTCCAGGATTGGCGCTTTTCTTTGATGGCCGAATCGCGAAGCGTATAGGACACATCCAGTCCCGAATCCCTCAGGTTCAGTCCCTGGTTGAGCCCCTGGGCTCCACAGCCGACGATGACGATTTTCTTGCCCCGCAGCGCCTCGACACCGTTGAACTCATCGCTCTCCATGAAACGGCATTGACCGAGTTCCTCTAATTGCAGCCTCAGCGGCAATGAATTGAAATAATTTTCAGCCATGATCTATCTCCTTTTGGTTGTGATATTTTTGGATGGAACATCAGATAATTATCCCACACCATATAGATATAAAGTTTTATTGCGTCAAGTGATTTATTTGTGATATTATGTTGCATATTTTGCAACAATCTTCATCGTCTCAGATCTGCATGGATATACGCTCCCTGAATTTATTTCTGCACCTGGCTGATACGCTGCATTTCGGCCGCACCAGCAGAGCCTGCAATATTACCCGATCGGGCCTCACCAGGACCATTCAGAGACTTGAGCAGGAATTGGGTGAACCGTTGTTTTTCAGAAACAACCGTTCGGTCCGCCTCACTGAAACAGGAAGACTGTTCAGGGAATATGGTTCGGACGTGGTGCGGCGTTATCGTCTTCTGCAGAACCAGCTCTGCTCGGGAAACCGTCTTCGAGGAGAGTTGTCTATTTATTGCTCGGTAACGGCAATTCTCTCCATCCTGCCCGGCATCATCAACGATTTCCGCCAGGACTACCCCGACGTTCATCTCAAACTTTCCACTGGCGACGCCGCCATGGCCATGGACCGTCTTGAAAACGGCGAGGCCGATGTAACCATAGCGGCACTGCCTGAGCACCTGCCGTCCCATATCCGTTTTCTCAAGCTGCTGCAAACCCCGCTTATCTTCATCGGCCCCCGCAGCCCGGAAACAGATGCGGCGGCGGCCGTCGACGAGTTGCTGCAGAAAGGGGTGATCATGCCTGAACGGGGGTTGAGCAGGGTGCGCTGTGAACGCTGGTTCGCGGACAAGCAGATCAATCCGCAGATTTATTCGTATGTGGCCGGCAATGAGGCAATGATCGCCATGGTCGCCATGGGCTGCGGCATCGGAGTGGTTCCCCGACTGGTTCTGGACAATTCACCGCTGCAGAATCAGGTCGTCATCCTCGACGCCGCCCCAGAGCTGGAGCCATTCGATGTGGGCATCTGCACCACCAAGGGCAATATCGCCAATCCGATCATTGAGCCATTCTGGCGAATCACCGAATTAAAATCCATAGAAAATACTGGAGCAACGCATGCACACCATTTTGCTTACCAATGACGACGGCATTCACAGTCCCGGCCTGAAGGCCCTGAAAGAGTCGTTGTCCGCACTCGGCAAGATCGTCATCGTTGCCCCAGACCGGGACAACTCGGCTATAGCCCATGCCCTTACCATGCACCGCCCGTTGCGGCTGACCGAACTCGACGAGGATGTCTATACCCTTGACGGTACCCCCACCGACTGCGTCGCCGTCGCCCTGGGGAAGATATTTGAGCGGGCGCCGGACCTGCTGGTTTCCGGTATCAACAGCGGCCCCAACATCGGCGATGACATCACCTATTCCGGTACCGTCTCTGCGGCCATCGAAGGGACCATGTACGCGGTTCCCTCCATGGCGGTGTCGATGGCCGGCGAGCCGCCTCTTGACTACGGTAAGGCGGAACTGCTGATCAGACAGCTGGCCCAGCGGGTCATTGCCCATGGGCTGCCGGCCAGCACCCTGATGAACGTAAACATTCCGGCCGCAAGTGAGCTGCGAGGCGTGAAAATAACCAGGCAGGGACGCAGGATCTGGAAGCAGGCCGTTCAGGAAGTAGCGGACCCCAGGGGCAGAATGCATTATTGGATCGGCGGCGGCACACCGCTGCTGGACAGCGGCAAAGACACCGATGTCTGGGCCCTGGGCGAGGGCTTTGTGACCATCTCCCCCATCCACCTCGACCTCACCAACCACGAGGGAATAAGCTATTTCAGAGACGATCTGCAGCTGGAAAAGCTTCTGGGCGATGCAGAGAGTTCATAGCACAGCGCTCGTCCTCGCCGCTTTCCACTCTTCTGAAAGGAACACACCATGAGGCGATGGATTGGGCTTAGAATCATTATGTACAGTTTCCGTTCGGAAACGATTGATTTTGCTTCAAGATTAAGGCGTGCGAGAAATTTTGCCGCAAACCATATGGTTGATATCGCGAGGATAAAATTTCGAGCGCAACGCAAAAATTGAGCAAAAGAGCCGTTTCCGATTGGAAACCAGCTTAGCAGCAACCTCTGGACCTGATCCCTATCCTGTTCAGCCACCGGCTGACCACAAGGGTCGCTCAGCCGACACCCGGATTGACGCTCACCGCCCCAACCGGACAATTGAGGCCGCAGGCGCCGCACTCCATGCAGCCGTCGCCATCTTCAATGGAGGCCTTGCCGGCATGATAGGAAAAGACGGCCTGGGGGCAGACCTGGGAACACATCTTACAGCCGATGCACACACTTCTGTCCAGACTAAGACTGGACACACCATCTATATATCTGAAATCTTTCATATATAATTCTCAACCTCAGGACAGCACCAGCGGCGTGCCGACCCAGAGCATCAGCGCCCCGACCAAGAGAGTAAACTGAGCCGGGATGGCTTTTTTCATCTCCCACTCGACACCCGTTGGAGAGGTATAGGGTGTCGAACCGGTGAAATTCATCCCCAGGTAGGAACTCATAACCACGACGACACCGAGAAGCGCCAACAATTCCGGCAGGCGCAGTCCTGTCTCCGGCAGAAAATTTAAAAGCAGGCCGCACAGCAGGCCGGCACCGGCTCCCTTGAGAGCAAAGGCACGGCCCGGCAGCCAGGGCAGGAGCAGCGGAACCAGGATAATTCCCGCACCGATCCCGGCCAGCAGGGCGACAACCATCCACATTCCCCTGCTCATTAACCGGGCGGTAATTTCCAGATCCGGGCCAATGCCGCTTACTATAAACAGCAGTGGAAACAGCCACCACATGGACTTTAAGGCCAGATGAAATTCGACAGGAATGAGCTCAGCCCGCTCTTTTAAACTAAACGTCACGTCTCGCATGCCCTCAATGTCTCTTTTCCCGTTGTCGAACCAGGCGGCAATGTCCGAGGCCCTGAGGGGGCCAAACTGGACAGAAAAACCGCTTTGCTTCTTCACCTGCAGGGCCGAAATCCCGGTTGCGCCGAGCTGCGGAACGATCAATCGGCGATGTTCGACCAGTTTTGCCAGTCCGCTCGACTCCACCCGGAAGACAAGCTCTTGGGTGGAAAACGTCCCCTTGCCGGCGGCGCACCAGACATTGATGCCGCACGTGTCGAGAACCAGCAGCCAGAGGTGCATGCCCGGCAGCGCGAAACGCAGCGTGTCGAAACTCAGTTTGTAATTGGCCGTGACCAGTACCGGGGCGCTTCGGTCCGGCGCACCGACAGCGTAAAGCCCCGGAGCGACCAGATAACGGTTGCGCTTAAAACCAAGCCTGGCCAGGACTGTCCCGGCCAGATCCGGCCAGGAGCGCCGGGTACAGACCACCGGAACCGGACCTGCTTCGGTGGCTTCTAGACGCTCAACGAAACTGCACAGGGTATAGCCGGGCCGGGCATAAGGCGGACTCATTGGCGGCGGTGAACCGCCGCAGCAGACCTGCTCTTCGACCTTGTTATAGATGGGGAGTTCAACCGGACCGGCCCGGCGGGCTGGTTTTCTTGACGGTGGAGAACGTCCATCACGATTCACCTATTCTTAAGTGGCTTGAAAATCTCCTTTTCAGCTTATAGTAACTCAGCCCAGCCTGGATGGCAAAGGGGGCTGCGGCGTACCGGCCCCCATCGACTTTTGCGGTGGTGCATTATCAGCAGCATCGTGTTAGTTTGACTATCATTTCAGGAGTAAAAAAACAATTTTTCAAACATACCTTCAACGTTAACCAAAGGACAACTCCATGCAGATAACCTCTCACGGCGCCGCCGGCTTCGTCACCGGATCATGCCATCTCGTAGACGCTGCGTCGTCCCGGTTGCTCATCGATTGCGGCATGTACCAGGGATCCAAATCAATGAACAGGCTCAATTACGAACCGTTTGACTTCGACCCGAAAAGCATCGACTTCGTGATCAACACCCATGGTCACATCGACCACTGCGGTCTGCTGCCCAAACTGGTCAAGCAGGGATTTTCCGGCACCATCTATGCAAGCCCCCCCACCGCCGACCTGCTGCCGATCATGCTCGCCGATTCGGCCTACATTCAGGAAAAAGATACCGAGCATGAAAACAGAAGAAGGCTCAGAAAGGGACTGGTACCGAGGGAGCCGCTCTATACTGAAAAAGATGTAGATAAAACGGTGTCGCTCATCCAGGTCATCAACTACAACGAATCGATGCAGGCTGCCCCGGGGGTCACTTTCCGCCTTCGGGATGCGGGCCATGTGATCGGCTCCTCGATCGTCGAACTGTTTATAGAAAATGAAGACTCGGGCGAGACCAAGACCGTCTTTTCAGGAGATCTCGGCCAGTGGGATGTACCCATAATCGAAGATCCGACCTTCATCTGGAACAGCGACTACGTGTTCATTGAATCCACCTACGGGGATCGAGTGCACCAGAAGAACCTGCCCAGAAAAGAGG
>JARRLH010000125.1:9108-9922 GCA_037387205.1 Desulfofustis sp.
CCTGCGGCCGCGGTGGAAAACTGCTGATTCCCTGCTTTGCATTGGAAAGAACCCAGGAGCTTCTCTATGTGCTCAGCGCCCTGAAAAATGAAGAACCGAACTTTCCACCGGTCAGTATCTACCTGGACAGCCCCCTGGCAATCAAGATCACCGAAGTCTTCAAAAAGCATCCCGACATCTATGACGAGGAAGCCCGGGCCAGAACCGATCAGCCCTTCGATTTCCCCGGGCTGATCTGCACTCCAAGCGTCGACGAATCACGCCGGGTCAATCAGATGGACGGTCCGGCCATCGTCATTGCCGGAAGCGGCATGTGCACCGCCGGCCGCATTCGCCATCATCTCAAGCACGGGATCTGGGACCCGAGAAACACCGTGCTAGTCTTTGGGTACCAAGCCCCAGGCACCCTTGGCCGAATTCTTCTCGACGGGGCGGAAGAGATAAAGATGATGGGTTCGGAATTCGCGGTAAAAGCTGAAATAGCCAAAATCAGCTCATTCTCAGCCCATGCCGACAAAGACGAGCTGACCAACTGGCTGACCAGCTTCAAGGAAAAGCCGAAAACCGTCTTTTTGATTCATGGTGAGCCGGATACCCTGGAGACCTTCAGCACCAGCCTGAACAGTCTGGGGTTCACCACCAAGATCGCGGCCAAGGGAATCCCGCTTTTCGACTAGGAAACAAGCGGAAATAAAGAACCCGGATACCGGTTCTAACTACCAGGTGGTGCCGCAGCCGGCCTATCAGAACAGCAGCAACAATCAGGTCTGCCGCCAGGCTGAGATAACCGCAACCATCGACGGTCAGCCCCAGA
>JARRLH010000126.1:0-17810 GCA_037387205.1 Desulfofustis sp.
GTACCGGTGGTAGCGTTGACAACAGCGATTTCCTCATCTTCCGGCAGGTAATCAATCATTATCTTGAACATGAAACGGTCCAGTTGGGCCTCCGGAAGCGGGTAGGTGCCCTCCAGTTCAATGGGATTCTGAGTAGCGAGTACGAAAAAAGGAGTATCCAGTTTGTAGGTGACTCCACCGGCGGTCACCTGCTGCTCTTCCATTGCTTCGAGCAGGGCGGATTGGGTTTTAGGAGGCGTGCGATTAATTTCGTCGGCCAGCAGTATGTTTGCAAATATAGGGCCCTTGACAAATTTCAAAAGTCGCCGTCCCGTAAGCGGATCTTCCTCCACGACTTCGGTGCCGATGACATCTGCCGGCATCAGGTCAGGGGTAAATTGAATCCGCCCGAAGCTGAGCTGGGTGATATCGGCAATCGTTTTGATAAGCAGGGTCTTGGCCAGTCCGGGAACACCGGTTATCAATGAATGTCCCCCGGCAAAAAGGGCGATCAAAACTTCCTGAATCACCTCATCCTGGCCGACAATCACTTTGCTGAGTTCCCTGGCTATTTTTTTCCGGCCCGCTTTCATGCGCTCGACCAGGGCAATTTCATCTTCGCTATCGACGAGGGGTTTGGTTTCCTTTACCTTCGTTTCAGACATTGATGTGACCTCCATTGTCATCTCTCATGACCCGCTGTGCAGTTGTCGAACTCCAGCAGAACTACTCGGGTTGCACCAAGCGGAATTTTAACGACGCAGCAACAAGGCAGATTCTGGCCGGTATGACCGGCTAGTGGGTCAGCGCGTACATCAAGTAGTTTATGCCCAGCCGATATGCCATATTGGCATAGTGGGTTGGGTAGACAGGATGATACGTATGCTCCCAACCATCACCAATATCCGAGTTCCAATTCATCAGTACCATTACCCGCCCGTCATCATCGAGGACCGCACGATTGATGGCGACATCAACATCCTGTTCAGGATAGTTATCCACGTTATTGACTCTGGGGATCATCTGCGGACCGTCAATGTCATAGAAAGAATGGAATATTTGATGATCCTTGCTGAGCTCCACGACAGATTTATCCGGAAAAACCTGTGAAAAGGTTTCATAAAAATTAGCCCATTGCCATGTTCCCCAAAAATCGTCGATAAAAAGAAAGCCTCCCCGTAAAAGGTATTCACGCAGATTGTGCATTTCTTTTTCCGAAAATTGGATCCCCTGCCGGCCAACTTCAAGCATATACAGAAAGGGGTATTCAAAAATCCGATCATCATCGAGCCGCATGACGATTGGCTCGCTGTTGACATGGATATTGGTCAGCCTGCGGACACCCCGCAGAAAATTTTGATCAGCAGCTGGAAAATCTACAGCCCAGGTGTGCCATCCTCCCCACTCATCATCCCCATACCAACCGCCGCTGGTGGTGTCATATTCTACACGGACAAAGGTGAAGGCATCACCTGCTTCATGCAGTTCTAAACGCCGATCTGTGGAGAGGGAAATTTCAGCTGCACTGTCTGACCCAAGCAGAGACAAGCCGGCAACGAAGGCACAGAGCAGGACATTAGTTTTCATGTTAATGGCTCATGGCGTGAATAATATAGTTGATGACCAGCTTGTAAGCTTCGTTGCAATAGCGGGTTGGGTAAAACTGGTCGAATGTGTGCTCCAGTCCGTCGCCCAGGTCCGTGTTGAAATTGACTACCATCATCAACCTGTTCTCATCATCGAACAAGCCATGCACCGAGGTCGGGTAGTCTGCGTTGTCAAGGCTAAACCCCCAGCCGAAATTCCAGGTAACTCCCCGACCCGGGACCTGCGTGATTTCATCGATATCAAAGAAACAATGAAATATTGGATGGCTCAATGCCAATTTCCGTGGTTTACGCTCCGGGAAGATTTTAGCGAGTTCAACAAGAAAATCCTGCCAGTGTTCGGGACCCCAGAAATCATCCACCATGACGAATCCTCCCCGCAGCATGTATTCTCTGAGGGCGGCAGCTTCTGGCCCGGAAAAATTGGGGCCGTTGCCGGAATACAGGGGCACCCGCTTCATGTTGATGTACAAAAATGGATTCTCGAAAAGTTCCGGATCCGTCAACGACAGAACCTTGAAGCTTTCACTGGAGGTGTCGATCGATGTATAGCGCCTCAGAGCGCGCAGCAAATTGCGATCGGCGCCATCAAAATCAGTCTGCCACCAGGCACGGTTTCGAAAGTCTCGATATCCCGAAGATACGCCCGTTTGATAATTCACATATTTGCCCCTCATGAAGACGAATTCATGTTCCCCGGCACGCGTTTCTGCTGGCGCGCGTGCCGTTTCGGCGAGCATCGATTCATCCTGCGCCAGCGCGCTACCGATGCCGAGCAGCACCATTACTATGAGCAACAAAAGAGGCTTCATGGCCACCTGCCGTTTGCTTTCAAGCCTCCCCAACGATGAAGCCTGTGAGGCTGCGCAAGTTTTCAGATTCTGTTGCCATACCCCGATGCAGCATCCGTGAGCTGGAACTCCTGAGCGGATAAGGTGAGAGTCGAAGGCTCCTTATCTTCACGCAGCAATGGCGTCTGCCGCGATAAAGTCATTCTCTGCGGCGACTCAAGGATCCACTGCGGTCAGGAGAATATTCTGGGCCCGCTCAAACATGGGAGCAATTTCCAGAGCCGCCAACGCATAACGTTTTGCCTCCAATTTGTTGCCATGGAGCAGGAAGGCTTCGGCTAGATTTGCATTGGCCAAAGCCGGATCTGTGTCGTCCAAAGCCAGCAAAACCCCGTATTCCCGGATGGCAGTTGGATAATCCAATTGCTGCATTGCAGCAGCAGCCAACGAACGATGGACCGCCTGATCGTAGGGATTAAGAGCAATGGCTTTCTCCAGATAATAGACAGCCCGGTCATAGTCGCTGCCTGATTGCGCTACCTGGGCTAATTTCAGGCAGGCGCCATAGGCGTATTGATGGACATGCAACAGGGCTTCCAGTTCACGGGTCATGGCCTCAACATCCTCAAGTTCCTCATATATCTCGGCCAGGATCTGCCGTGGATTGGGTGAGCTGCTGTAGGACGGCAGCAGCTCACTGGCTCTGGTCAAATGATCTAAGGCTCCTACAAGATTATCGTCTGCATAAAAAATCAGTCCCAATTGTAAATGAGCAAAGAAGTTGCGCGGACTGGTCTCAATCTGCTGGTACAACGCTTCTATCAATCCGTTCTTCTGGTCCTCCGAGGCCACCGGGCTTTTACCGTCGTGCTGATCAGAATGCGAGCCATGGTTGTCAAACACAGCTTGATCCAGATCGACGTCAAGCATCTCTACCCGTCCGTTGATCCAGGAAATAAACTGCCCCTCAACTTCTTCCAGCGGCATACCGAAAACTGTTCTGAAAACATCGTTCATGTCCACCTGTGCGGCAAAGCCATAGATAAGCGACTTGAGCATCTCAAATCCATAGCGCTCCGCAATGAACTCAACCAGCAGGGAAGACTGATAGTAGGCAAAATCCAGATCCGCCAGGGATTTGGCCCGGGAAAAGCTCTCGTTCAGCCCACTGAGCCCGATAATCCTGTTTTCCTGGACCGCCTTTATGAGCTCAATCTCCTGGTGCCGTCCCCATTCGGGAGCCAGCGCGGTATATTGTTTCTGGTCATCTGCAGGGTGATGACATGGGCGAATTCATGCCAGACGACCTCCTGCCAGTTAATCGTACCAGGCGGTTTATGCCCTCTTGGAGAACCCAGGGTGATTACGCTGCCGAAACAGACCCCGAGGAGGTGACCTATATCCGGCAGCCCCGAAGTTCGCACCGCAAAGTCTTGGTAATCGGAAAATAGTTCTATGAGAATAGGCCCTTGGGGGATGAAATCGTATTTGCCGGTGAGCGTTGCCCAGCTTTCTTCCAGGAGCGGTTTCAGATAAGGCCAGAGAACATTTGCCTCAGAGGAATGCATACGGACAACAAAATTCTCGGTTGTTCGAGTTTCAAAACCGTCGAGTACGTCAAGCACTTTCAGCAAGTTCATCGCCCGAAGGTTGAATGGGTCTCCCCGAAAACCCTCTTCAAGATGATAAAGCGCCTCGATTTCCTCTCCCTGGCGCAGCAGGTTGATACCCAAGGTTATGTGTCCGCTCCAGAGGCGACTATTCAGCGCCACGGCTTTGCGGGCCATCTCAACGGCTTTGTCGAAGCGATAGCTGCGGCCGCATATCTCAGCAATGCGGGCATAAAATACCCCATTACCGGGACTCAGTTGCGCTGCCTGTTTTTCAACACCTTGAAGCGTTTCATCATCGTCTTTCAAGAAGGCAATGGCCGCCATTATGGCCATGGCATCAATGGACTCGGGATTTATATGCAGTGCCTGCTCAAGGCAATAAACCGCCTCGTCATAGCGTTCGTCCTCGCTCAGTAAAGCTGCACGGGCCACAAAAGCCGGTACGGAGCGCGGGTTAATGGCAAGGGCACTGTCCAGAAATGAGTGAGCTGCCTGCCCTCCCTCAATTATCGCCATACCGACAAGCGCGGGGACATAGTTTTCATTTTGTTTGAGAACGTCCCCATAGGAGCGCCGTGCTTCGGCGATATTGTATTTTTCACGGAAAAGATCTCCCCAGAGCTGGTGGACTTCTAAGTTCTCGGGCTCGAGGCGGGCAGCCTCTCGGAACAGGTTGTTGGCATCGTGAAAGCGCTCCAGTTCACGGCAGGCCTCGCCCACCCAGGCAATATCTTCAGCTTCGAAAACCAGCCCCCGGTCATAATAGGAGATTGCCTGCAGGTAATAAGGCTCGGCTTCAGACCGGCGTCCATGAAGTGTGAGAATAGTGCCGAACTGCACCAAACTTCGGACGCCGGCAAGCTGATCCTCAATGAAAGGCTGCAAAACCTGGAGCGCCTCATGTGAGCGACCGGTCAGGATGAGTATTTCAGCTAACAGTCCGCTTATTGTTTCGTTTTTCTCGAATGCTGCGAGCGACTGCCTTAAAGAGTGCTCTGCCTCGGAATAGTCGCCGGTCACAATCCGGATGCGATTCGCACCGACAATTGCGGCAAGCCGATCCTGACCTGAGACGAGGTCATAAAGGCCAAGGGCATCTTTATAGTTTCCTTGCTGGAAGGCTTCTTGAGCCTGGTCGAGGGAGGAGTTACCGGGGGTGGCGTGTGCAGGTGGAAGCAGACTTACAAGTCCCACCCACAATACGACAAGCCAATAACTCGCTGACAGGTGCTGCATGTGACATCTCTATCCAACCCCAAGGCCTCCGCATCACCGCTGTTTTGAACCATTTTCTCGAAGACCGCGAAGCGAAGTCATGGGGTTTGAACGTTAACCAACGGAATCAAAAAATAAATATGAAAACAGGAAAAGCAAGAGTGGTATCCCATATCGGGGCGGGGTTCCTGCACCTGTAAATGTCGTTCTCCAAGCCAACAAACATTGAAAATGATTGCAGATAAAAACTGACTGGCACCAGACACACCTTACCTCATTTTTCGTCGGTTGAACAAAGGACCGCAATTAACAAGAATTAGACAATCCTGTGAGGACAATATCATTATCAGGGCTGAGCACGATCCAGTCTGGCAATCGAGAAGAGAACGGCCGCCACCATAAATAATGCGCTGATAAAGAGCAGAGCGGCTCGCATACCCGACTGCTGGTAAAGAAAACCGGCAAGCAGAGGTGCAACTGCCCCCATCAGTGAGCGGGAGAATGACAGGATGCCGAGCATGGTATTCTCGACCTTGCCTTTGACGATGTCGATGATCGTAGCATTGATCAGCGAATAGTCGCTCCTGATGGAAAAACCGAGCAGGACGATCAGCAGCGTGAACAGCGGACCGGTGCCGTAGAAGGCAAGGATTCCGACCATCATGCTCGAATAAAGCAAAGCCGGAACCAGCACAATCTTACGCCCCCAGCGATCGGAGAAGAAGCCCATGGCCGGGCTGGCCAGCAAGCCGATGGCCCAGAGCAGGCCGAAATGGAAACCGATCGAGGGCGCGCTGAAGCCGCTGTCGTGCATGTATATCGGCAGGAAGGTGATCAGCACGGTAAAGCACATCGAGCGTAAACCCGCAACGACGTTAACGAGCCAGATATCGGTGGTTTTCAGGATCGCCCAGCAGAGCCGAAGATTTTCCTTCGGGTTGGTCCGCGGCGGCACCGCCTTGTGACTTTGACCGGTCGGTCCGCGGCGGTAGAGTCTGCTGATCAGCAGGAAAGTCCAAACGGCGATGACCAGCGGCAGGGCGGTGTAGATGGTCAGGATCTCCCGCCAGGAGAAATAGGCAAGCAGCATCCCTGTAGCCATCGGACCGACGATATCTCCCGAACTGCCACCGGCCCCGTGGATCGCGAACACGGTGCCGCGCCTGTCCGGGAACCGGGCGCCGAGTTCGACCAGCGAGGGCAGGTGCCATACGGCGCTGGCTGCTGCAATCAGCACCATGCCGACGGAGAGTACAGCAAAGTAAGGGGCCCAGCCGATCAGGAGCCAGGCAATGGCGTAAAGCAGCAGACAGCCGCTGAGCAGAAGCGCCCGGTGCTTGGCAAAATAGTCGGAGAGCATGCCGCCGGGAAGCGAGATCAGACCGGTGGCGATTTCCCTGACGGTGATCAGGGCACCGATCTGGACCGGGGTGACGCCAAAAGTCTGTTGAATGGACGGCAGCAGGACGGCAAAGCTCTGGGCCAGGAAGTGAAAGACGGCATGGCCGAAGAAAAAGCAGAGCAGCAGGGCCAGGTTTTTCTTCATTTCCGGACTTCAACGGTCAACGCGTCAAGGATCTCGTCGAGAGAGCGGTCCGTTTCGTGATTGAAATATTTCGCCAGTTCAAGTGCGCTGCACCACTGAAGTGTGTCCCGCGTCGCTTTCGACATGGTGGCGGGGGCACCCATATCGACCAGAGACTTTACCACGGCCTCCATTTCATGGGACATGCGCTCCGCGCTGATAACCCCCTTGGCGAGCTGCAGCCGGACGGTTTCGAGGAAGTCGTTCTGCGCCATGGTGCGGGCGAGGGAATCGAGTACGATGGCGTCGACCCCGTACCGGTGAGTCGCCCCAAGCGTCTCGATGAGCAGCGCCAGGAATCCCTTCATAAAGACAGAACGAAGCATCTTGATGGCCGAAGCCTGGCCCGGCGCCTGCCCGACCCAGGTAATGTCCATCCCGAGCGGTTCCATGGAGGTTTTCAGCCGCTGCGCGCCGGTGCCGGAAGCAAGACACGGGACCCGGTGCAAAAATGCCGGGACGGCTCCCATCAGTGCAACGTCGGCGAACGCGGAGCCGCTCCCCCGCAGCGTTTCGTACACAAGCTCCATGGTCCGCGGGGATGCGGTGTTGACATCGGCGAACAGATGCTGCGGCCCCAGATGCAGGGCAGCCTCCTCGGCCACCGCCAGCGCAGCTGAACCGGTCACACAGGAGATGATGATCTCAGCCCTTTCGATCAGTTCAGCGATGCCGCTGCAGGGCCGGGCTCCGGTTTCGTCAGCACGCTTGTTGAGCAGGGGACTGGCCGACTCACAGAATTCGGCCAGCATCTTCGCCCCTTGCTCAGGGGTGATCTTGCCTTTCTTGACCCGGCGCCTCACATAGGCGACGAACTTCGGCGGGATCATGTGGTGACCGCACATCGTCGTAATCGCCAGGGTATCCTCGTCGGGCAGCTTGTCCTTTTTTCCCCAGACCCCGAGCGAGTAGTTGATCGAGTGCGGGGTCACCCCGGCCTCCTTGCAGGCGGGAATCACCTCCGACAGGACTCCCGAGATGATCACCGACATGCCCAGGTCCTTCTCCTTGATCTGTTTCAGGAAGTCGACGACCTGTTCCTTTTTCGTGAAAATCCCGCGCAGCCGCGACTTGTCGGTGATGCCGTCCTTGATCTCCTCGATCGAATAGCGCAGCTTCGGGCCGGTTTTGACGTCTCCCCAATTCTCCGAACCGACAGCCTCGGCTACGGCGATGAACTCGAGCGCCTTGGGCTTGATATCGACATCGTTGACGCCCTTGGTCTGGTACATGAACCAGACGTAGTCCTTCTTCTGGGATTCTATATCGCCGGAGCGGTGCAGTGAATGAGTCATTATATATCTCCTGCCGGTTAATCAGTTGATAATGGTTTGCCGAGGCCGGGGTTGACCTTGCCGCGATGGGGCCGCTCGATGCCGAGTTCGTCGAGAAACTCGAGGGCCCGGCAGTCTCCATTCTCGTCTACCCGGCTGATCAGGCCGACCGAGAAAACGGTGTCGATCTCTTTTTCAACCTTGAGCAAGGCCTTCAATACGTCTATGGCATTCTTCTCCTCACAGCGTCCCTCGATGATTACCGATAGCAGCCGGTAATCGAGGCAGCCCTCTTCAAGCTTCCCGGTACTATCATCGGGCATCAGGGCGGCGAGCGGTGATTCTTCCTGCGGAGCCAGCTTGAATCCAGCCCGCGCCATTGCCATGGCAACCTTCTCGGCGTCCCTGAGATAGACGCCGAGACCGGGCCGCCCCATGTCGATGGAGAGCCCGATCCAGCCCTTTTTGACCCGACCGGACACGTCGTTGGTTTTCACCTCTTCGGTGCCCCGGCCGGTCACGCCGGTCACCCCGTGGTTCTCAACCGGGTCGCTGATGACATGTTGGAACTGTTTGTAGAAACCCACCAGTTCCTCGGCGAAGATTGCCTCTTCAGGGCACACCTTCATACGCAGGCAGACATAGCACTCGGTGCACAAATCCGTGTCGATGTAACATTTGCGGTCGGCGTATTCGATGGCATCAACCGTGCAGTACGTCTGGCAGATCCGGCAGCCGGTGCATGTGTCTTTGTCGATTGCAGGCATTGTTCTTCCTCTGATCGTGGTTTATATAATTTCAGGTGATATTTTCCTGGTCGTCTTTACCCCGCCTTTTCCGTCTTCTTACCAGCGCGACACCGTGTAGAGCGGAGCCAGGTTGTCGAGTAGTTCCATGGAGCGATAAGGGTTATAGATTCCGCAGGCGCATGGCTTTGCCAGGGTGATGCTGCCGTTCCAGGTATCGAGTTTCCCCGTCTTGACCCGCCGGATGACATCCTCGACCAGGTGCGGAGCGATCATCGCATGGCCGCACATCGTCGTGAACTGACGGATCTCTGCGGGAGGCAGGGCCTCGGTTCCGCCATGGATGCCCAGCGAAAGATTGATAGTATGGGGATTGAGGCCGACCTCGGCTGCCACCTCCCTGACCCGGTCGATGAGGCCGCTGACGACGATAGAGATGCCCTCGTCTGCCTCCTTGAAAGACCTCAGCAACTCCTTCAGTTTTTCCCTGCTGTTGAATACGGTGAAAACCCGGCAGCCCTCCTCTATACTGTCCAGGACCTCGTCCGGCTCCACTCCGCTGTACAAGTTTTTTCTCAGCGTCGTGGCGATCATGTTTGCCGGACCAATCTGGTAGACGATCTCCACCAGGCGCCGAACCTTCGGTGCACATCCCTTGTAGTTATAGCCCCGCGCCGGATAGATAAAAACGACATAGTCTTTGTCCAGCGAGTCGAGGGTCCCTTCACGGTGTAAGCTGTGTGTCATGCGTTACTTTCCTTTTCGGTTACTCGGCCGAGCCCCATGTTGATTTTCGCATTCGGCCGCCAGGTGAACCCTTCCGCCTCGATCGACCTCAACACCTCGGGTGGAACGGACAATCCAGGCTCCAGCATGGTCACCACATCGAGCGTGAAAACGGAGTCCAGATCCGGGATCACTTCCCGGATTGCCCGCAGGATATCCGGCAGCCGGTCCCGGTCGATGCTCATTTCGATGATGGCGCTCAGCACCCGTTCTCCGAGCAGCTCAGGCTTGAGATCGCCGGTCCGGTGATCGAGGATCATCGAATTGATCGGGTTGTTCGGTTCGATTTCATGGATGCCGTTGCGGGCCAGCGCCCGGGTGATTTTCTGGATATCTTCGAGCTCCATGCCAAGCGTCGGTCGGCCGATCTCGATGGCGATACCGACCTGGCCCGGGCCGCAGCGCAGGGTCACGTCGTTGGTCTTGGATTCCTCCGTTCCTCGTCCCTGGATACCGGTCACGGCATGGGTCGAGGTCGGATCGCTGAAATACTTTCGCAGAGCGCGGGGGTACTGGTAGACATTGGCGGGTTCGCGGATCGCGTCGACCGGGCAGATCTCGCTGCGCAGACAGGTACCGCACTCGAAACAGAGTTCCTGGTCGACCTTACTCCGGTGATCCTCGAAATGGATTGCACCGGCCGGGCAATAGGGTTGACACCTGCCGCACCCCACGCACACATCCTTGAAAACGATCATCTTTCAGACTCCCTGGAGGGCAGCAGCACGGCCCTTGGATTATGGTTAACACAACTGAGTGAGGAGCGGGCAAAGGTATTGATGCGGGGTTCAAGCAGTGCGGTGAAATCGATATCCACCCGTTCCCCGGCAGTCATCATCCAGTGCAGTCTTCCCGCGTTCGTGATATCACCTACCAGCGCCCCCCCGACGATCTTGCCGTCTACGTGATACAGCTCTCTGAGTACTCCGTCGCCGGGTCTTGAGAGCACGCTCCGTCGGGCTCCAGCAACCGGTATGCCGAGCACAACGAGAGAAAGGCCGTTCAAGTTCATGGCGTTGACCCGGGACAGACAGGAGAGCGAAACCGGAGCCGTTGCATAGAGGTTGCCGGCAGCCAGCTGTCCCTGCACCACGGCCTGAGGCCATGTCCACGGAGTAAAGGAGCCGCGCTCGACAATGGTGACGGCATCGCCGGCTGCGAAGATGCATTCGTCTTCGGTCTGCAGCGTTCGACTTACCTCCAGATTGCCTTTCCTGAGCAGCCCTGAATCGGCGAGAAAATCGATCTCGGGAACCGATCCGGCAGCCACCAGCAGGGTCTGGCAATTCAGCCATTGACCGTCAGCCCTGATTGCCCGGACGGAACTATCGGCGGATTGTAGGTCTTCAACGGTACTTCCCAGCAGCAGCCGTACCTTTTTCCTCCGCAGATGCTCTTCCACCAGTTCTGCGGCCTGGCTGGACAGGGCCTGGGGCAGCAGGTGGTTTTCTTTCTCGACCAGGGTGACGGGAAAACCCTGTCCGGCAAGATGGGCAGCGGTTTTCACCCCGACCAGTCCGCCGCCGACAATGACGACGTCAGGGTGCCGCGGCAGCCAGTCACGGGCAGCCCTGGCCGCGGTCAGGCTCCGTACCGGGAAGATTCCAGCGATCCGATCGAGCGCGCATACCGGCGGGACAAGGGGGCGGCCGCCCGAGGCGATGATCAACCGGCGATACGTTACCTCTGATCCGTCGCTGAGCGACAATGTCCTGTTCTTGCGTTGTACGGCCACTGCCTTCACTCCGCAGATAACCTTGAACTGCGGATCATCCTGGTTGTACCAGAAGAACAGCTTGTTTTCCGGGATGGAGCGATTCATAAATTGGGGAAGAAGCGTACGGTAGTAGCCCACTTCACGCTCGGTATCGATAAGGGTTACGGTTTTTCCCTTAAACGCCCTGCGAAAGCTCAGTGCCGCCTGCAGGCCGGCAACGCCGCCGCCGATTACTACGCAATCCAAAGCCAGACTCCGTTGCTTGTCATCATCCACATGACCGTTACACTGCAGTGAACCAATCTGTCAGACTCTCCGCCTCGGCAGGATGATCAAAATGGAGCAATTCCCCACCCTGGTCCCCGATCATGCGCGCCAGTGAGTGCACGACGTTTTTACTGCCGTGTACTGGAATAGGTGTGGCCATGCTGACCCGGCAGCCGAGATAGGCCAGGCCCAGGGCCATGCTGAAGTCTTTGACATTTTTTATGCCGGTAAAGCAGATCCCTCTGAGGGCATCGAGTTTGCCGGCTGCGGCCATTCCCTTGACGGCCAACAGGGGTCCCTGACCGTTTTCGAGGGTGAACGGTTGCAGCCCGGATGCGTTTGTCTGCGTTAGTTTTGCCATCCACAGGGCCGTGTCTCCCCAGCCGGCAATTCTTATGCCGCTGTCGGCCAGCCCGGAGACGAGACCGGCGGCGAGACTTCCGAGCGGCAGGTGAGGTGTGTCGCTCCCACCGATCAGTGCGATCTGGTCTACCGATTCGCTCACAACCGCCTTTAAGAACGAAGTATCGGACATGATTACCCTGGTAAGCAGTTCGGCCGGAACCTCGGTAAACGGATCCGGGTGGGACGACTGTTCGGCACGGATCCGGGCTTGGCTGAGAAGGCTGCCGCTGTCGGGCTCGAGATTGTTCAGCACGACCGGTACATTCATTTGTTCACAGACCTTTAGAAGGCCGGGATCCGTGCCCGGCCCGGCAACCAGAAGGTGAACGGCACCGCTGCTCAGCAGCAGTTCGGCTTCGCCCGAGGTGGTGCCAATCGGCATAACCCGGTCGTCAATTTGGAGCCAATCGCCCAGTGACAGAAGAACAGCCGGCGACTCGGGCTCGTTCAGCAGTGCCTGCTCCAGAGCCTGGATCAGTTCCCGGGACGGTCGACCGCTGAAACCGATTCGTATCGGGGCCTCAGCAAGGGCGCCGTAGCCCAGGCTGCACTCCAGGGTGTCAGCCCCTGCCGAGGTGCCGGCCTGCTCGACCAGGGCCAGTGTCAGCAGGCCGAGTCGCAAGGCTCTGTTCAGCAATTCTTCATGACTGCGTGAACTGCGCTGCAGCAGTCCTGCGGTCTCGAAAATCTCTGAGCAGCAGAGTTTTTCCTGCTGCGTGGCCGAGAGTGCGGTGTCGATAAGGGCACCGAGAACGCCGCTGCAGGCCAGGCCGTCTGATCCGGTGCAGTGGGGTACCGCGGCCAGGGCCTGATTTGCTCCCTGTTGACAGAGCCTCAGCATGGTCGCGGCCACCATCTGGTCCCGATCCAGACCGCAGATGCCCTGGGCAGGTCCCCGTCCGAACGGGTCGATCCTGCACGGGCCGTACATGCACTCAAACGGGCAATAGAGCCCCAGCCGCATGAAGCCATCCTGGGGTTGTGCCTTCTCGTAGCGGTCCCAGAAGAGATCGATTCCCCGCTGCGCCGCGGAACGCAACAGCTTCTGGCTGACCGGGTCAGCGGTTTTTAAATGAATAGTTTCCATAGCTCTTCCGCTTTCTGATTCTTTGGTTATCAACGACCGTTTGGGCGTGCCAGATCGAGCAGCAGGGTTGATTCCCGCCCGTTTTCGTCCTGCAGGTCCGAGAGAAGGCGGGTGGTCTTTCGGCCGATAGCTTCCTCGAACTGGTCCATTTCGAGCAGTTCCAGCGCCCTGGTCGGGCAGACGTCGACGCAGACGGGAACCTCCATATAGTTGCAGCGATCGCATTTCAGGGCAATCTTGCGTTCCGGCCAGGGATAGATGACGCCGTAGGGGCAGAACAGGGTGCAGGTCCAGCAGCCGATGCAGAGGTTCTCTTGGGTAAGCACGGTCCCGGTTGCGCTGTCGCGCTTCAATGCCCCGGTCAGGCAAGAGTCTAAACAGGGCGCCTGCAGACAGTGCCTGCACTGCAGAGCCACGGACAACCGGTTGCTGCCCTCGACCCGTATCCTGGCTTTGGGAACAATGTCCTCCTGTACGGCCTGAAGCAGCGTTTTGGCATTGCTGCCTCTTTCGGTCGCGCAATAGAGTTCACACGTCCTGCAGCCGGTGCAGCGCTCAAGATGTACTGCGATAGTCTTCACTTGCAACTCCTTCTGTCGACGTCTCTAATGGTTGCGGCTGACAGGTGCTTCCGCAGAATTGCAGGAATTTCACTCCAGTGAGTCAGCAGCCTGTTGCTTTTTGTTCTTCTCTCCACGGCTCTCCACCCAGGATCGGATAGCGGGTGAACAGAGCCCGAGAACAGTCAGCACAATGAAGGTCAGGGCCCAGGGTCGGGTGAAAAAAATGAAAGCATTGTTGTCGAACACGATCAGCGAGCGCCGCAGGGATATCTCGATTAACTCGCCCAATACCAGTCCCAGCACGATGGGCGCCGCGGCAAAGCCGTACTCCTTCATCTTGTAGCCCACTAGACCGCAGATCAGCATAATCCAGACGTCAGCCATGTTGTTATGAAGCGCATAGGTACCAACCACGCAGAGTACTAAAATAATCGGGCTCAACACATAGGTCGGGACTCGCAGGATCTGGGAGAACACCTTTGCCCCCCCAAGCCCCAAGCCGAGGAACATCAGGTTGGCGAAGAACATGCCGATGAACACCGCGTAGACCACATCCGTGTGCTGGATGAAGAGCAGCGGACCCGGGCGCATGCCGTGCACGAGCAGGGCGCCGAGGATGACGGCCGTGGTGCCGCTGCCAGGGATGCCCAGAGCCATGGTAGGGACCATTGCCCCGCCGGTTGCAGAGTTGTTGGCGCATTCCGCGGCGGCAACCCCCTCAAGTGACCCGGTGCCAAACTTCTCAGGTTCTCTGGAGAAGCGTTTCGCCTCATTGTAGCCGATAAACGATGCGACCGTGCCGCCCTCGGCCGGCAGGATACCGATGAAGGTCCCGATGAGCGAGGAACGAATCAAGGTCGTCTTCACAGACTTGATCTCTTTCCAGGTCGGAAGCAGCCCCGAAATCTTGCGGTCGATAACGATTTTCCGGACTCCCTTCTCTGCTTGACGGAAGACCTCGGCTGCGGCAAAAAGCCCGATCATGACCGGAATGAAACTCACTCCGTCCATCAGATGGGTAATACCGAAATCGTAGCGGCTGAAACCGGATATGCTATCCATGCCAATGCAAGCGATGAAGACCCCGATTGTGCCGCCGAGCAGATTTTTCACCACTGACTTCGAACCTAGACTGCTGATCATACTTAGCCCGAACACCGCCAGGGCGAAATACTCGGGAGGGCCGAACTTAATAGCGAGATCCGCCAGCACCGGTGCCAGCAGGATAAGTACCACGACGCTGAATAACCCGCCCAGGGCGGAACTTATGCAGGCCATGCCCAGGGCCTTGCCGGCCTGGCCTTTCTGGGCCAGCGGATAGCCGTCGAAGGTAGTCGCTGCGGCAGCCGGCGTCCCGGGGGCATGCACCAGGATGGCGGCAATCGACCCGCCGAACATGGCGCCGCAATAGAGGCTGACCAGCATGGTGATGGCGGGAACCGGCTGCATGGTATAGGTGAAGGGGATCAGCAGGGCGCAGCCCATCGGAGCGGTGAGTCCAGGCAGGGAGCCGATGATCATGCCGCCCAGCACCCCCAGGAACACGGCCAGAAAATTCATCGGTTCCATGATGGTCATGAAACCGAGCAGTAATTGATCTAACACGGCGACCTCTTTACATTAAGATTCCGGAGGGAAGCTGCACCAGGAGTATCTTGTTGAAGATAAGGTAGATCAGGATCGGGGTGATTAAGGCATTGAGCGCGATGGTCGACTTCTTCCTGACCCCCCATATGAGCATGATGACGATTATGAACAGGCTTATCGAAGCAAGCGTGCCCAGATAAGCGACCCCTAAGCCGAAAAGCTGAGGGCAAAAAGGATGATGAAAATGATCATCATCACGATTGACATGCGCAGGTCTCTATTCTTCATGGATCGATGTCCTGTCTTCGAAGCCACCGCCCGCAAAGCGCTGCGGGCGGTGGTGATTGATGTGGGCAGCATCCCGGAAACGGGGTGCTGCACCGTCTCAGGCTTATTTGCCCACGTAGCCGAGTTCTTTCATGGCGGTCTGCCAGATGGGCCATTTGGCGTCGAGGAATGCATCCCAATCCTCGCCGTTCAGCACGGACTCCGGGCCCATTGAGTTGTCCGCCAGGTAGTTCTGGTAGATCTTGTGAGACATGGACTCCTGGAACGCATCACGCAGGATTTTCACCACTTCCGGCGGGGTCCCGGCTTTCACGCCGACGCCGCGCCAGGTTGCCATCTCCACGTCATAGCCCAGTTCCTTCGCCGTCGGGGTGTCAGGGAACCCCTCCAGACGATCGGCAACCAGGAATACCGCCGGCTTTACCTTGCCGGCCTCGTACTGCCCCATGAACTCGCTGGGATTAAGGACGCCCATGTCGATCACGTCGCCAAGCAGCGCCACGATTATTTCACCGCCACCGTCGAACGGTACAAATTCGAATTCGACCCCGGCCGCTTTCGCGAGTTCGTAGGAAGCGACATGATCAATGCTCGCCATATGGGCCACACCAACCTTGATACTGCCGGGACTTTCCTTGGCTGCGGCCAGGATTCCCTGGATATCCTTGTGCTTGCCATCGGCTTTGATAACCAGAGATTGGGGATCATAACAGCCTCGGGCGATACCGATGATATCGTCACGGCTGGCAGAGGTCATGCCCCGCGCCATCGTGGCCAGGTTGGAATTTGTCAGTGACACGATGGTGTAACCGTCCGCCGGCTGTTCCATCATGTGATTGAGCATGCGGGCGCCGGAGCCGCCGCTCATGGTCGAGATTACGATCGGCACTTTGAGAATCCGGCGTAATCGGAGTGCGGCGGTTCGCGAGAAGATATCAGTACCTCCGCCGGCTGAAGAGTGAATATACCAGTTAATCTGTTTGCTTGGGTACTTGTCGTCGGCCGCAACACCGGACTGGACAACAAACCCAAGTGCCAACACTGCCATGCACACACTGAAAAGTAGTTTTTTCATGTTTTTCTCCTCCTGTGGGTTGATGGAAGACAGATCATCGTCTTTGCTAACCTGCCCATGTATGTAAAAGCGGAAGTTCACACTTCTCGCTTTCAGCCCATGCGGGTGTAGCTGTTAAAATCCCCTGAGCGGCCCAGGGCCCGTTTCTCGTTCCAGATCCTGGCGATATTCTCTATATCCCGGTCGCTTCCCTCTTCGATAGCCAGACTGACCGCGCCGGCTTCGAAGGCTTTGCGGGCCTGCAGGATCTCATACGGGCTGTCGCTCTCGTCGAAGATATTCTTCAATTGGTAGGAAAGCCCGCCGAAATCCAGATGTTCCGCCACATAATTACCGTCGCCGGGCCTGCTTTCGACAATACCGATGATATGCAGGGCAGAAATGGCTCTGCAGAAGTTGTTCGGCAATGATGGCGCCTTTACTCTTGTATTTCGCCATTGTCATCTTGCCAAAAGGAACCATCCGGACCTCTCTCTTGTCACTGCATAACGTCGTTGCCGGCAACCGGCCTATGGCTGCAGGGCCGCATCAAGCACCCCGAGCTCTTCGAGGATAGGCTCCAGCCGTTTCTTGCTCAGCAGCCTGTCCTCGTTGCTGCGCGGCAGCTCGATATTCAAGGTGCCCTTGAAGTCAATATCGATCAGCCGCTTGAACACGGATTTGAAGTCTATCTTCCCTTCCCCAACAGGCAGGTGGTGGTCGAGGACCATGTCGTTGTCACTCACATGGGTGGAGATAATCCTGTCGGAATAGCGATCGATAAAAGGGTCACAGCCGCCGGGGAGCAAACAGGCGTGGGCGATGTCCAGGGTCAGCCCGAAATAGTCCGACGGTATCTCGTCGAAAACGCGACCCAGTTCGTCCGGGGTGACTCCCAGGTAAGCGACCTCGCAATCTTCATGCATCTTGTTCATGTTCTCGATACCAATCGGCAGCTCATATTTCTCGGCCAGTTCCACCACCGGCTTGTACGTCTCCACCAGGCAGCGGAAGACTTCGTCCATGAACAGGCTGAAGTGGTAACCGAAGTGCAGTACGATATATTCCGCTTCCAGGTCGTGGGCCAGCTGGACATAGTCGAGCAGGTGCTGCCGGGCGGCAACCCTCACCGTGGGTTCTATCTCCGCAGCGTTGACGAAGGAGGCAGAGTGGAGGCCGTAGCGCAGCCCGTATTTGTCCCTGAGCCGCTTGATCCCGTCGATCCGTTCCGGGTTCCATTTATCCA
>JARRLH010000127.1:0-8901 GCA_037387205.1 Desulfofustis sp.
AAATTGTCGCCCCCCTCTACACTTCTGCCGCCTCACCCTCCTGCCGCAAAAGCCGCGACAAACTATACCCTCTCTATCACTTTGTCAATACGTTTGCCGGTCCCCCATGAAAAAAAGTTTATCACTTTTTGACGATGTTGATATATTATTGTTATCAATAGAAATGTGGTGTTAAAGAGTAGTGCCTGGAAAGTTCACTGCCAATCCCTCACACGAGACTTCCCTGTATCTATGAAAGACAAGAATAAATTGCTTAGAATGTTGCCCAAGGTTGATGAGTGTCTGACCAGGCTTGAACCCTTTACCCAAGAACAGGAAATTCCTCTGCGCATAGCCAAACGCGCAGTGCAGCAATCAGTCGAGCAGCTGCGCAGCCAGCTCTTGAATGAAGAGCAGGTGCACATCCCTGAATCTCAGACCGAATGGGATGAGATCTTCAAAAGCAGAATTGCACTGTTGATGGACTTGAATCTCAAACGGGTCATCAATGGGACGGGCATCGTCGTCCATACCAACCTCGGCCGCTCTCTGCTGCCGGATCATACCATCAGGCAGCTGTCCATGGCCGGGGCCTGCTACACCAATCTGGAGTTCAACCTGGACACCGGTAAGCGGGGAAGCAGGTACAGCCTGGTCGAAGATATAATCTGCGATCTCACCGGGGCTGAAGCTGCGCTGGTAGTAAACAACAATGCCGCAGCCGTCCTCATATCCCTGGATACACTTGCACGTGACCGTGAAGTTATCATTTCCCGGGGTCAGTTGGTGGAAATTGGCGGCTCGTTCAGGATTCCCGACGTGATGAAAAAAAGTGGAGCAACGCTGGTTGAGGTCGGGGCGACCAACAGAACTCATCTATATGATTTCGAGAGGGCGATCAGTGCATCTACTGCGCTCCTGCTGAGGGTACACACGTCAAATTTCAGGATTATCGGCTACACCTCCCAGGTAAGCGGCGAGGAACTGGTGGAACTCGGCAATAAATATGATCTGCCGGTGATGGAGGATTTGGGCAGCGGAAGCTTTACCGATCTTGCCAAATTTGGCCTCCCTTCCGAACCAACGGTTCAGGAGGTGGTCAAATCCGGTATCGATGTGATTACCTTCAGCGGCGACAAATTACTCGGGGGGCCCCAGTCGGGTAGTATTGTCGGCAAGGAAAAAATTATCTCACGGATAAAGAGTAACCCGCTGAATAGAGCCCTGAGGATTGATAAATTCACGCTTGCCTCGCTGGAAAGCGTACTCAGGGATTATTACGACCCGGACGCGGTACTGAAGAAAAATCAGACGCTCAGGATGATCAGCGACCCGCCTGAGATCATCAAGAAGCGAGCCCAGAGATTTCTACGGCGGACGCGGCCCCTAATTGGCGACTCATGCAGCCTGAACCTGGTTTCAACCATTTCCCGTGTGGGAGGAGGGGCGCTGCCTGAATACGGATTGACAAGCTGGGCAGTCGAACTGGAGCCGACCGCTATCAAGGTATCGAGACTTGAAAAGGATTTCAGAACCTTGCCTGTTCCGGTGATCGGCAGAATAGAAAATGAACGCCTCCTGATCGACTTTCGCACTGTGCTTGACAGCGAGATCCCTGAACTCTGTAACGAACTGATCACCTATTTCAGCTGAGTGCTTAGCCCATGTATCTTGAACATTCCCCTTACAACGCACCTTATCCCGGCCTCAGAAAAACTGATCTGATCGTCTTTGGTAACACCCTGGAAGAGATTATTCTTGCGACTATCCCCACGTCGGAAAAGATTACCCTCGTCTCAAAAGAGAATCTTGCGTCGATAAAGGAAACCCTCTCTACAACCAGGCACACCCGCGAGTTTGAAAGGGCATTCCACCAGAACACCCCTGTCTGGCTTGAGCCGGATAAGCTGCTGCTGCCTCTTGATTGTGTCGATAGCGAAGAACTCGCAATCCTCGTGGACGGGATTGACGAGTTGGTGATGGAAAAAGGATCTAAACAGTGGCTCAAAGAAACGTGTTCAGCAATAACTGAGCGGTTCCTTGAGACCAGAAACACATTTCTCGAGCCGCTGACCTCATTGGCAAGCGTCAACTCACTCAAGGATTATCTACACCGGATCGCCCTTCAAGGAGACCTCCACCTGGTGCTCGCTGAATCGTTGTCTCCTGCGCGTTCCCTGAAAGAGTCTTTTCGTCACACGGCGGAAACCGGTCGGCTTCTGCAAGAATTCAATCGATTCTCTTTTCCGCTCTTCCATTTAGGACAATCCGTGTTTTGTCTGGTAATTGGCCGCCGAGAGAAAGCATTTGTTAAATCCCTGTGCCATTCCCTGACCAATTTCGCCAGAAATGCAGGGCTCAGACGCATTCATATCGGATTTAGTTCCTACAACGATGAACGACACCGAAGCGAACCTCACGACCGCCTGGCGGGGGTCCTCATCGATGAGGCCTGGAAGGCGCTGCAGCAGGCCGGCAGAAGAGGGCCGTATTCATTTTGTGACTATCAACTTCAGGTAAACCCTGAACTGTTTCCACTGCGAACAATCAGCCGGGCCACCGTAAGAAAATTATCCTATCGGTGGAGAGATTTCAGCACCTTCTCCCTGGTCTATATGAAGCCGGATTTTGTTGACAGGAAAATCCTCGATCCCATGATGAAAGCCCATCTCGACAGGGAGATTGTCGTGGTCGATGAAGATGGCTATTTCATCATGCGGCCGGGGAAAAATGCTGCCAGCACGGAGAAATGGGCCTCCACATTGATTGCTAAAGTGACAGAAGACCAGGGTGAGCGCTTTTCACTGTCAGCCGCTATCAGCTCCTATCCCTTCCGCGATTACAAGAAACCGGAAATCGCCCGCAACTGTATGAAAGCACTGCTCCACGGCACGTTCTTCGGCCCGGGCAGCAGCGTTGTTTTCGATAGCCTGAGCCTCAATGTAAGCGGCGACGCCTATTTCGGCGAAAGTGACCTGTCGGCCGCTGTGAAGGAGTACCGTAAAGGGCTGGAACTTGACCCTCACGATGTCAACCTTCTCAACAGCCTGGGGGTTGCCTATGCCTTGATGAATATGACGAGTGCTGCTTTTGACGCCTTCAACCAGGTTCTTGAAATTGAGCCGCACAATTTTATGGCGCTCTTCAACAAGGGGCTGGGCGAGAAAAAATTACACGAGTACGGTCAGGCGGTCAATTCTTTTACCAGGGCCCTGAAAGTCTTCAACATTGCTGATGAAGAAGAAGCAGCGTCCTTGAGTGAACTGCAATTTCAACTGGGTGTCTGTCAGTTTCGCATCGGCAAATATTGGGAGTGTATAGAGGAGCTGAAAAAATGGCATGATGCAAAGGTGGGGGAACAAGGAGCAACGCAGTGTTATCGATATATCGGCATAAGCTATTTTCATCTTGGAGAACTCAAGGACTCCGCCACGTGGCTGCAACGTGCTCTGGTGGCCAATCAATCGGACGGGGAGGCGCTCAGCCTGCTTGGCACCGTCTACCTGAAAACCGGCGAAGGCGACGACATTGCCCTGAATCTGTGCGCCAAAAGCATAGAGCTTGAACCTGAGAATACGGAATACAAAATTCGCTATGCCCGGGCCCTGGCGGCAGCTGATAAATTCGATCAGGCTCTGGATATTCTTCTCACCTGCATCCGATCCAGGAAATTCAAAATCAACGGCTGGCTTGAAATTGCCAGAATTCATAAATGGCAGGGGGAGTGGCGCTTGTGTGAACGGTATCTCCAGAAAATATTCAGAAGTACCCGCGTAGATTCTTCTATTCTCGAGCAGGCCAAAGAACTGCAGACCTATCTCGCAGAGCGGCGAGCCTAAGATAAAATACCTCAGGGGAAACAACATGAGCATTGAACCGAAATATGAATTGGACAATACGGTGGTGGGAGATTCCTGGAGAATGTTCAGAATAATGGGGGAATTTGTCGAAGGATTCGACGCGCTCTCAACGGTGGAATCTCCAGCAGTCACCATCTACGGATCGGCCCGCACCCCAGTTGACCATCCCTGGTATTCACTGACCGTTGATATCGCCAGGGATCTGGCCGCATCGGGGTATGCAATCATCACCGGCGGCGGTCCCGGAATCATGGAGGCCGCCAATAAAGGCGCCGCAGAGGGAGGAGCGGTGTCCATTGGTTTGAATATAAGTCTGCCTCACGAGCAGGACCCCAACCCGTATGCCAACTTTCCATTACATTTCAAATATTTTTTTGTTCGAAAAGTGATGTTCATGAAATACTCGATGGCCTTTATCTGCATGCCGGGAGGCTTCGGCTCTATGGATGAATTATTTGAATCGCTGACGCTTATACAGACCAAGAGAATCAAACCCTTTCCCATCGTTCTGGTGGGGAGCGGTTTCTGGTCGGGATTGGTGGAATGGTTGAAAGAAAGTTTTGTCGGAAATGGAACCATCAGTGAAAAAGACATGGAACTGTTTAAAATCATTGATGATCGCGAAGAAGTGGTAGAGTACATCAAAAAAACAGTAATAGTATAATTTGTATTATTTCAGTGAGATAGTTATACTAAGCTAGTGTATTTAAAACAGAGTCGGAATCCGGTTTCCCAGATAACAGTTAGAAGAGGGGTGAACGCATGGCACAAATCGATGCCTTTTTCAAATTAATGAATGATGAAGGTGCCTCCGATTTACATATGGTCGCAGATCAGCAGCCTGTATTGCGCATACGCGGTGATATGGAGCGGGTCAAGTTCAAAGTGATGAAGCACGATGAACTCAAGGCCATGCTCTATGAGGTATGTCCGGAGGCAAAGATTAAGGTATTCGAGGAGACCGGCGACATCGACTTCGGTTATGAGATTCCCGGCCTGGCCCGCTACCGCTGTAACTTCTTCAACCAGAAAAATGGAATTGGGGCGGTTTTCAGAGAAATCCCCTCGGATATCCTCAGCGTGGAACAGCTCGGCTTGCCCAAGGTTATCTCCCGTCTCGCCCATCTGCCCAAAGGGCTGGTGCTGGTGACCGGCCCCACCGGCCACGGTAAGTCGACCACCCTGGCAGCCATCGTCGATGAGGCCAACAGAACCAGAAAAGATCATATTCTCACCATTGAGGATCCCATAGAATTTGTCCATCAGTCGAATAAGTGCATCATTAACCATCGCGAGGTCGGGACCCATACCAAGGGGTTCAGTCAGGCGCTCAGAGGCGCCCTGCGTGAGGACCCCGACATCATCATGGTGGGTGAGATGCGCGACCTGGAAACCATGACCCTGGCCATGGAAGCAGCCATGACCGGACATCTGGTGTTCGGCACCCTGCATACCCTGAATGCCATGAAAACCGTTGACCGTGCCATCGAGATGTTTCCGGCCCATCAACAGGCCCAGGTACGTTCCACGCTGGCGGATGCACTGCGCGCCGTGGTTTCCCAGACACTATTCAAGCGTATCGATGTGAAAGGCAGGGTAGCCGCGCTGGAGATTCTCATAGCCACCCCGGCGGTCCGCAACATGATTCGCGAGGCCAAAACCTATCAGATCATCTCGGTTATGCAGACCGGCAAGAAGTACGGAATGCAGACCATGGATGACGCCATCATGGAACTGCTCGAGAGGCGGATGGTGAGTCCAGATGATGCCTATAGCAATTCAATAGATAAGTCGAAGTTTGTTAAGTATCTGCGCAAACCGCCGTCAGATTTCACCGAGGTGTAGACACCGGAAAGCGCTCATCCTGCTCTCCAGTATCGTTCTTGAATTTTCTCGTAGACCAATTGGGAGCCGTGGCTGTTGGCGCGTATCTCGAATACGATGGTGCCGTCAAGTGCAGGGTTGAGGATCGGGATCTCCAGTTCCCTGGCAGTCTCAAGGGTTTTTTTGGCGGGAAACTGACTATATCCCGAGGTACCGCTGGAGATTATCAGCCATTCTGGTGAGACCCCTGAGAGCAAGGCAGGTGAGTTAGAAGTCGCCGATCCGTGGTGGGGCGACAGAAGTATGGTTGAGCGGACCTGCGTCTGTGCTGCCACCAATTCAAGTTCCCGCCTGGTGGTAATATCTCCAGGGAAGAGCACCGATTTCCCGCCGGATGTCAATCTCACTACCAAGCCCCGGTCATCTTCGCTTGTCAGCCCGGCAGCCCTATGATCACCCAGCACTGAAATTTGCTCGTCATCGCCTGCGATGATCACTCCAGCTGCAGGGGTAATAATGGTGATCCCTTGTAGGCGGGCCCGATCAACAAGTCGGGTAAAAGCCGGCTTGTTCTCATCCAGGTGGGGCAGCCAGAGTCTTTCGGGTTTAAATCTGCTCAACAGGGTGAAAATCCCATTGTAATGGTCGGTGTCGTCATGGGTTATTATGATATCGTCTATTTTGCCTATCCCCCTATGCCAGAGATAGGGGGCAATGATCCGTGCCCCGCAGTCATATCCTGGCGCACTTCGGGCCCCGCCATCAATGAGCACCACCCGCCCATTCGTGAATTCAACGAGATTAGCGCTGCCATGCCCGACGTTAAGAATCGTCACCGTGGTGGGGGGCTGTCCATGCAATATCGACAGGCGAAAGGGATGGAGAAGCATGCCGACAGCAGCTGCGAGGCCGACGATTTTGAGCAGCAGCGGGCGCGAAATTATAGGCTGAGTGGCGATGGAAAAAAGCAGAATATAGTAAAGAAGTATGATGCTCGGGTGTGGTGTCGGCACCCATAGCTGGGTCCAATCCGGGGCTGATACGCTCGCGGCAATGGCCTGAGAGGCGGAGAGGCCCAGGGCGCCTGTTTTGAGCAGCAGCGCGGCAGCCGGATGATTTGCCACTATGAACGGCAGACTCAGCATCCCCAAAGGCAGACTGAAGAAACAGATGAGTGGCTGGATAAGGAGGTTGGCAGGCAGGGTGACCAAGGACACCCTGTTGAAATGAAACAGCAGCAGCGGCAGAGTTCCAAGAGTGGCAGCAACAGTAATTACTGCCATGGCTGCCAGTAGATGAGGTATTTTAAGCAACAAGCTGTGGTTCCTGGCAGCTGAACAGCCGACAAGTGAGAACAATCTGGGGGCCGTCAGGACTATTGCCGCAACGGCCGCGAAGGAGAGTTGGAAGGAAGGGGACTGGACAGCTAAGGGGTCAATCAACAGAATGATAAGCGCGGCCCCCGACAAAGTGGTGATGGTCGAATGCAGCCGGTCACTGCAGAGGGCGAACACCATGCATGAAGTCATGATAAGCGCCCGTGCGGCTGGAGGCTGAAAACCGGAGAGCAGCGCGTACAAAAAAAGTGAAGGCAGCGTCAAGAGCAAAGCTGTCTTTTTTACATTAACTGCCAATATTACTGTTTCCGACCGACGCAGCAGCCAATAGATCGATGTATACGTTAACACTGAGAGCAGTCCCAGGTGCATTCCCGAAATGGCCCATAAATGAAGAATTCCGGCTTTCTTCAGCGTCTCCATTACCCCGGGGGCAATTGAGGAACGGTCCCCGACAAGCAGTCCCTGGTAAAGAGAAGCGCTGTGAGGTGGGAGATTTTTTTCGATGTAGCGCGAGATTGATGTTCTTGAGCGCTCGATTTTATAGAAAAGTGCCTTGTGCCAGCTCGCGTGTACATCTTTCACGGGCTGTATAAGGGTCGGTGAATCTACCAGTCCGGTCAGGTAAATAGATCTTCCAGCAAGGTATTTACGGTAATCAAAAGCACCTGGTGCCGCCGCCCGGGCAGGCACCTGCATTTTTGTGTTCACGATGAGGGGCTGGCCGGGGACGATGGCTGCGGGCCAGGAACCCCTGAGGACGAGCAGAATCTTACCGTTTTGCCGGGTGAATGTGCGGTCCTCAGCCGTTCGAATAAATTTAACCTCAACCACCGCCCGGCTGGTGTGTATTGATTCAGAAACCATTTCAGACAGGGTGCCAACCACAACGATTCGCTGCTGATCCTTCACTGCGGCAACGATATGTGACGGGTCCACAGCCTCGGTGCGGTTCTCTGCGCCTTGCAGGGTTCCAAAAAAGAAAAAAATGGGAATGATCAGCAGGGGGGTCGGGAATCTTAAACCAATAAATCATAGGGAAATGGCGGCAGTTATGACCCCCAGCAGGACAATCCGGCCCGGTAATTCATGCCCTATCAGATTGGCAGCAATGACATGCGTATGACCGATGCTGTAGTGCAAAGCTCGTTCACCCATTTCCTTTCTTAGATTCGCATCCGTGATCAGACGCTCGAGGGTGTCGCGCAGAGAGGCAGAATCTTCTACCATCAGAGCAGCGCCGCACTGCTGCAGATCCCTGCTGATTTCAGAAAAATCGTCCATATGCGGACCGAACAGCACCGGACAGCCGTAGCGTGTTGCCTCCAGAGGGTTGTGACCGCCTTCATCGACGAGACTGCCTCCTATATAACTCACATCGGCATAGCGATAGAGGGCGGCGAGATCGCCAAGGGTATCGACTATGGTGACATCCGCCCGGTCTGCCTCGGCAGTGGATAAGAGAGAGGCCGACAAGCGGTGCTTTTTTACCAACTCGGTGAGGTCGTCGGATCTTGATATCTTTCTTGGAGCGAGGATCAGGCGGAGCGGCTCGCCGGTTGTTTTCCTGGCACTCAAAAAAGCGTCGAGGATGGATTCTTCCTCACCCTCATGGGTGGAACCGGCACAGACGATGATACTGGGTGAAGGAAAAATCTTAGCCAGCCTGGACGACTCAGGCTCTGCTTTTCCGCAGCTGCCAAACTTAAGGTTGCCCATGGTAACGGTCTTGCCTTCGGCGATACCGAGGCGAACCATATTGTTCACATCGGTATTGGTCTGCATGCAGAGCATGGTGAATTTATCGAAAAGCGGCGCGAAGAAAAAAGAGAATCGACGATACTGTCTCAAGGAGCGCTCGGAAACCCTGCCGTTGAAAAGCAGAAGCGGCACCTCCGAGC
>JARRLH010000128.1:0-8090 GCA_037387205.1 Desulfofustis sp.
AAGAACCCGGTCGAAGTGTTCGACAACCCTTACATCTTCTGTGACGAAGTGAAAAAAACCAACCTCACCCTGAGCGGTCTGGCCAGAGATGCGATGGACCACGATGAGGCCTGGCATTTCTTCAACCTGGGTCGGGCACTGGAGCGGGCCGATAAGACCTCGCGCATCCTCGACGTCAAGTATTTCGTGCTGCTGCCGGCGATCCAGGATGTGGGCGCGGTGGTCGACATGGTCCAGTGGGCGGCGCTGCTCAAGGCAACTTCGAGCTTCCAGGCCTACCGCCACAATGTCGGCAAGATATCCCCCTGGGGGGTGGCTGGCTTCATGCTGATGAGTCACTCATTTCCCCGTTCCGTGCTTTACAGCCTTACCGAGGCGCAGCAGCTGATGCACGGCATCACCGGCACGCGTATCGGCTATTTTTCCAACGATGCCGAGAAGCTTCTGGGTCAGCTCTGTGCCGAACTTTCATTTCACTCCATCGAGGATGTCATGGAGAAGGGACTGCACCAGTTCACCGACCGGCTTCAGGTAAAGATGAACGAGATTGACAAAGCTGTATTCAGGACATTTTTTGCGGTCATGGAACCCGTTGACAGCGACAACGAGCAACAATAAGGAGAGAAAGAGATGACTTTTTGTCTGGGCATGTCCGTTGCCGACGGACTGGTCGGCATCGCCGACACCATGATCACCTCGGGAAACGAGACCATAACGGCACGCAAGATAAAGACATTTGCTGTTGCCAACGGCCAGTTCTTCATCATGACCTCTGGGCTTCGCTCGGTGCGTGACAAGACCCTGACCTATTTTCAGGACGATGTTGAGGATGAGGTGCTCGATTCCTGTGACCGGCTGTACAAAGTGGTCAACGAATTGTCCGGATCCATCCGCAGGGTTGCTGACGAAGACAAGGCAGCCTTGAAGGATGGGGGGCTCGGCTTCGATATCCATGCCCTGGTGGGAGGCCGCATGTCGGGCGACAAAGGACACAAGCTTTACCTTGTCTACCCGGAGGGCAACTGGGTTGAGATCGGCCAGAACACGCCTTATTACATCATCGGTGCCCGGGGCTACGGAAAACCGGTGCTTGACCGTACTCTGGTCTATTCCGATTCGCTGCATTTTGCCCTCAAGGTCGGCTGTCTGGCTTTCGACTCCACCAGGATCAGCGCCACCGGCGTCGACTTTCCCATCGACGTGGTGATCTATTTCAACGCCACCGGTGAATTGTCGGAGCACCGCTATGAATACGAGGATTTTCAGGAGATATCGACCTGGTGGCAGGAGCGCCTCAGGTCCTCGGTGCAGGAACTGCCGTCCGAGTGGATTGAGAATGTCGCCTCCAAGCTGGAGCGGGTGAAGCGCGGCTGAGAGTTGCATGAAATACAGAATCAAACACTCGACCACCTATACTTACACCGGCCAGGTCTTCCTGGAGCCCCACGTGGTTCGGCTCTGTCCGCGGACTGACCCGGGGCAGCGGTTGCACAAATTCGACCTGGAGATGTTACCGCCGCCCGCCGGAATGTCCCTTGGCATAGACGCGGAAAACAACCCGTTTCACCTGGTGTGGTTCAACGATCTGACCTCAGAGTTCAGGCTCGACTCCTCCTATCTCGTTGAAACCCTGAAAGCCAACCCGTTCGATTCCTTTCTGACCTGCGAGGACTGTCTGCCGCTGAAGTTGAGCGACGATGAAGCGGCAGTGCTGGGTCCCTGTCTGGACAGATTCAGGCTGATCGGCCCGGGCGATGCAGAACTCATCAAATCGCTGTGCCGGGAGGTCGAAGCGCAGAGCAACGGCAACGTCTTTTCCACTCTTCAGACATTAAACACCTATCTATTTGAATATATAGAAAAGACATCACGGCGTGATGAGGGGCTGCAGTCGATCGCCACCACCCTGATGAGCGCCCGCGGCGCCTGCCGGGACACGACACTGGTATTTATGGCCGCCTGCCGGTCCTGGGGGATCCCGTCGCGTTTTGTCAGCGGCTGTCAGGAGGGCGATCCCGAGCAGCCCGAAGGCGAGCTGCATGCCTGGGCGGAGGTCTACCTTCCCGGCTTCGGCTGGAAAGGCTATGACCCAACCCACGGTCTGGCGGTGGCCGACCACCATATCGCCTACGCGGCCTCGGCTATTCCTGAGCAGACATTACCGGTCGCCGGCACCTTCAGGGGCACCGGTGTCGCGGCCAGCATGAGGCACCGGGTGGAGATGGCAATCGAGCCGTAGCGAATTTTATGTGAGGCTGAATTAATGAACAAAACCATAAATCACTACCTGGATGCAGCCGTCCTCTACCCTGAACTGGAGCGTTACGCTGCCCGCCAGGCGATCCAGTCGATCGTCGATTACGGCTGCCGTACCGCCTGCATCAGGCCCTGTGACATAGATATCGCGGCCGAGCTGTGCCGGGACACGTCGACCGATGTCTGCGTGGTGCTTGGCTTTCCCCACGGCTGCGGACTCAGCCGGGTCAAAACACTGGAGGCCCAGGCCTATGTCGACGAGGGCGTGGATGAGATCGATATGGTGGTCAATTACTCCTTTATCCGCTCCGCGAGGTGGGATCTGGTCGAGGAGGACATCAGGGCGGTGAGCGAGGTGACCCGGAAACAATCCATTCTTCTCAAGGTTATCCTGGAAACCTCAGAGTTGACAATCGAACAGATCAAACAGGCAACCGAGTGCGCGGTGGCGGCTCGAGCCGACTACGTCAAGACTTCCACCGGGTTTGCCGGCGGCGGCGCCACCGTCGAAGCGGTGCAGGCCATGCTCGAGGCGGCTGACGGCAGGATCGAGGTAAAAGCTTCGGGCGGCATCCGGGATTTTTCCCAGGCCAAAACCTATATCGACCTGGGGGCGACGCGGCTCGGGGTCGGGTATCCGTCCGTAGCGGCCATCTGCGCAGGTACCCCCGCGTCTGAAGGGACTCAAGGCTCAGACTATTAAGAGCCGATGGAGAAACCAGCATGAGATCAACTCGGTTTTCAGCACAAAAGGTTCATTCGCATCTGCACCCGCACGCCAGGGTATTCGGGGTAAGCGGAAGCCCGCGCAGAAACGGTAACTCCGACATCCTGTTGAAAAGTATCCTGACGGGTGTTGTCCAGCACGACCTGTCCTCGGAATACCTGAATTTGACGGATCTCCAGTTCCAGGGCTGTATCGGCTGCGAACGGTGCAGAAAAGATAAGATCTGCACCGGACTGGTCGATGGTATGTCGGTGGTTTATGACAAAATTATCACCTCTCAGGGGCTTATTCTGGTATCGCCGACCCACAACTATAATATCACTTCCTGGATGAAGGCCTTTATCGATCGACTCTATTGCTTCTATACCTTTGACAACGATCGTCCCCGCAGCTGGTCAAGCCAGCTTGCGAACCAGGGCAGAAAAGCGGTGATTGCAGCGATATGCGAGCAGGAAAATAAGCATGACATGGGCTTTACCCTGGAAGCGATGAAACTGCCCCTGGAGGCCTTGGGCTACAACATAGTAGGGGCACTCTCGGTATTTAAAATTTTTGACAAAGCCGGAGTCAAACACGACGATCAGGCCATCAGAAAAGCCCGGGAACTGGGCGGCAGGCTTGCAGATGCGCTTAAGAACTGAAGATGATCCATAAACTGCATTCAGCTCCCCTCCGGCGGGGAAAACTGTTCTCACCCGGGACAGCGACATCGCCAGGCAGATATCTGAGCTGCTGGGCGCCAAGCGAGACTGCCGTCCCATCATATTGAACGACACTCTTACCCTTCAGTCTCTGGTGAAATAAGCGTGCGCGCTTATCCGGGTGCTCTTGCCCCCGACGATCTGCCTTAGGGACAACGGAGTTCGCGGCGGACCCACTGGCTGACGATTTTCAGCAGATTGTCAAGGCCTGCTGAGACCAGGCCTTATTACCCCCGCATAGCCACTTGGCAATGAACGAAGACCTGGAGCAAAACTTCCGCCAATCCTGCTGGCGCCATCAGGATTCACTACAGAATATCGTTAGCTTGACATCCGATACCTTGCGTAATAGTATTGTGCAAAATAAATTTTCATAATAATGTTTTACTAAATATATCATTACGGCAATCATTTCTCCGCAGGGGCAGGGAATAAGCCCGGTATCTCATTCACGTCCCCCTGGTCACACTTCACAGGTTCAGTTATGGCTCAGATAGAAATAAAAAATTTGTTCAAGATCTTTGGCGCCAATCCCTCAGCTGGTCTAGATCTGGTGCGGGCGGGTAAGACCAAGGAAGAGATTCACGAGCAGACCGGCCTGACGGTCGGCGTGCAGGACGCCAGTTTCACCGTCAACTCGGGGGAGATCTTTGTGGTAATGGGGCTCTCCGGATCCGGTAAATCGACCCTGGTGCGGATGCTGAACCGGTTGATAGAACCGACTTCTGGCGCGGTAATTGTTGATGGCGACAATGTCATGGAGATGGATAAGGAAAAGCTGGTCGCGTTCCGCCGCAACAAGACGAGTATGGTGTTTCAGTCCTTTGCCCTGATGCCTCACCAGACCGTGCTCAACAACGTGGCCTTCGGACTCGAACTGGCCGGGGTGGAGAAAACACAGAGGTACGAGCGCTCCATGGACGCCCTCAAGCAGGTGGGTCTCGACGGCTGGGAAAAATCATATCCCAAGGAGTTGAGCGGCGGCATGCAGCAGCGTGTGGGCCTGGCCCGGGGACTTGCGGTCGATCCCGATATCATGCTGATGGATGAAGCCTTCTCCGCCCTTGATCCACTGATTCGGACCGAGATGCAGGATGAGCTGCTGAAGCTGCAGGACCGGCACGAGCGGACCATTGTGTTCATTTCCCACGATCTCGACGAAGCGCTGCGCATCGGCGACAGGATCGCGGTTATGGAAGGCGGCAGAGTCGTGCAGGTCGGAACCCCGGAAGAGATACTGCAAAATCCCGCCGATGAGTATGTGCGGGCCTTTTTCCGCGGGGTCGATCCCACCGGTGTGATCGCTGCCGGAGATATTGCCAGGGATTCGCAGCCCACCGTGATCTGGCACACTGCCCAGGGAAGCCCTCGGGCCACCCTGGAAATGCTCAACAACCGGGATATGGAGTTCGCTTACGTACTTGACTCAGAACGTCGGTTCTACGGCATTGTCTCGACCGATTCACTAAGGTCGGCAATCGAGCTGGGCGCCGCGAAAATAGATGAAGCTTTTATCAAAGAGGCCAAGGCCGCCAAGGTTGAGGATTCCATGCAGGATTTCCTTCCCGAGGTAGCCTCGCATGCCTGGCCGGTGCCGGTGGTTGATGAAAACAACATCTATCAGGGCGTCGTCTCCAAGAATCTCTTTTTGCGCACCCTGCACCGCGCTGACAGCGATATGCAGGCGGCCCAATAACCCTGCCCTGTAAGGAGCACAGAAAATGTTCAGTTTTGAAGATAAAGTAATCCCCCTCGATTCCTGGATTACTGATTTTATTGATTGGCTGGTTGAGGGGTACCGCTGGTTTTTTCAGATAATCAAGTGGCCGGTCGAATTCACCCTGACCGGCATCGAGCATGGCATTACTGCAGTGCCGCCGCTGCTCGTCATCGCCGTGCTCGGTGTCGTCGCCTGGCGAGTGTCTGGGATCAAGCTCGGCGTCTTTACAGTGGTTACACTGGTATTTATCGGACTGCTTGGCCTCTGGGAGGACACCATGGTCACCCTGGCCATGGTGCTCTGTTCGGTGGTCTTCTGCACTATTGTCGGCATCCCGCTGGGGATATTGGCCGGCCGCAGCGACAACTTCGAGATGGGTCTGCGCCCTCTGCTCGATGCCATGCAGACCACTCCTGCCTTTGTCTATCTGGTGCCGATTGTCATGCTCTTTTCCATCGGCAATGTGGCTGGCGTGCTGGCCACCATCGTCTTTGCCCTGCCGCCGATTATCAGACTCACCAGTCTGGGCATACGCCAGGTGCACCCCGAACTTGTCGAAGCCGCCCTGGCTTTTGGCGCCACTAACTGGCAGGTCCTGGTCAAGGTACAGATCCCCCTGGCCCTGCCGACGATCATGGCGGGGCTGAATCAGACAATTATGATGGCCCTGTCCATGGTCGTAATCGCTTCCTTGATCGGGGCCGGCGGACTTGGAGCCCCGGTGGTGCTGGGCTTGAATACGCTCGATATCGGCCTGGCCACCATAGGTGGTCTGGCAATAGTGCTGATCGCCATTGTTCTCGATAGAATTACCCAATCAATGGGTACTACAAAACAAAACTAAAGGAGGATGTTCATGTTTCAAAAGATGCTACTCATTGCTTGTGCCCTGGTGGTAAGCCTCGGGGCTGCGGTAACTGTACAGGCCGATGGTCACATGCCCGGCAAAGGGGTAAAAGTGCAGCCGGCCCGGGCAACCTGGAATACCGGCTTTTTCCAGGAGGCCCTGGTTCGTCGGGCGCTCGGTGAACTGGGCTACGACGTGAAAAAACCCAAAGATCTGCAGAACCCGATCTTTTATAAAACGGTTTCATTGGGTGATGTCGACTATTGGACCAATGGCTGGTTTCCAAATCACGACGGCCAATTGCCCAAAGGCTTTTATGATAAAGCCGATAAAATTGGCTACGTGGTCAAGGCCGGCGGACTGCAGGGCTATCTGGTATCCAAAAAACACGTCGACCAATTCAACATAAAGTCCCTGGACGACTTCAAACGGGACGAAGTCAAAGAAGCCTTCGACAAGAATAAGGATGGCAAGGCCGATCTCACCGCCTGCCCTCCGGGCTGGGGATGTGAGCAGGTTATTGCCCATCACATGCAGGTCTATGACCTTGACGACCACATCAATCCTGTGAAGGCAGCGTACGAGGCCGGCATGGCCGCGACGATGGCGGCCTATAAGTCTGAAGAGCCGATCTTCTTTTACACCTGGGCGCCGAACTGGACGATCTTCAAACTGAAGCCCGGAGAAGATGTGATGTGGATAAATGTCCCCGAGATCATGCCCAAGGAATCGCAAATGGCGGGCAAGGACCGTATGGAGGTGAGCGGGGTCGAGGGTGCTGTCTCCGATCCGGTTAAACTCGGGTTCGTCGTTTCCGATATACAGATTGTGGCCAACAAGAAATTCATGGATGCCAATCCGGCCGCCAGAAAATTCTTCGAGGTCTTTACCCTGCCTCTTGGTGACATAAACGAGCAGAACACCAAGATGAACGAGGGAGAAAAAAGCGACAAGGATATTGCCCGTCACGTTGACGAGTGGATTGCCAAAAATCAGTCCACCTGGGATGGCTGGTTGGCAGAAGCGCGAAAAGCTGCTAAATAGTGTATCGGCCCGGTCACCGGCGGGGCAGCACCCTGCCGGTGACCAGATGAGCAGGCAAGGCTGGTGCCGATGAGGATAACGAGCCTGCACATTTCAATTTACGCTTCAGGCACAGAGTACAGAGGGGCGCATGGGCGATCGGTCTATCAAAGAACAGGCAATAACCCAGCAGTTGCGTATTGTTTATAAAGCGGTGCAATCGCATTCAAAACGAGTGGAGAAAGTGTGCGGCCTGAGCAGTGCCAAGCTCTGGATGCTGCATGAAGTCGCCCAAAATCCCGGAATTCGAGTTTCGGAACTGGCAAAACTTCTCTCCATACATCCCTCGACCTGTTCGAACATGCTGGACAAGATCGAAGCGAGCGGCCTGATTTACCGTGATCGATCCAAAACTGATCAGCGGACGGTGCACCTGTTTACCACCGATAGCGGGAAGCAGCTGCTCGATGCTGCTCCCTCCCCGCCCCAAGGTAAGCTCAGTTCAACACTTGAAAAACTCAGCGAAGACCAACTCACCAGGCTTGAAATCAGTCTCAATGATTTTATCGAGGCGCTCCATTTCGATGATGTGAGCGCCGCCATGACGCCGATTCCGGAAGCTTAGGGCACCCACTCCTGTGTGCCCTCGTCTACCTGCTAAACCATAATGAGCGTGCTGAGTCTCATATCGGAAAGAGAAACGGCGGTGATGATCGGTGCACTGGTGAGATACCAGGCTTGGGGCAGGTCGTAGTTGATGAAATACTGCCGGGTGAACAGGTTGATGTCCCGCCTAATGGTCCGTCGGTTGCCGAG
>JARRLH010000129.1:0-15200 GCA_037387205.1 Desulfofustis sp.
TGAGTTTAGAAAAGCAGTGGCACATGAAGATCTGGATTTTTGGGAGGGGAGGTGTCTTTCTTACAGCAGAGGTGTGGTTTACCATCCGGTCATAGACATTTTGAAGGATCATTTTGATATCATAGAAGAAGATAGTGAATTGGAGATCAAAGAAAAAATCATCAGCGGTTTGGAATTGTTAAACCAAGATGAAACAACGTCTATACCCTTTATTTTAGAGCTGCTCTCAGTCAAGGATAGTGATTTAAGCGAGTCTGAGTTAAGTCCTGAAGCCAGAAAAGACCATCTACTCTCAGCATTAAGACAAATCATACTATTAAATTCGGCAATACGGCCCCTGGTTATTGTTTATGAAAACCTCCACTGGATTGATAAATCTTCAGAAGAACATTTGAAAGACCTCGTGGACCGTATTTCGGGTGCTCGAGTGCTGCTCATTCTCACCTATCGTCCTGAGTTCGTCCACACCTGGGCTGGAAGATCGTATCATAACCAATTTAATTTAAATCGACTTTCCAATCGTGAAACGCTTGTCATGGTATCACATTTGCTGGGGACTGAAGACATTGACGAACAAATTAATCAACTAATCATTGAGAAAACAGAAGGGATTCCCTTTTTTGTTGAGCAGTTGGTCAGCTCCCTGAGAGACCAGAAAATTATCAAGAAAGAGGGTAATAAAGTTTTTCTTGCAAGGGATATAAAAAACATAACTATTCCTTCGACAATTCAAGACGTGATAATGGCGCGAGTTGACTTGCTTCCCGAAGAGGCGAAAGATCTGCTTCAGAGAAGCTCTGTTGCCGGCAGGGAGTTTGGGCATCGTTTATTGCAAAAAATCACCGATTGTTCAGAAGATAAATTGTTATCTCTGCTTTCTTTTTTAAAGGATACCGAGCTTATTTATGAAAGAGGAATTTATCCTCAGTCCACGTATGTTTTTAAACATGCACTCACCCAGCAGGTGGCATACGACAGTCTTCTTATTAGCAAGAGAAAAGAAATTCACCGACAATTAGGAAAGACTATAGAGCAAATTTACGAAGGTAAATTGGAGGAGTTTTCAGAACTATTAGCTTACCACTTTTTGGCGGGTGAAGAGTGGCCGAGTGCCTACAATTATAACCTAAAAGCAGGTTTAAAAGTCTTTTCCCATTCAGCTTATGAGCAGGCCCAACGCTACTTTGAGGATGCTCTTAAAGCACTAAAAAATCAGCCTAAGGAAACGTCCCGAATTGAACAGGAAATTGACCTGCGTTTTCTCATGCGATCTGCGCTCGTTCCATTGGGGCGGCATCAAGAGTGGGGCGAGTGGGTGGGTGGTGCCGAATTGCTGGCAAAAGAGATCGGCGACGATGCTCGGCTTTCAAATGCATTAAACCTCTTATCGTCTTTGCATTGGGCAGAAGGGAGAAATCAAAAGGCGATATTATTAGGGGAAAAAGCGTTAACTCTGGCAAAAAAAGTTGAAGATATCTCTTATCAGATTTCCACCATGCTGCACATGGGAATCTTTTACTTCACTATCGGGAAGTATCATAAGCACATAGAATTTCATCAGCACGTTAGCAGAAGGCTTTCCGGGGCAGATGCGTTTCAACGATATGGACTGGCAAGTTTTCCCAGTGCTTGGTCACGCAGTCACTCGGTTTTCGGGATGGCCGAATTGGGACAATTTGATGAAACTGATAAGATTGGTCGTGAAGCGTTAGCAATCGCTGAGGCGGTAAAAAATAATTTCACTTTGGTAATCACCAACTCATTTATTGGCACGGCTTATCTGATCCAGGGACAGTTAGATTTGGCTCTGCCATTGTTAGAGAAGGGACACGACCTGTGTCGTCGTGCCAAAATCCCATTCATGTATCCATTTGTTTCAGGTAGTCTTGGCTCCGCTTATCTACTAAACAATGAACCGCTTCGGGCCTTGGAAATATTACAGGAAGGGACCAAACCCAGCAGTCTGGAGGGTGCCGTCTGGATCGTCCATCCATTGACTATGTTGGCAGATGCCCATCGAATTTCTGGGGAAATGGAATCAGCGAGGGAGATCATCGCACGTGCATTATCGCTTGCCGAAGAAAGAGAAGAGAAAGGATTTGAGACCCGGGCAAAGTTTGTGAACGCTCAAATTGCTTTTGATTCAGGGATGCCTGAAGTCGCCCTTCAGTGGTATCAAAAGTCGTTGCAACAAGCTTCTGATTTGACCATGCTTCCACTTGTTGCACATTGTCACAAAGGCCTTGGGAAATGTTACTCTGACTTGAGAAATGAAAATCAAGCAACAGCCGAAAACAACTCAGCTATCGATATGTATCGTTCATTGGGAATGGTCCACTACTATTAACAGGTAAGTGGCTGGCTTTGGTAGTATTCTCCCTTCCCAGATTGCACTATCTCTACAATAGTTTTACTCATTAGCAGCCTCGCCCTCTTAATCCTAATTCTGCCTATAGCCATCATGTTCTTGGCCAGATTCTTAAGTTTACCGGTCAGCATCAGGAAGCAATCCAGGAATACAAGAAAGCTGTTCGTCTAAACCCTTTTCCACCGACGAATTATCTGTTCGGTCTGCGACTCTTCTCATACTCTTGCACCGGGCAGACAGAAAAAGCAATGGGGTAGGGTGAAAATGCGGTTCAGCAAGACCCTGATTCTTTTCTCGCTCACCTTTTCTTGACCGGCGTCTATAGCATGTCTGGCCTTGAGTAAAAGGCCTCGACAGCTAGAGATCAGGCAGAGAAAGACGGGTTTATGGAGGGACTGCGAAGGGTGGGCCTGCCAGAATAGATTTATAAACTCCAATGAAAATAAAGGCGAACAGGACTGGTATAAACTACAATTTTCCATTAATTCGATGACATTGCCAATTCGATTTTCTATTAAATATTGAACCGCCACCTTGTGCCATTGATTTGCTAGGCACCGTGGTTACAAAGTAGTGATTGATAGTTCTGCTTTAACCAACCTTCTTTCCACAATTTAATTGGATGACATCTCAGCGTTACCCCAAGAGAGGAGGATCAAGTCATGGCTATTATTACTATTTCAAGGCAGGTAGGAAGTTTAGGGGATGAAATAGCCCAAGCGGTGGCTGACGCCCTTGGCTACAGGTATGTTGAAAAATCTCAAATAAGTGAAGCTCTCTCAAGCGTAGGTTTTTCACTATCAGAAATTGATAAATACGATGAAAAGGTGCCATCCATATGGCAAAGCCTTTCCATCCAGAAAGATCAATTTGCGCATCTCATACAAGCGGTGGTGTATGAGCTGGCAGCCCGGAACAATGTTGTGATTGTCGGTCGAGGGGGACAGGCAATACTCAAAGGTATTTCCGGAACCCTGCACGTCAGAATCATCGCGCCGCATGCGACAAGGCTCAGTCGAATAATGGAAGATAATGGCTATGACGAGAAAAATGCACGTCAGGTAATTCGGCAAAATGACCGCGATTCGGCAGGATATTTAAGTACCTATTTTAATACCAATTGGAACAATAGTGACCTGTATGATCTAGTCATAAATACCAGTACAATTACACCGATCGAGAGCGTTCAAATGATTAGGTGTGCCGTAGGAAATGGTGAGACAAAAAAGGTTTCCCCAAAGTCTGAATTACTGCACGATCTTGCCTTGGCTCATAAAGCCAAATCGGCACTCTTGAATATTACAGAAAAAGTGGATCGAGTGGAGCTGGAGTTTGATAAAGGAGTAGCCTATTTATCGGGACTGGTCAGGTCCTCAGTAATAAAAAATAAGTGTGAACAAGCTATATTAAACATCCAAAGAGTTGAATCTGTGAACAACCACTTGAACGTACGAGATAAAACCCAGGACATTTTCTGAAAATTAGTGGTTTAGAGCCGACTTGTGCCACCTGAAATATTTTATGCTCGATCCCTGGGTATTGATCAAGATCAGTAGAATAGGGTTATCAATAGTTGCAGGATGTTCCGAGATAGGTTGAAGTGGTGCTGGAATGCAACTATTGATAGCCAATTCTCAAGTGATAATGGGCAATCTTCAGATTAAATGAATTTACCAGCTTGACTTTATTCCTGTCGTTTCGATCTGGCTCGAATAAACAATTCGCCGAGTGACAAGACAAGGCAAGTGATGAGACTCTCTACGATTTTAACTGGTGCTATTTTCAAGAAGTCAATCCTTGAACAGCAGATCGACATCAAGACCTTCTTCTTTGTATTTATTAAGTTTGCGCCACAGTGACACGCGATCGATGCCCATCAGCCTGGCCGCTTTAGTCTTGTTGCCGTCCACACTTTTCAGAATTCTTATTACATAATCACGTTCATTTTCGTGCAGGCTTTTCGTTGTCTGCTCCCTCTCCCTGACTTCTTGAGAGGGATGCTCATGAGATCTATCGGGGAGATTCTGGGGCAGATGGCAAGCGCCCGCTCTATAATGTTTTCCAGCTCTCTGACATTGCCTGGAAAGTCATAATTCTGGAGTATCTGCAGAGCGTCTGAGGAGATGGTCTTTACCTGATTGTCCGCGGTCGGATATTTTCCCAGGAAATGGTAGATAAGCAGCTGGATGTCTTCTTTTCTCTCGCGCAGTGGCGGGATGTGCAGGGTGGCGATATTGAGCCGGTAATATAGATCCTGTCTGAAACGCTTGTGCTTGACCTCTTCTTCAAGATCCCTGTTGGTCGCGGCAAGCGTCCTGAAATCTACCGGAATTTCTCTGGTGCCGCCAATTCTGAAAAGCTTTTTTTCCTGCAGCACTCTGAGCATCTTGGCCTGCATAAGCAGAGGCATCTCGCCAATCTCATCAAGCAGAATAACACCGCCGTTGACGGTTTCGAAGAGGCCCCGATGTATCTGTGAAGCGCCGGTGTAGGCATCTTTTTCATGCCCGAAAAGCTCATTGAGTACCAGCTCCTCGCTGAGTGCGGCGCAGTTAATCGGCATGAAACGTTTATTTGACCGGTGACTCAACTCGTAAATTGTTCTGGCAACCAGTTCCTTACCCGTTCCGGTCTCACCAATAATCAATACATTGCAGTCGAGCTGCGAAAATGTGGTTATGTCATCTTTGAGCTTGAGTATCTTCTCGTTGTGGCCGACGAACTGGGTGACCCCTTTTTTGGCCATGATCTGCTGCTTGAGTTCGGAAACCTCCCGACGCAGCATGTTTTTTTCCAGTGCTTTTTCTATGAGCGCCTTGAGTTCATGGAGCTTTATGGGTTTGGGCAGATAATAATAGGCACCCCGGGCCATCGCATCGACTGCTGAACTGACCGTTGCATAGCCTGTCATGATGATTACTTCCGTGTCGGGCATCTTCTGTTTACAGTATTCCATTACCTGGCAGCCATCTAAACCCTCCATTTTCAAATCAGTAATAACCAGATCAAAGAGATTGTTGTCCATGAGTTCAACGGCGACATACCCATTCTCGGCAACCTGGGGAGAATAGCCCTGCTTGGTCAAATAGTGACGGATATTCTCGAGATTGATGATTTCGTCGTCTACCACAAGTATGCGTATGTTTTCTCTCATCGACTTACCGGTCTGCCCGGGGCAGCCGCCCATTTGAGGCCATAGTGGCGGGCGGCAGCGTGATTACGAAGGTTGTGCCCTTATTTTTGTTGTTGCGGACCATGATAGTCCCATCGTGTTTTTTGATAATCCCGTACACTACCGAGAGGCCCAAACCGGTCCCCTGGCCAACCTCCTTGGTGGTATAAAACGGATCGAAAATCTGCTGCAGAAATTCCTCCTCTATCCCAATACCGGTATCGTACACGGTGATGACAATAGAGCCGGTATCGGTGTCCTGTTCCGCCGCAATAACAATTTTGCCCGTTTCCTCTTTTATCGCCTGAATCCCATTGAGGATAAGGTTTATAAACACCTCTTTCATTTTCTGCTCATCTATGCTGGCGGTCAACTCTTCCGGGATATCCTGAATAATCTTAATACCCGTGGGAACATCGCTGAGCACGAGACTGACCACTTTACTGATGAGTATTTTGATCGATGCCGGTTGTTGTTTGAACATCTCTTGCCGGGAAAATTCCAGCAGCCCTCTGACGATTTCAGCTGCCCGCTGGGTTTCATCTTCTATTGTATGCAGCAGCCTCTGAAGAAATTCCTTGTCCTCAGGATTGTCAGCTTCTTCCTGGGCCAATTGGCAGCTGGTGGCAATATTGTTGAGAGGATTATTGAGTTGGTGAGCCATGCCCGAGGCCAGAGTGCCGATAGATGACATTTTCTCAGCCTGAAAAAGGAGTTCCTGCCGATCCTCCAGGACTTCCGTCATTCTGTCGAACGCCTTGAATACAATTTGCACCTCGTCATTGAGTTTACTCTGCGGGAGACTTTTGTAATCTCCAGTGGCTATGGCATTGGCGGCATTCTCAAGCGCTTTCAGGCGACTGCCTATGGTGTAGAAGAACACTATCATGCCGCAGAGGCTGAACACGATGAGGAAGGTGAAATAGAGAACCAGCTTGATTTTTGAGTCCCTGGCGAAGCTTTCAACCTCCTGCTGTGAATCTCTCACCATCCCTTCTGCCAGGGTCACAATCGCGGCGCCTAGAATGTGAACTGCTTCCAGATGATCGCAATCGGAGAGCGCTAAATCGCCGACACACTCACTTTCAAGACCGTTGAAATGAACCGCATACTGTTTAATCATGTCCTCCAGTTCAATGAAAAAGGAAGCATGCCTCTCCTTGCTGCGCGGCTCCAGGTCATCAAGATAATCGAGAAGCTGCGTGATAAATGAAGATGCGGTGTTGAAGTCTTCAATTTTATTGCCGATTATGAAATTTTTCTCCCACCTCCTTATTTCCAGGCTCAAGTTACTGATATTACTCGCATGAGTGAGCATTTTCACGTTTCTTTCAAACGACTCGAAATCCTTTAGAAACATCAGATTGATGTAGGTGGAGAGGACGAGAAACGCAGTAAATCCGATGACGAGTTTAGTGCGAAGATTAAAATTGGGAGTATGCATCCTGTCCAAGCTTTATAGCAGCGCTAATCAGAGTCCTGATTTTTCCTTGAATTGCTACCCATACAGATCCACGAAATTTGTAAAAGCAATATTCAGGCCGGAAATTTTCCTGTTACTCAATTTACATATCTGAAGGAGACCTGTTGCAGCCCGCATCTCTTCCTTGACTCAAGTGAAACCGTAAAACCCCTGTTATGTATTCAAAAAAGAACAGTCGCAGGGGCCGCAGAGCTGCCGTTGCAATTCGAAATATATGTTGCATTACGAAACGTTGCAATGGGCAACGCCAGCCCTCCCGATATGTGCGGATTTCTACTGAAATGAAATATTTGCCTGCAATTTATCGATTGTCCGCCAGCTCAATAATGGCCGCTTTTGGGGGTTGTTGCAACGTGCAATAACACTGCCTCGCATCGTCCCGCAAAGTCATGGGCAACATCTGGGAAGCCGGCGCATTTGTTCAGCGGCACGGGAAAGGCAATCGAGACTGCTTATGGCATGACCATTGCAATCATAATTCGGGCGGGGAGTCGGTCTCCATGTGCGCCTCATGGTAAATGCCGCAATGTCTCCATTGATACTCCGGCTGCCTCCAGGAAACTGAAAGAATATAAATAATCTGAGATAATTAGGAGAGAGCATGGACCTTCCTGTGATTTTAGTGATGATTGTGTTGATCATGGCTATTTTGCTGTTCATCTTCGAATGGGTCAGGGTGGATGTTGTCGGCATCATTATGATGGTCATCTTGCCGCTGTTGGGCTTGGTAACCCCGAAGGAGGCCATAAGCGGGCTCTCCTCCAATGCCGTGGTTTCAATCATCGCGGTGATTATCATCGGTGCGGGTCTCGACAAAACCGGGGCCATGAATGTGCTGGCCAGGATTTTGCTGCGCTTTGCAGGTAAAAGCGAGAGCCGAATCATGCTGTTGATTTCCGGTACCGTCGCCTTTATCTCCAGTTTCATGCAGAATATAGGCGCTGCGGCCCTTTTTGATCCCGAGGCGGCCCCTTTCGGTCTTTTTGCGGTAACTCCGGTCGGGCTGGCCCTGGTATTCGCCGCCCTTGGGTATTTCCTCGTCTTGGGCAAACTGGTGCTGCCTTCCGGACAGGGCGAAGAAACGAGCGGGCCGATGTCGTCGAGCCTGATGAGGACCTACAGAGATATAGGTTCATTGCGCGAAATCAGAATACCCGACTCGTTCGAACAGAGAAGCACCCTGGCCGAGCTGGAAATTCGTCCCCTTTTCTTTGTTACTGTCATCAGCATTGCCAAAGCTGAGGGGCCCATAAACTACACACCGATGCCCGAGGATCTGGTCGGTCCCGGAGATACCCTTGCGGTTAATGGCGCACCCGACATGATTGACAAACTTGCCAAGGCAAATGGCTGGGAAATCAAAGAGGACCTGGAAATCTTCGCTGAGCCTCTGTCACCAAACAATGCGGGGATAATGGAGGTGATCGTCTCGCCCAGGTCCGACCTGACCAGATCAACTTTGAAATCTTCCGAGTTCAGACGTAAATACGGGGTAAACCCACTGGCTCTTTTTCGGGGTAATAAAACCTACGTGGCGGGCCTCTCGACGCTCATCCTGGAAACCGGTGATGCTCTGCTGCTGCAGGGAAGATGGGAGAAGTTTCATTTTCTCAAGGAAGAGCATGACTTGATCTTTACCGAAGATGTGCAAGGGGAAATCTTGCGTACGGAAAAAATAAAGTTTGCCGTCGGCTGTCTGCTGCTCTCTCTGACGCTGATTCTGGCTTTTCACGTTCAACTTTCTATCGCTTTGCTGGCCGGGGCATTGGGCATGGTGCTCACCAAAGTGATGTCAATCGATGAAGCGTATCATTCAGTTGACTGGATGACGGTATTTCTGCTCGGTGGTCTTATTCCACTGGGCATTGCTTTTGAGAAAACCGGGGCGGCCAAATTGATTGCCGAGTCAATCATGTCAATGATGGGGGCGGTCAGTCCCTTGATTCTGCTGACGGTGATCGGCCTGCTCACCTCCTTTTTCACCCTGGTGGTCTCAAATGTTGGGGCTACAGTTTTGATGGTACCGCTGGCCATGAATATGGCCGGATCGGCCGGTGCTGACCCGAGGATGGCGGCCCTGGTGGTTGCCGTTGCCTGCTCGAACACCTTTGTCTTGCCAACCCATCAGGTTAACGCCCTGGTCATGCGGCCGGGAGGCTATCGCACGATTGATTACTTCAAGGCTGGATCGGGAATGACTGTCCTGTACCTGGTTGTCATGATGGCTTCGATTTATCTATTTTACGGTGTTTCAAGCTGATTGATGAGAGGGGGTGATTCCTGCAGGAGAATAGCGGTCGGCAGTATTAATAAATGATGACAGTACGCGAAACTGATAAAGGATTCGCCTCTATCACCTCAGAGAAGAGAGATACGCAATGTTTTTCAAAAAGCGATCAGCCAAGCCGGAGTCTCCCCAGGAACCGACGACGTTAGTCCCGCCGGCTGCAGAGGACTTAGGACCGCTTGCCCTGCTTCATCAGAAAATCGTGAAAACTGATCTTCCCGAAGAAGTAGCGGAGCAAGCCGAGAGTGAACTGAAAAAACTCGAAAAAACGGACAGTGTTTCAGCCGAGTACACCATTGGCATCAATTACATAGAGACCTTGATTTCGATTCCCTGGTTTGCGCTTTCCACTGATAATCTGGATATCGAACGAGCGGAGAAGATGTTTTCTCGGCATCACTACGGATTGGATGAAATCAAGGACCGTATTCTTGATTTCCTGGCGGCCAAGGCCTTACGCAGTTTCGCCAAGCCCCGCATGCTTATCGTCGATGACGAATCAATCGCCCAGGAGAATCTGCGCCATTATTTTACCAAGCAGGGCCTGGAGGTGATGACTGCCGACAACGGAAAAGACGCCTTGGAGATTATCGCCCATCACGCCTCGTTCGATATCATTTTAACCGACCTGAAAATGGATCAGATGGATGGACTTGAGCTTCTGGATCATCTCAGTTCCATCTCCCCCGATACCAGGGTCATAATGATCACCGGATATGCAACCGTTCCCAGCGCTGTCGACGCCCTGCATCGGGGCGCCACCCACTACCTCGCCAAGCCTGTCGACCTGGATGAGCTTAGGGCCTCGGTAAATGAGGTTCTGCAGCATAACAAGCGGCTTGACCTGACCAAGGGGCCGGTACTCTGTTTCACCGGTCCACCAGGCACCGGCAAAACATCTATAGGCCATAACGTGGCCCGGGCTATCGGCCGTGAATTTGTGCGTATTTCCATGGGCGGCTTGAAGGATGAAGCTGAATTGAGGGGCCACCGGAGAACTTACGTGGGGGCAATGCCTGGCCGCATCGTCAACGAGATCAGGCGATGTGGGGTGATGAATCCGTGCATCATGCTCGACGAGATCGATAAAATAGGACAGGATTTCAGGGGCGACCCGGCTGCGGTTCTGCTCGAAGTATTGGACCCGGAACAGAATGCGAGCTTTATCGACCATTACCTGGAGGTTCCGATTGATCTCTCCAAAGTAATGTTCATTACTACTGCCAACGAACCCGAAAAGCTTCCGCAGCCGTTGTTGGACCGAATGGAGATACTTGAGTTTTCAGGCTACTCTGTAAAAGAGAAAACGATTATCGCCCAGAATTATCTTATTCCTGAGCAACTCAGCGATAACGGATTGCTGGAAGCTACCCCCACATTTTCAGACAAGGTCCTGGAAGCAATCATCAACAATTACACCCAGGAGGCAGGCATTCGCGGCCTTAACAGGGAAATTGGCAAGATTTGCCGGAAACTGGCCAGGATCGCCTTGCAGCAGCGCAGCTCGGATAGGGCCATGGAGCTGCCCGTTGATGAATCGGATATCGTCTCCTTTCTGGGGCCTCCCAGGTACCGTAAAGAAGCGGCCGAAGGAGCAGACACGGTAGGGGTGGTAACCGCCTTGGTCTGGACCAAATATGGCGGTGAAATCATGTTTGTTGAAACCCGGATGATGCCCGGTAAGTCGCAGCTCATCCTTACCGGGTCGATGGGCGATATACTGCAGGAATCTGCTCAGACCGCATTGAGTTATATTCGCAGCAATACCGACAGGCTTAAAATAGAAAGCGATTTCTTCGAGCGTCTCGATCTGCACATACATCTTCCTGCCGGGGCCGTTTCCAAAGACGGTCCTTCCGCAGGGGCAGCTATCTGCCTTGCCCTCATTTCACTTCTAACCGGCAGACTGGTGAGGAGAACGGTGGCAATAACCGGTGAGCTTTCACTTACCGGGCAGATTCTACCCGTAGGCGGAATTCGGGAGAAATTTCTCGCCGCCGCCAGGGCCGGGGTGACAAAACTGCTTATTCCGGAGAAAAATAGTGAAGAAGTAGAGTGTCTGCCGGAAGATACCAGACAGCAGTTCACCATTATTCCCATCACCCAGCTTGATGAAGCGATCGATCATCTCCTCCACCCTTTCAGTGACCACGTGACAGCCGGGTAATCCCCGGATCGGCGCTATTCCGGTTTCACAATGCAACGGTAGGCGTATCAGACCGTTGCATTTTTTAATTGTTCATAGCTATTTGAAATAATGTAACTTTATGAATTGGTAGCGATCCTGGACAGTCCTTTGCCATCGTCCTGAGAGTACCTTGTTGCATTCTGAAATTATCTCGCCCCCTAACCGTCCCTCAAACAGCCTAATCATGTCGAATCTCCTGTATTTACCGCAATTATACCTATTAAGATATTGTAATAATTGCAAATTATAAAGTGGTACGGGTTATGCATCAGCTGGGGTGAAGGCGCTAATTTTAAAAGGAGACAAGGATGTATCTTACAAAGCTTTTGAATCTCGGCAGAAGAAAGGCCTTAGACGCCATTGAAATTGGGAAAGAGGCCCCAATGACTTCCCAGGAGGTTGAGGACATGGCAACGAAAAACCTTACTGATAATCCGCAGAGCATGACTCAGATGTCTGCCCAGCAGAGTACGGCGACCAAGATTCTGACCGTTCAGGATGGAGACCATTCAACGGTACTGGTTGATTATGCAGTGAAAATGGCACAGAAGCTCGACTGTGAGATCATTGCCCTTGATGTGACCGACGAGCCGCTGAATTACACCGGCGAGCGCCGGGCCAGAGAGATCAACCGTTTTCGGCAGCGGGCCAGGCGAAACTCGGAAACACTGCACCTCAAAGCCGAAGCCATAGGGGTTAAGTGTACACACCTGGTGGAAATTGGCAACCAGGAACAAATTATCAAGGCTTTGAGCAAGGAAGATGCGGGTATTCGCTATGTACTGCTCAAACCCGCTCAGGAATACGTAACCGCTGACAGAAGGCAGGCCCGGGTCCCCGTTGTGGATCTGAACTGCTCAAGTCTTTAGGCGACCCATCTTAAACTGATCCACTTTCAAGGAGGATTATCATGACAAAGCTTAGCCAGAAATTAGCAAATACATTCACTGCCGTCGCCTTTGCCGAACAGGGTGAATGGAATGATGCAGAAAAAATCGCCGAGGGATCATTTGCAGCTCAGGCGGCAGACGGAAAACAGGTACAGGCCGCCCAAAAACAGGAAAAGCGGACCACTGATCACCGCCCCCGGCTCAGGGTGGAAGCCTCTCATCATTGCCGCCCGAAACCACCTACTGATTTTAGATGAGAAACTCAGAAATTGATGTCGCTATCTATTGTTCAGGAGAGGAGGGGGCAGCGGCAGCTTGGCCGGGGAGGGATTTTTTCACTCGTCAATGCTGATTCCCTAAAAAGCGGATCAGCGTCATAGAAAGGTGCAGTGTCAACTCACTCTTAGGGCGATCATATAGGCCAATACAAGGCCGAGAATAAATACGATACCGCCCCCTCCGACTATGAAGAGAATCCACAAAGCCCACTGGGTGATTGTGTTCAACTTATCTATGAAATCCCGGCCACCCACCATGCCCTCCCAACTGTTCTGGAAAAGTTGATTGATGCGTTGCCATTGCGCCTCAGGATCTACTTAAACAATAATCTTTTTATACTTAAATACAACAAGATAGAGGAAGGTCAGGGGTGCTCCTGATGGCTTGCGGTCAGATTGAGGAGATGAAACAAAGAACAACACAGCAGTGCACAGAGCACGGTCAAATAGCGCTTTGATATATGGCTCCGATCCATAGCAATCAGCAATCACCTCTTTACTCGATGCATTTCATGCAGCCGCACTTAGGCGGGGACATGCTCGCAAATCGTTTCAGCTCCATGAACAGGCAGCAACGCCGCCTAGAGCAAATCACTTATCCTGAATCTTACATTGAGATAAATATTTCTTATGCCGAAACCTTCCAGAGAAAGCTGCACGATATGGCTGTCTGGAATGCCGGGGGGATAGCTGACCATGACCGGATATTCTCCTCTCATAACGCCGGCTCCGCCGCAGCGCCAGCACTCATAGCAGCCAACTACGCCTGATCCTCTGCAGTTGGGGCAGCGGAGCCGGACCGGCACACTGATTCGAACATGGCCTCCACAAAAGGCCTGGTCAGGCGTAAGGGTTACCACCACGTGAAGGGCTTCAGGCCGCTCTCCCTTGGCCTGCCCACTTTCGGCAAAATTGCTCAACAGGCGGTCAACAAGCGCATCAAAGGACGGCCGATAGCTCTGAAACGATCGGGTCAGCGAGGCCTCACCCAGATCCACCGGACCATTCTCCGGAATCAAGGGCTCCGGTTCGAACCGGCTCGTCATCGGTTCAACCCTCACCCCCTGCGGGCCCGTCAATCGTTGCTGTTCTCTTCTTTGATCATAAGCCTGGCGACGCACGGGATCGCCGAGTACCGAGTACGCCTCCTGAATGTTCTGGAATGGCGAATGCCCTTCGCCGTAGCGGTCGGGATGAAACTCTTTTGCCAGCCTCCGATAGGCTGCTTTTATTTCCTCTTGGTCTGAGGTCGCAGGGATACCCAGGACGATGTAGTAATTTTTCGGCATGACAGATCCTCCTTCACCTATCCAAGCATCAAAAATGATCCGTTGTCCTTTCCTCTAAGTTCTGCTGTTGTTTGCTCAATCTCCAGTTCTTTCATGGTCTGTCTTTAACCGGTGTGACTCGCTCTCTGACGCGTGTTCTGGCGAGGATTGAACCGGGATTTAACTGCTAATTCCCTGAATAACCGCTCTTCCTCCTTGCTCAAGCTGGCGGGTACCTGGATCTGCAGTTCGACAATGAGGTCTCCTGTCTGCCCGCCTTTTTTCTGCAAGCCTTTACCCCGGATGCGCAATTTCCTGCCGTTCTGCGATCCTTTGGGGATGGTGAGCGACACTGATCCCACTACGGTCTGAACCTCAACCTTGGCACCCAGTGCCGCCTCCCAGGGAGCGATCGCCACACTGGTATGCAGGTCATGGCCGTTTACTCTGAAACGTGAATCGGGGGCGATATGGATGCGCAGCAGCAGATCTCCGGACTTCCCTCTGCCCGAGCCTTTTTCTCCCTGACCGGGGAGTCGTATAACTGAACCTTCGGTTACCCCCTCGGGTATTTTAACTTGAAATGTCCTCGTGGTTGGACGGGCGTGACCCGCTGCATCCAATTCGTAGGACTGCAAGGAAATCGATTTGCTGGCGCCGGTAATTATCTCCCGGAGAGTAACCGTTATATCAGCTTCATGCGACCGTCCGGAGTGGTCGAAATCATCCCAGGGCGTCTGCCGGTGAGCAAAATCATGGCCGAACAGGCTGTGAAAGAAATCACTGAATCCACTTGTCTCGCCGAAGGAACCGTTTCTGCTGAACCTGAACGTCCTGGTGCCTCCCGACTGACGGTTGTCCTGCCTGAACATCTGCTCCCAGTGCGAAGCAGTTTGATTGTGGGCGCCGTTTTGCCAGTCCTGTCCATAAGTGTCGTAGAGCTTTCGCTTCTCAGGATCCTTTAGGACTTCGTTGGCCTCGTTGATTTTTTTAAATTCCGCTTCGGCGTTCTTGTCTTTGTTGACATCGGGGTGATATTTGCGCGCACGCCTGCGGTAAGCCCGCTGGATCTCGTCCTGCGTCGCCTTTCTGGGAACTCCGAGAATTTTGTAGTAATCGATATATTCCATATCCTTATATGCCTGCCGGGTACCCGGTGAAAGATAGTGTCTCTAGACACGCTTAAGCAGATCAGTTGGGGGTGCTGTTCCTGTGCCAGATCGTAATCTCCTTTATAAAGAGCCGTGCGAGACATCACCGAGGCAC
>JARRLH010000130.1:0-7959 GCA_037387205.1 Desulfofustis sp.
CAGGAAGGATACAAACATTTACGAAATGCTCTTGAATTTTACCGGAACCTTGAAACAACCTGGGATTTTTCAGGTTTTTCTGGGAGACGAGTTTTGAAGAAAGGGTTTGTCGGGACAGAAAATACTGAGTTGCGTAAAAGACTGGCGGCGGAAGGGTTTCTTCCTGAAAGAATAGAAAACGAAAATGGCATGTTTGACGATGAGCTCGAGCAGGCTGTGCGCCGCTACCAGCTGCGATACGGGCTCGATGCGGACGGTGTGGTTGGGCCCCGGACACTCTCGAGCCTTGCCGTTTCAATAGAAGAAAGGACGCTGCAAATTGTTATGAATATGGAACGGTGGCGCTGGCTTCCACAAACTCTGGGAAAGCGGCATGTGATGGTAAATATAGCGGATTTCAGGCTGGAGGCGGTGGATGACGGTACCCGGGTACTGGAAATGAAGGCGATCGTCGGAAAAGGATACCGGAGAACGCCGGTTTTCAGTGACCAGATTCGTTATCTTGTACTCAATCCGACCTGGAATATTCCACCTTCAATTGCAGTGAAGGACAAGCTGCCTCTAATTAAAGAAGATCCCTCCTACTTGAAAGTACAGAAAATCAGGGTTTTTAAAGGATTGGGGGCGGACATGCAGGAGATCGAAGGAGACTCCATTGACTGGTCAACGGTGAAGGCCAGGGGGTTTCCCTACTCGCTGCGCCAGGACCCCGGTCCGCACAATGCGCTGGGCCGCATCAAGTTTATGTTTCCCAATAAATACAACGTATATCTCCATGACACGCCATCGAGAGAATTGTTTGGCAAATCGTCCCGCTCCTTCAGTTCCGGCTGCGTCCGAATAGAAAAGCCTGTTGAACTCGCTGCTTATTTTCTTCTCCGCAACACTCAATGGAGCTATGAAGCTATTCAGGGAGCTATTGACAAGGGAACAGAGCAGACGATTAAACTTGGTCAGCCTGTTCCCGTTCATTTGCTCTATTGGACAGCGTTCCCTGATGACTCAGGCAGCATCCAATTTCGACCTGATATTTATGGTCGTGATCTACTCTTAAAAGAGGCGTGGCTAAGCGCCACTCCTCCTGCCGATAATCCCCTGCAGTAATCGGCCAAGAATGTCTGCACCGGTGATCACTTTTTTAACGTTTCCCCAGAGCAGGATTATGTCATGATCAATGACATCTTGCTCAGTTCTGTGCGTATGCGTTTCGAGTTGGCATATTACCTCTTCCAGGGAGGTCGACGAATCGGCCACGATAATCGGGCGATGACAGTAATGCATCGGGTTCGGCAGTTTACTGCTGAAAAATACTGCGCGTAAAAATGCATCCGAGTCAAGAACGTAATGGGCCACGTTATGCTGGTCGACCAGCACCCTTCGAGACCATCACGAGGCAGATAGTTCATTTATCTCAACATTCGATTGCCCGAATTGTAAGTGTAACGACAGCACATCATGAACCAAATTCAGTTTGTCCTAAGTGAGCTTTTAAGCTGGAGAGCCGCTCTCGATATTGTTGTTATCGGTGCAGGCCTGTTCTTTCTTCATCGCACACTCGTGCGGCTGGGGACCTGGAAGCTGCTGATAGGAATCGCGGCCGCTTTTCTCTTCTTTGGTTTGGCAAGTATGCTCAGGCTCGAGGGTGTCGAATGGATTTTTCAGAATGTGAGCCAGGTGGCGGTACTGGCCCTGATTGTCGTTTTTCAGCCAGAGCTCAGGAAAATACTCGAGAAAATAGTCTCTCTGTACGCGCGCAACAAACCCTCTTCCGACCAAAATCTTACGGGGATTATCGCTGAGAGCCTTTGGCTGCTGGGGCAAAAACAACAGGGGGCGCTGGTTGTCTATCCCGGACGGGAACCAATAGCTGATAAACTGTCAGGCGGGTATCTCCTGGCTGCGGAAGCCAGTGTTCCGCTGGTCATGAGTATTTTTGATCCCAATTCTCCCGGCCATGACGGTGCTATGATAATCGAAAGCAACAAGTTATGTAAATTCGGTGTTCGGCTGCCCATCTCTCAGTCCCAGAGGCTTGATGAACAGTATGGTACGAGACATCACGCGGCGATGGGATTAGCAGAAGCCACGGATGCCCTTGTATTGCTTGTCTCTGAAGAACGCGGGTCAGTATCGGCGTTTCTCAACGGCACTATGACCAGGCTGGATTCAGCTCAGAGTATTGAGGATGAGATCATCAGGCATCAGACGGGACACGATATCCTGAGCATTAAACAGCTTACCCGGATGGATCAGCGAACCTCGCTTCAGGCAGCAGGCAGCCTGCTTGCGGCAACAGTTTTCTGGATCGTCCTTGCAAGCTCAAATAAAGAGGTTATTGAAAGGTCTTTCACCCTGCCCATCGACTACAGTGCGCCGACAAATGATTTGGTGCTCGTCGGAGAGAGGGTTGAAGAGGCACGGCTGAGGGTGACGGGACCCCGTTCCGCCGTAAATGATTTCATTCTGACAGGGCCGTCGCTTAAAGTCGATTTATCGACCATGTCCGAGGGCACGCAGACCGCACTTATCGGCACGGACCATATCAATTCCGACAGGGTTTCCATACTCGGGAGCACGCCCGCCCAGGTTGAAGTGACGCTGGCCAAATATGTGACCACCACACTGCCTGTAAGCCCGCAACTTGTGGGTAGTCTCCCTGCCAACAAGAAACTCGTGAAGGTCTCAGTGGTGCCTGCTCAAATCAAGGTCTTGGCTCCGCACTACACTGAGAACGGAAAACAACTGTCGATTATTACCACGCCGGTGTATCTCAATTCGATTCAATCCAGCAGCCGTATCTTCTGCAAAATCATCGCCCCGCCTGAAATTCAACCGGCCAAGAAACCCTGGCAGGATGTGGAGGTGATACTGGAGGTGGAAACAGTGCTACACAAGCAACAGGAGTGAACCATGAATGATGCTGAGCTGTTGATTCCGTTCACCGTGCAACTGATCGAGCGTGATATAGCAGAGGCGACGAAAATTTTTGAAGGCCTGTCCAGAAGCAGCGCTGCTGAGATACTTATGATGCTTCCCGTGGAACTGACGACCCGGGTTTTGCAGCGGCTTCAGGTTAGTTATACCGCCTCATTGCTGGATCAGGGCGATCCTGTTCTGGTTAAAAAAATTATTCAGAGACTGTCCCCGCGCAAAGCGGCCTCGGTTGTCATGCATCTTTCTCAGGCTTCCCGCGCCCGCTTGATGCCCAACGTCACTGGTGCGCTGGCCGAGGAAATAAGGGAGATGCTTACCTATCCGGAAAACAGCGTGGGACGCTATATGTCTTCTGATTTTCTTACCTTTCAGAAAGAGGAATCGGCAGGGAAGGTGATTGATAAGATGAAAAAGCTGGCTGCGGAAAAAAGTTTCCCGGCCTCGTACACCTACGTTGTTGATGACGACAATATTCTGCTTGGGGTAATCAATACCCGTGACCTAATGCTGGCCCCAGCCGATGGCAAACTCGAATCAATTATGATTACCAGCGTGTTTTCCCTGCACTGCTTCACCGAAAGGGGAGAAGCCGCCAGGGAAATGAGTAAACGTAAATATTTTGCTGCCCCCGTCGTAGATAGTGAAAACAGACTGCTCGGCATTATAAAAGGAGAAAATCTTCTCCATGGGTTGAAGGATGACCTTACCAGGGATATACAAACTATGGTTGGCGTCGGCAGGGACGAGAAGACCTTTTCTCCCGTCTTTTTTGCGTTGAAAAAGAGACTCCTGTGGCTGACCATTAACCTGGGAACGGCCTTTCTGGCCGCATCAGTGGTCGCCATGTTCGAGGGGATTATCGCCAAACTGACTATCCTGGCTGTTTTTCTCCCGGTTATTGCAGGCCAGGGCGGCAATGCTGGTGCTCAGTCGCTGGCAGTGGTCATGCGCGGCCTGGTCATGCGCGAAATCCCCCCCAAGAGAATCCCTGAACTGATTCTCAAGGAAACAAAACTTGGAGCCCTGAATGGTATACTCATCGGTTTTATAACCGCGGCAATTGCCTGGGGCTGGTACGGAAATCCCTGGTTGGGCCTGGTTATTGGACTCGGAATGGTGATTAACCTCATCATCGCTGGTCTGGCGGGCAGTTCAATTCCAATCATAATGAAGCGGTGGGGAATAGATCCGGCTCAGAGCTCCAGCATTATTCTAACGACGGTAACGGATGTGATGGGCTTTCTGGCGTTTCTCGGGCTGGCGGTAATTTTTCAGCGTTTCCTGATATAATAAGCTCATAGGTTCTTTATATATATTTAATGTCTTCGCTCCTCTAGGGAGTTGTCTGTGCTAAAACATTCATCTCGGATGGGTTATGCGGCCACCTTCGAGCATTTATTTCGATAAAAAAGACTACCGGCTGTTGGATATCGTAAATGATATCATGGAGCGCGGCAGTGGCGTTCATACGCTGCGTTCCCTGCTGGTCGAACATATGCACCCTCAGGGCATTAAGGAAATGGCGGCTTCCCGTGCCCTGCGGATTGCCTATGCGATCGCCGGTTTCCTCGACACCTACGTCAGCGGGCCCAGCAGTGATCGCCTCAAGGCACTGCGCTCCCTGCGCGACGAGGTACTTCTTGCAGACCGTATCTTTTATCAGAGGAATACCGCACGGGTGTTGACTCAGATCATGAAGGAGCTACTGCGCAGCCACGGCGATACCATGCAGCAGCTTGAACTGGCCCATGATTTCAGACTGGTTTCCACCGGAACCCCTCGCCTGGTAAGAAAACAGCTGCTCAAATATCATTTATTGGAAATGCCTGAGGATTGGAGCCAGTTCGCCTTTGACAACCATGTCCACGATGCCAGCACCAAGGGGAGAAAATCACCGACCCATCTGATCATGGATGCCTGGATCAAGGGCATCCGCCACTTGACAGTGGTTTATTATAATTTCGTCGATCCCGAAATAATAGAGGAATTGATCGAAGCAGGGTCGATACTCGATATTCAGGTTCGGGTCGGCATCGAGATGTCGGCGCCTTTTCGGGACAAATATGTTCGTTTCATCTGGGAATTACACGGTTTGAGAGACACCAGCTCGCATTTGAAATTTCTGGGCGAAGAACAAGTCGTTAACCAGATGAACCTCGGGAGAGCTGTCTCGCTTTATCAGCAGAAATATGTGCTTGAAGTGCTCAAGGCTTTTAATTCCAACCATCGGCATATAGTCAACCAGGATCTGGGCCTGAGGATTGAGCCCTTGAATAAGCAGGATTTTCTTGCTTTCGTCGGGGGCGGGCAGCCGTCGCTGCTGCACCTGGGCCGGTTCATCCACCGGGCCATCATGGAGCAGGCCAGCCCGGAGATTCCCGGCGGTACCCAGGGTGAGAAAACGTTTTCAGATGAAGCAAAGAAAGACTTTCAGCAAGCTCATAGGAGGGTCAGGAGTTACGATATCGAGACGATTATTACCCGTTTTCTCATGCCTTCAAACAATCCTGACATTCACGACCCCTCGCGTCCCCAGCAATCAGATAATATTCCGGAGTTATTGCGCTTCAGCCCAAAAGAGTTGATGCGAAAACTGCTCACCCTTCATTCCAGTTCGGAATTCACCCTTAACCTGAGCAATCTTTCGATTCAAGATACACTGGAACTGCTTTTTGACTGCGAGGGCATGATCAATCACCTCGAAGCATATAATCTCAAAGACGCCAGCCACGGGATGACCCACGGCCTTTCTGCAGTCGGCCCCATTGCTGGGGAAGCGGTCGCTCTCAAGAGCCCAGCCCATTTTTACTCCTTGATCGGTGAACTCCAGGAGGCACTCAATGATGACAATGTCATCACCCTCAAGCGTGTGATAAGGGCCATCATCTGGGACCTGGAAGAGGACAGGCTGCAACTGAAAAGCAAGCTCGATGCGGCGGCAGCGGAGCAAGCGTATCGAAACATCCTCGATAGTGAGCATCAGGGGCTGCTGAGTCGAAAAAATAATCTGCTGGGAATTCTGTTCAATCTGGAAAATTTTCATAATTTCTATAAAAAACGGACCCTCGGCTCCCGGATAGGTACGAGTTCTGCCGGGCGGGCGGAACTCCAGCATGGTATGGGGCTGGTGGTAATGGATACCCTGCCGGCCCGGGCGCGGCGGGTCGTCCGCCAGGAAGCCGACAGGAATAAACGTTGGCAAATACCGGTGAGTGGGCTTCTTACCAAAAACGTGCATTGTCGTTTGGGGCAAAACAACGAACCGCATGCCGGAGGGTGGTTTTCGCAGATCTTTCCCAGAACTGCGCGCAGAGGACAAGCCTGGAAAGACTGGAGCCTTGACCGGTTCGTCTTTCACCCAGGACGTCCCGGCAATGTCGTCACGCTGGGTGGGCTCGGAGCCGGCAATGGTGACAGCGCAGAATCCTATTCTCATCATTCCGTAAACAAAATAAAGCACACCTGGACGTATCTTAACACCAATCTGAAAAACACCCTGAAGGTAGTAATCGGCTTCATCCCTGCTTTTTTGACCTTTTTTCTTACCAAAGATTGGTGGCTGCTGGCTTATTTCGGAGCTGTTATCTGGTTTGGCATCACCGCTTCCCGCAATATTATTCAATCAGTGCTGGGCGGAGGCGGACTGAGACGATCGCCGTTACTGCCCTGGAATTCACTGGTGAGCTGGAGCCGGATTGCGGATTCTCTGCTCTATACCGGGTTTTCTGTGCCGCTGCTTGATTACCTGGTCAAAACCGTGGTGCTCGACCGCGGCCTCGGCATCACCACTGCAACCGACCCGGTTACCCTTTACGCCGTTATGGGGGTTGCCAATGGACTATACATTTGCGGCCATAACCTGTTTCGCGGCCTGCCGCGCAGTGCAGCGGTCGGCAATCTTTTCCGCTCTATTTTGGCTATTCCCCTGGCGATCTTTCTCAATGGCATTGTTGGTGGTATATTACTTCATGCAACCGACATACCGGATGTCAGCGGAGAGCTTCAGAAATGGGCGGCAATCATTTCCAAATTATCTTCTGACTGCGTGGCAGCAGTGATCGAGGGCCTTGCCGACAGACAGGCCAACATCAAGGCCCGTCTTGGAGCATATCGTTCAAAGATCGCCCAGATATTTGCGGTGTTTTCCCGGCTTGATCTGCTTTTCCCTGAAGACGATGTGCTTGATATTCTTCAGTCTCCGGGAATGGTGCTTGAAACGCTTGACAGCGAAGCAGCCGAACAGCAGACTCTTCTTATCGTCAATGCTCTGGATCTGATGTATTTCTGGATGTATCAGCCCCGGGCGCGGAAAGCCCTGCAGCGTATTGTCGAGGGGATGGACCGGGAGCAATGGCTTATCTTCTACAGATCCCAACTCGTGCTCAAGCGGCACAAAGAGATAAGCCAGGTGTTCGTAGACGGCCTGGTTGGCAAAGATTTTTCCCGGGCACTATCTTTCTATCTTGCCCGAGCCGAAGAGTATTTGGTCCAACTCCAGCACTTTGAAGCAAAAGTGGGGTTTAACTGATCACATGTTAGGGCAATCATGTTTAATCACAAAAAAGTAAGAAATTACCAATGCTCACGGCGCAGCTTCCTCTGCCGTTCGTTTCAGGTGGTTATGGGATTGTGTGTCTGTAATCCGTTCAAAGGACACGCATCCCAGTTTAGGCAGCCCGCATCTCTAAATTTTTACCACACCCATACGCACGACTCTTTAACGATTCATCTCAAAAAAGGTATCTACAAAGATCCTGTAATCAGGAAAATAAATTATTTCCTGCGTGATTTCAGGACACAGGAAGTCTATCCGATTGATTTGCGACTCTTAGACCTGCTTTGCCAGATTAAGCATGTCAGTGGAAGCGAGGGAGTTTTTGAAGTCATTTCCGGCTATCGTTCCCCCACAACAAACAAAAAATTGAGAATGAGCAGTGTCGGAGTAGCCAAAAAGAGCCTCCATATGTCTGGAAAGGCGATAGATGTGCGTATCAACGATTTACCTACAAGGTTTTTAAGAGACGT
>JARRLH010000131.1:0-7945 GCA_037387205.1 Desulfofustis sp.
AAGTACTCGACTTGATATGTTTTGCCGTCGGCAGCAGTTGTTGCTTTTTTGCAACAACTGCGTCACGCTGCAACTCGCCGGATTTAAATATGTTATTTAAGTGTCTTGAAATAACGGATTTGTTACGGTCGAAAAGCGCTGCAATCTGGTTCAATGACATCCAGATAGAATCGTCATACAGCCGAACCTCTAAAGAGCTGGATCCATCGTCGGCCTGATAAATAACTATTTCGCCACGTTCATCTTGCATATTCAACTGCAGTAACAAGAAAGTCTCACCTTTTCAAGGAGTAACAAGATTGGAACCCCTATTGGTCTTCAAGTCGAGAATGGCCTAAAGAATATCATCGAAAAATTCGGGCGAAACGTCGTTTCAGGGTATGAGATGTAATTTGCTTTGTGACCATTAAGTATGATCATTTATGAGTTACCTCCTTAACTATACAGGATTATTTTATCTTAAATAATTCTATATAGTTGAATATATTTAAACCTGTTGTTAATGTAATTCCGGTAAATGCTTAAACTGGAATTAATTCTCTAAATTCAATAATCATATAGAGTAGATAAGTCTGCCAAGCCGGTTCTCAGAATAGGGATAATCGTGGAGGTTTCGCCCGCGGAGACATTTCTCAATCAATGCCTGCTCCTGGACATTGAAACCAATGAGAACAATCAAATTTATGCAGTAGGTGCTCTTTATAATGACCATCGTCTCCATTATGGTCCGGGTAAACCTGTTACCAGGGAGCATTTAGTTGAAGTTGATAAGCTTGCCCGAGATGCACGATTTATCATGGGTCACAATATAATCGCCCATGATATCCCTCGCCTAAAAGAGGCTCATGCTTGCCTTAGTTTTGTAAAAAAGCCTGCGGTAGACACCCTTTATCTATCACCGCTAGCCTTTCCGGAAAATCCGTATCATCGGCTTGTAAAAGATTACAAGATCGTCAGGGACAGCGTTAACAACCCAGTTGAAGATGCCGCTTTGGCCGGTCGGATTTTTGCCGAGCAATGGGATGCGTTTGCCGGTCAGCTTGAGCAGGAGTCGGATGTACTGCTCCTTTACAGAAGTTTTCTAGATGCCGATAAAACGCTTACCGGGACAGCACAGGCGCTCGAAGCCATTGGGGTTCCGGTATTATGGGGTGATAATCTTTACGACGTCTTTGCCCGGCATGCGTCAAAACATGCATGTGTCTCAGCGGTTCAAAACCTTGTGGATCAACTCCTACGCGGTGAACTTGAACATCCGCAGTTTGCCTATATCTGTGCATGGCTGAGTGTTGCCGGAGGAAATTCGGTTCTACCACCTTGGGTGAGACACCGGTTCCCAAAAATTCCGGCGTTGCTCCACCAGTTGCGTGAAGTGGGCTGCTCTAACCCTTCTTGCGTGTATTGTAAAAAACATCATGATCCACACTACTACCTCAAACGATATTACGGGTTTGATACATTTAGAGAGACACCAGCAACTCAGGACGGCAAAAGTCTTCAGGAAGAGATCGTCAAATCCGCAGCCGCCAATGCAACGCTTTTCGCTACGCTGCCCACTGGTGGCGGCAAGTCCTTATGCTATCTGCTGCCTGCCCTGATGCGTTACCAGCGAAGAAATATGCTCACTATCGTGATATCTCCGCTGCAGGCATTGATGAAGGATCAGGTTGATAATTTCTCGGACAATACCGGCACGAGGATCGCTGCGACGATATACGGCCTCCAGACAATGCCTGAGCGGGGAATAGTGCAGGAAGGGGTACGTTTAGGCGATATCGGTATCTTATATGTTTCTCCCGAGCAATTGCGAAATAAGTCTTTTGTAAACACAATAGGTCAGCGGGAAGTCGGAGCCTGGATATTTGATGAAGCTCATTGCCTTTCAAAGTGGGGACACGATTTCAGACCGGATTATCTCTTTGCGATAAAATTTATCCGTGAATTTGCTTTGCGGGCGGAAGCAAAAATACCGCCAGTCCAATGTTTTACTGCAACAGCTAAAAATGATGTGCGATCGGAAATTATAGACCTCGTGCAAAGTCAGCTTGGCCTGCGCGTCCTGGAGTATGAAGGTGGTCATGAACGAGCCAATCTGCGCTATGAAGTATGGTCGGTCAACCCTCATGAAAAAACTGAAATAATTATAGAGTTATTAAAAGCTCGATATAACGGTAAAGGCAGTGTCGTTATTTATTGCGCGAGCAGGAAAAAAACAGAGCGACTTGCTGAAGCTCTCCAACAATCCGATTTTGAAGCTGAGGCATTTCACGCGGGGCTTGATCCAACTTTGAAGCGCCGCATACAGGATAGTTTTGTACAAGGATCGACACCGATTATCTGCGCGACCAATGCATTCGGCATGGGAATTGATAAGGATGATGTAAGGCTGGTCATTCACGCAGATATTCCCGGTTCACTGGAAAACTATCTCCAGGAAGCCGGTCGTGCCGGGCGGGATCGAAAGCATGCAGAATGTATTCTAATTTTTACCGACCAGGATATCGAGGGACAATTCAGCCTGAGCGCACGTGCTCGTCTGACGAAGAAAGAAATAGCGCAACTTCTCAAAGGGATCAGAAACGCCGCTAAAGGGCGTGAAGACATCGTCTTGACCTCCGGCGAAATACTTCGCCTTGAGTCTGTTGATATCGATCCTGAAACTTTTGGTGACCCAGATACAAAGATAAAGACCGCTGTCGCGTGGCTTGAGCGGGCAGGTTTTATAGAGCGGAAAGAAAATGACACTCGCGTTTTTCAGGGGAAACCGCTCGTTCTTAATCTTGATGAAGCGAGGAAGCGTATTAATGATCTCAATCTCCCAAAACGTCAACAGGAGCGATGGATAGCCATCATGCAACTGTTGATGGAACAAAATACCGTAAAGGGGTTCAGTGCCGATGAAATAGCCTGTCTTACTTCTTTTGGAAAACAAAAAGACGACCCGGAAACAGAGACTGAGGCCCAGCGGGTTATCCGGACACTCGATGATATGGCGCAGCAGGGGTTACTTGCCAAAGAGACTACGCTCTCGGCATTTATCCGCTATAAGACGAAAGACAATTCGGAGGTGAAGCTTTCTCGATTATGCTCTGTAGAAAAAGAGTTTTTGAGAATATTAAGAGAAAACGCTCCGGAGGCTGACACACAAACTCCTCTTTCTCTCGACCTGCGCCAGATAAACCAGCAATTGTTAAATGCAGGCTACAATGACTGCACGCCTCAAGGCCTGCGAATCTTCTTATACGGTTTGAGCAGGGACGGTAAGGGCATCGCAGGAAAGAAAGGAAGTTTAACCGTCGCAGCTGCGGGTCGAGACATCTACTCGGTGCAATTACATCGCGATTGGAATTCCTTGGAAAAAACCGTCACGGTTCGTCAACAGGCATCAGTAGTTGCCCTTGGAGTGATTCGTCGTGCGGTATCAACAGAGACCAAGCCAAATGCGAACCTGCTTATTGAGTTTACCCTTGAGGACATCATAGCCGGGCTGCACCGGGACTTGACTCTTCGACCGATATTAAATGATCCACTGGCCGTAGCTGAGCGAGCCTTGACGTTTATGCATGAGCAGTCAGTAATCGACCTTCAACACGGCCTTGCTGTCTTTCGTCAGGGTATGACCCTGATGATAAACGAGGAAAACCGTCGTCGTTCATACACAAATGCCGATTTTGATCCATTGCAGACGCATTACAAGGAGCGAAATTTCCAAATCCACGTAATGAACGAATATGCACAAAGGGCACTTGATAAACTGGCAGCGGCCAAAAGCCTAATTACGTCATATTTTACGGATGATAAAGACGAATTCATCAAACGCTATTTTTCGGGAAGAGAGAAATACCTTGATCTAGCAACAACCGAAATATCTTACCAAAGAATCGTCGACGATCTTAAAAATCGTCCCCAGGAAAAGATTGTTAAAGCAAGTCCGGACAGCAACATTTTAATCCTTGCCGGGCCCGGTGCCGGTAAAACCCGAGTCGTTGCCCATCGGGTTGCTTACCTGCTGCGGGTCGAACGCGTACCTGCTCGTTCAATCCTCGTGCTTTGTTTCAACAGGGGCGCAGTGCATAGTCTTCGGGTCCGTATACGAGACCTGGTCGGAACCGACATGCAAGGGGTGACGACGCTGACGTTTCACGGACTAGCTTTAAGACTCACTGGTCAATCTTTGATTCCAGATAGTTCCGCGAAGCGAGACGGGGCAATCGATTACGATCAAATAATTAATGATGCCAATGCCTTGCTGAGAGGAGAGACCGACACACTCGGTTTCGACAAAGATACTTCACGTGATATTCTAGTGGGCAGATTCAGTCATATCCTCGTTGATGAGTATCAGGACATCGATAATGACCAGTATGAACTGGTGTCGCTTCTCGCCGGCCGCACCCTTGAAGAAAGTGATTTAAAGCTTTCGATTCTGGCAGTTGGAGATGACGATCAAAACATCTACCGGTTCAGGTGTGCAAATGTCGATTTTATCAGAAAATTCCGGGATGATTACCAGGCAACTGAGCACTGCCTGGTGGAAAACTACCGATCAACTGCAAATATTATCGCCGCTTCTAACCAGATTATTGCACGGAACAGTGACCGGATGAAAACTGAGCATCCGATTGTCGTCAATAAGGACAGAAACAAGCTGCCCGAGGGTGGCAATTGGCAGCATATTGATCACCTGGCTCACGGAAAAGTGCAGATTCTGCAGGTAAAGAGGATAGAAGATCAGGCAGGTGCAATCCTGCATGAAATCACCCGCCTTAAGGGGCTCAGTGATCAGTTCTCATTGGCAGATACCGCAATTCTTGCACGCGAATGGAAGGAGCTTGACGCAATTAGAAGTTGCTTCGAATACCATGACATCCCAGTAAATTTGAATTGGGGGAAAAGCTCTTTTCCAGTTTTATCGCGTATCAGGGAATATTCGATTTTGCTGCAGCACCTAAAAGAGAACCGTGAAAAGCACATGTCCGTAAGTGCAATACTGCAATTTCTCCCTGAATCGGAAAACAGCGATACTATCTGGCAGGCACATCTGCGCAGCCTCATCGAAGAATGGCGCAGAGAAACCAACGACAAGGCCCAACCGGTTCAGAAGATCGAAGCATATCTGTATGAATCACTGGCCGATCAACATCGCTCAAGATACATGAAAAACGGGATATTTCTCTCTACTGTTCATTCGGTCAAAGGCCTAGAGTTCGACCACGTTTTTGTGCTCGGTGGCAGCTGGTATAGACAGAATGATGCTGAGATGGAGGAAGAGCGTCGGCTTTTTTATGTGGCAATGACCAGGGCGCGTGAAACTCTGCAGCTAGTTGAGCTGGGTCAGGCTGATAACCCGTATACCCCAGATATCAAAGGTGGTCAGGTATTGAGACGCCGGGTCGATGTCTCCGTAGATATGCGCCTGCCCTCTAAGGAATATCATATTATTGGGATGAAGGATCTGTATCTTGATTATGCGGGGTACTTCCCGCAAGGGCGGGAAGTACATGAAGCGATAAGGCGTTGCAGAACAGGTGACAAACTCAAGACCGTGATTCGTGAAGAGCACATTTACCTGGCCGATGAAACCGATACAATAATTGCCCGACTATCAAAGGCAGCACGGGAGATCTGGCTTCCGAAGGTTGACACGATCCGAGAAATAAACGTACTGGCAATGGTACGCTGGGGCAAGGAAGATATTTCTGCAGAAGTATACGCAGACAGATGCAAATGCGAGGCGTGGGAAGTTCCGGTTTGTGAGTTTGTACGGGAAGGGAAATTGAATCGCCCCTTACCCTGATGTTTACGATGTCATGGTGAGTGAACATACCTCTCACCACTAGAATCCGCGCCCTTTGTGCCGCAAGAAACAGACAGCGTAACATCAAATTCTTTAAATAAGGCCTCCTCAAATAATTTCTAATTCGATACCAGGTCTTCCTTGGCAACGTTGAGAATGTTTCCAAGTACTCGGCAGATTCGATCCAGAAAGTCTTGAAAAAGCAAATAACTGCTGTTTTTGGTAAAATTGAAAAGATCTTCGTACAACTCCCGCACCAGCACCAGCAAGTTCATCACCAGGAAGATACTGTTGATCCAGGCCTCTGAGGTATCCCTTAGCCTGGCCCTGATATAATTGAGACGGTATCCGTTCTTGCCCTGGCCGAATTTACCCTCGATGGGAATGCGCTCCAAGGCATCGAGCTTGCGCTGTCGACGCTGCTGTCTCAGCTGTTCCTGGTTTTCTTCGGTCTCTTTGACTGGACGCCCCGGAGGTTTACCGCCAAACCGGATACCTCTGTCTTTCATGTATCGCCGGTTTTCTCGAGTTCCGTAAATGCCATCAGCAAGCACAGTGTCGGGATACACGCCCGTGCGTCGTTTATACGACTCGATCTGTTCTGGTAAATCACCACTCTCGTTGAACGCATCCCAACTGATATGATCCACCAGCGCGATACCCTCTACCACACTGACACTGAGCTTGGAGCCAAACTCGACCGGCTTGCTCAGCTTACCGCGAACGATAGGTCGCACATGGGGCTGAGATATGCTGACGATCCTATCGGCGCAGCGTCTGCTCCTGCTCCGATACATACCTTCCTGCTGGCTGTACACATGCTGGATAATCCAATACTGGCGCTGGTGCTTGGCCGGCAGGGGAAACGGAGTACTGCCTACCTCATCCAGTAACACAGAGATATGCGTGAGATTCCTTCTCAGGTACTGCAGTTGTTCACGCACTCCCCGCCGCCGTTCTGTGCTGCTCAGCTTGCGCTTCTTGGCCACAGCCAGATAGTGGCGCCTGGCTTCATCCAGTAATCCCAGATCCGTTGGATAGCGGATCGATTGTTCCGCGACGGTTGCATCCACAACCAGTTTGCCGCGGTTGTCAGGTTCACCAGCTTGATCCTTTATCCCGCCTTCACGGGTTCCCGCCCCCAATCCGATCTGGTCAAGGATTATCTGTTCAAAACTGCTGAATACCTGGGCTTCCATACGTACGAATCTCTACAAACAAACTCGGGTCAAAGGGTGGCTTGTCTGTATATCCACTGAAGCCGACAAAGTACTGGAGATACGGGTTCTCCTGGATCTGCAGAACGGTTTCCTCATCGCTCAGGTTCAGCTTATGTTTGATGATCACCGACCCGATTATCAAACGGGCATCCTTGCAGGGCCGCCCACGATTAGCATCCATTGCCTGATAGTAGCCGACGGCCAGTTCATCCCAGGGGATAGCCCTGCTCCATTTCACCCATCTGTTGTCCGGACTCAGGTGACCACCGAAGGGAAGGTGAAATCCCTCCAAGGGAATCCTGCCGGGTGCTTTTGTATCTGATCATGTGCAAGCCTTTTGACTGGTTTGTAGCAATTGACTTGCATATTATACCATGTTTTTCTATGATTACATCAATAATATCAAATATTTATATTATTTTGAGGGGGTCTTACTTAGCGGTAAACAGTTTTCCATCAAGTTTTGTCTCAGTTCCGCTTCATCGGAAATACCTCCGTAACGCCGCGGACCACCGCTGGTCTGGGCAGCTAGTTCTCCAAAGTAAACGTCTGGGGCCTTGTCACATCAGCAAAAAAGTAAAACGAATAATTGAAGACTCTTCCTGTTAGGTTATTTCCTGCAACTGAGCCTTGAACTCGAGATTGCCAATACTAGCCTGCTCATTTTCTAGAAGGGGTTCTTCGTAACTGTAGAGGAAGAAGGTCAACCATCGATAAATCGTTGCTGAGTATAGGTTAGATCTAGTAATGTCAAATACCCTTGACTGAAATATATAGTTCTGACAACATAACGCCAAACCTGACGATCCGGCGTTATGTTCAAAAGAATCAAGCATTAATCAAATGCCATACTTACATCCCATTCTTTCCAGACCTTGCCAACAAGATCGATGCCGGGTTTCAGGGTTTTCTTCCCAGGTTTCCATCC
>JARRLH010000132.1:0-1430 GCA_037387205.1 Desulfofustis sp.
AAAAAAGATTTTTTTCAACCCCCGCAGGCTCAGCTATATTTTTTTCCCAATAGACATCCAGAGCTAGACCGGATTTTATCTCTACCACATACCCTAACAAAATATACCCCACATCACTGTACAGATGGGAATATCCTTTTTTGTATTCGCTTTTTTCCTGGAGTATCTTGTTCAGAAGCCACTCTTTTTTTCTCTTGCCCTCCATGGATATTAGTTTTTTCCAGTAATTTCGATGGGCAGCAAAGCCCGAACAATGGCAGAGAAGACTGTAGAGATCCACCCTGCCGAAACGATCATCAAGCGAACGCTCAAGCAGCGAGTCAAGTGGTTCGTTCCAGGAAATTTTCCCCATATCAAGAAGATGAAGTATGGAAGGAAGGGTGACCAGCGGCTTGGTCAGTGAAGCCAGATCAAAAATGGTCGTTTCATTTACTTCTTCGTCGTCCTGCTCCCCTGCTCTGCCGACACCTATAAAAACATCTCCAACGTCCTCTTTAATCCCGCCTGAGACGCCCAATCCTGCTGCTGAGTACACCTCCTGGCTGAGATACTTTTCAAGATATTTTTTTATATCTTCCTGCAGACAGTGCCGCGCGTGTTGACCCACCTTTGTCAAACCATTATTTTGTTGAATTTTTCCCTCTTTTCCACTACATTAAGAGCTGTTTAGTGGTGTTTCTATATGTTTGTTTTTATTATTAAAATTTTCTTCTCTTTTGGTCCTTCATTTCGTTTTCAACAATTGGTCAACATCGTTTTGTTAAATAGCTATTCAGGGGTTGTTGACAACACTGTTGATAACTGCTTTTTAACAGAAAATCTATCTTATCAAAAATCACTTTGTTAATAACTTTCATAGCGATTTAAAGAGGTTACCTTCTTGCTCAACATATCATCATCATTAATAATAATAATAACTACTTAATTATACTAAAAAAGGATTGGAACCATGAGTCTTAAATGCAACGTCCAGCGAAACGATCTGATTGAGGGGTTGAGCAGTTTGCAGAATGTAACCAGCAAGAGGGGAACCCTTGCTATCCTGTCAAATATTCTCATCGAGGCAACGAGCAATGGACTTGTACTCACCGGTACGGATCTGGAAGTGGGCTTGAGACTTTTTGTACCGGCCGAGGTTGAATCCATCGGTTCTCTGACGCTGCCCTCTAAAAAGATATTTGAAATTGTCCGTGAGTCGGGCTCGGAGACCATCTCCCTCGAGGAGACGGAGAACAGCTGGGTGAAGATACTGGCCGGGGCCAGCACCTACAACCTCGCCGGCATAGGCAGCGATGAGTTTCCCGCATTTCCCGAGTTTGATGAGGACAACTTTACCTCGTTCGAGGCTTTCATTTTCCTTGATTTGATCGACAAAGTTATTTTTTCAATCGCCGGTGAACAGGAGAACATCTACTCTCTCACCTCGGTTC
>JARRLH010000132.1:1516-9437 GCA_037387205.1 Desulfofustis sp.
ATCTGAAGATGATCAGTTCAGACGGGCACAGGCTGTCGATCATGGAAAAAGACGTTGCCGTCAATGTTGACAACTTTTACCTCAACGAGGTGACCCTGATCCCCAAGAAAGGGATCCAGGAACTCAGAAAGTTTTGCGAGAACAGAGATACCATAGACCTTTCGTTTGAGAAGAAACAGATGGTGGTGAGAGACGGTGACGCGATCATGGTCATCCGTCTGAAGCAGGGAGAATTTCCGCAATATAAGGCAATTGTCGATTCAGTTTCACTTGATAATTGCGTACGAATAAATAGGGTTCCGTTTCTTGAATCGCTGAAAAGAATAAATCTCTTCACCGAAGACATCTTTCATACCATCCAGCTGCAGCTTGAGGGACAGAACATGGTGTTGACGTCCCAGAATGCTGACCTTGGCAATGCCAAGGATGAGCAGAAAATTGATTATTCCGGGGTGCCCCTGACCCTGGGCTTTAATTGCCGCTATTTCATCGAGACGTTGCAGGTCATGGAATGTGAGACGGTGGAGGCCTATATAAGTTCGGAGAACAGTCCCTGTCTGATGAAATCGGATGACGACAAGGGATTTGTCAGTATCGTAATGCCCATGCAATTGTAGAGAAGCATATAAAATTCACCAAGGAAGACAGCGTGACAGAAGAAATACAACAATATGATGCCGACCAGATAAAGGTACTTGACGGTCTCGAGGCGGTCCGTAAAAGACCGTCAATGTATATAGGCAATACTGCCTTCGAGGGACTTCATCATCTGGTCTGGGAAGTTGTCGACAACAGTATTGATGAAGCACTGGCAGGCTATTGCCAAAGAATAAGGGTAACTATCCACGAGGACAATTCGGTTTCGGTCGAAGATGACGGGAGGGGAATTCCCGTCGATATCCACCCATCCGAAAATGTTCCGGCCCTTGAACTGGTCATGACCACTCTGCATGCCGGGGGTAAATTCGACCATTCCACCTACAAGGTTTCAGGCGGTCTGCATGGCGTCGGCGTATCCGTTGTCAACGCCTTGTCATCGGAGGCAACGGCCGAGGTGCGGCGGGACGGCAAGATCTATCGCCAGGTTTACCGTTACGGTGAAAAGGCCAGTGATCTTGAAATAGCTGGAAAGACAGAAAAAACCGGTACAACAATCACTTTCAAGGCCGATTCGGGAATTTTCACGGAGGTCACCACATATGACTACGAAACGGTAAAAAACAGGCTGCGGGAGTTGGCCTTTCTGAACAAAGACGTGCGTATATATCTCAAGGATGAACGCAGCGGTGAAGAAGACAAGTTTCACGCCTCGGGCGGAGTAGTTTCCTACGTGGAATGGCTGAACAGAAACAGAACCCCGGTGTTCAACGAACCCATTTACCTGACCGGGGAAAAGGATCAGGTTAAGGTGGGAATAGCGTTTCAATATTTCGACGGCTATTCCGAGCGGCTCTTCTCTTTTGTCAACAATATCAACACCAAGGAGGGCGGGACCCATGTGGCCGGCTTCAGGGCCGCCCTGACCAAATGTATCAACCGCTATGCCAGCGATGACGTAATCCCCAAGAATCTCAGAGAGAAAATGGGCGGGGATGATGTCCGCGAAGGACTTACCTGCGTGATATCCACCCATGTCCCCAACCCGCAGTTCGAGGGGCAGACCAAGACAAAACTTGGCAATTCCGAGGTGAAATCAATCGTGGAGACCATCTGCAACGAGAAGCTAACCCTTTTTCTCGAGCAGAACCCCCAGATAGCCAAACGGATTCTTACCAAGGTGGTTGAAGCCGCCAGGGCCAGGGAAGCGGCCAAAAAGGCCAGGGATCTATCCCGGAAAAAAGGATCGGCAAGCCTGCTCATGGCGGGGAAACTTGCAGAGTGCCAGGAAAAGGATCCCAGCAAGCGGGAGATTTTCATCGTCGAGGGAGATTCGGCCGGCGGTTCCGCAAAACAGGGGCGCGACCGGGCCATTCAGGCCATTCTGCCGCTGCGCGGCAAAATTATGAATGTGGAGAAGGCGCGTTTTGACAAAATCCTCAGCAGCGAGGAGATAAAACAGCTGATCGCCGCTCTGGGCTGCGGGATAGGTAAAGACGAGTTCGATGTCGACAACCTGCGCTACCACAAGATCATCATCATGACCGACGCCGATGTGGACGGCGCCCATATCCGGACCCTGCTGCTCACCTTTCTCTACCGGCAGATGCTGCCCCTTATCCAGGGTGGTTTCGTCTACATCGGTCAACCTCCGCTCTACCGTCTTGGAAAGGGTAAAAAAGAGACCTATTTCCTCGACGATGATGAACTCAACAGCCACCTCTTTACCCAGGCCAGCCAAAAGATAAAAGTCATAGCCAATATGCAGGATGGTGCGGTCTTCGAGGGCGAGCAACTGGTTTCCGTACTCCAGAACCTGTCGGTGTATCAACGGCTCGTCTCTTTTCTGGAACGCATGAATGTCTGGGAGTCGCTGCTTTATTTTCTGCTCGACAAGAACATCCGCAAAGCGGATCAGTTCACCGAGAAAGAGCTGGTCGAATCACTGGTCGAAGAACTTTCCGGAGACGATTCCATGATTGTCGGCGCGGTCAGATCGTGCAGGTGGCGCGCCGACTGCTATGAAGTGGATGTGGCTGTCAAGGGAAAAGCCCAGGTTTCCACCACCCTCGGACCCCAGGTTCCGCTTATCAACGAGTATCGCTCGGCATTGAGGCTCTTTCCCCAGGTCAGACAATTTTTACACGGGACCTTTTCCATTGTTGACCAGACCCCCTCCGAGCAGGCCTCGGAGATAGAGGCGGAAAACTGGAAAGAAATGGTGCAGGTGGTCCGCAACGAGTCGTTCAAAGGCAGCCACCTCCAGCGTTACAAGGGCCTGGGTGAAATGAACCCCGAGCAGCTCTGGGACACGACCATGAACCCCGAGAACCGGACCTTGCTGCAGGTCAAGATAAACGATGCCGAGGCAGCTGACGAAATGTTCACCACCTTGATGGGTGACAAGGTCGAGCCGCGGCGCGAATTCATCCAGAATCATGCCCTGGAAGTAACCGAACTGGACATCTAAACGAGCCTATAAAAGATCATGACAACAATCACGGAAACCGGTGTACCAGAAGATAAATCCCCTTCTGTATCCGTTGAAAAAGAGCTAAAAAAATCCTATCTCGACTATGCCATGTCGGTCATCGTCGGCCGGGCCTTGCCGGATGTGCGCGACGGCCTCAAGCCGGTGCACCGGCGGGTGCTCTATGCGATGAGAGAGCTAGGTGTGTTTTACAACCGGCCCTACGTCAAGTCGGCCAGGATCGTTGGTGATGTTATCGGTAAATATCACCCCCACGGAGACTCGGCCGCCTACGACACGCTGGTGCGCATGGCCCAGGGATTTTCGATGCGCTACCCGCTGGTCGACGGCCAGGGCAACTTCGGCTCCATGGACGGCGACGCACCGGCGGCCATGCGGTACACCGAGGCCAGGATGACTCGTATCGACCGGGAGATCGTCGCCGACCTCGAGAAGGAGACGGTCAATTTCGTACCCAACTACGACAACTCCCAGACCGAACCCTCGGTAATGCCAAGCCGGGTGCCCAATCTCCTGGTCAACGGCTCCTCGGGTATTGCCGTCGGTATGGCGACGAATATACCGCCGCACAACCTGGGTGAGGTGATCGATGGCTTGATCGGTCTGATCGACGATCCCAATATGACCGTTCACCAGCTCTTCTCGGTTATCCAGGGACCGGATTTTCCCACCGGCGGATTGATCTGCGGGCGGGCGGGTATCAGAGAGGCCTACGAAACGGGCCGCGGCGTGGTGCTGATGCGAGCGAAAACCAGCATCGAAAAATCCAAAGACGGTAGAAAAGAGTCGATCATCGTCGAGGAAATCCCCTATCAGCAGAATAAGGCCATGCTGGTTGAACGCATCGCCCAGTTGATAAAAGACAAGAAGATCACCGCTATTGCTGAAATCCGCGACGAGTCTGACCGCCGTGGTCTGCGCATCGTCATGGAGCTGAAAAAAGATGAAATGGCCGAAGTGGTGATCAACCAGCTTTACAAAATGACCCCGATGCAGAAGTCCTTTGGGATCATTTTCCTGGCCATCGTCAACAATAAACCGGAAGTTCTCAACCTCAAACAGATTCTCGAGCATTTCATCCAGCACCGCAAAGTGGTTGTCTATCGACGCACCGCTTATGAGCTCAGAAAGGCTGAGGAAAAAGCCCATATTCTCGAAGGTCTTTCCATCGCCATCAACCACCTCGACGAGGTGGTTGAACTTATCAAGGCGGCCAGGACCCCCCCGGAAGCCAAAGAGCAGCTCATGGAAAAATATGAACTCTCGGCCATTCAAGCCCAGACCGTCCTCGATATGCGGCTGCAGCGGCTGACCGGTTTGGAGAGGGAAAAAATCGCCCGTGACTACGAAGAGGTCCTGGCCCTGATCGACGAACTCAATGCCATCCTCAACGATGAGCAACTGGTGATGAACATCATCAAGGAGGAGTTTGTCGAAATCAAGGAGACCTACGGCGACGAGCGCAGGACCGAGATCATCGATGCAACCGACGAAATACTGCCCGAAGATCTGATAGCTCCTGAGGACATGGCGGTCACCGTGACGCACACCGGCTATATCAAGAGAAACCCGGTCAGTCTGTATCGTTCTCAGCACCGCGGCGGAAAAGGAGTGAGGGGGGTCACCAATATAGAGGAGGATTTTGTCTCCAACCTCTATGTGGCCTCGACCCTCGATACCTTCTTGTTCTTCACAAACTACGGCAAGGTGTTCTGGCGTAAGGTCTATCAACTGCCCTTGGTGGGCAGAGCGGCGCGCGGAAAAGCGATTGTCAACCTGCTCGAATTGACCGAGGGTGAAAAAGTGGCGGCCATCTTGCCGGTCTCCAACTTTGAAGACGAACACGACACCAAAACAATCATGATGGTTACCAAATATGGACGGGTGAAGAAGACCAGTCTCAAGGAGTTCAACCGGCCGCTGCGCAAAGGTAAACGGGCCTTGACCATCAATGAGGGTGATGAAATTATCACCGCCCATATGCTGCGCGGCAACGACACGGTGTTCATGATCTCCCGGGACGGCATGTCGATCAGGTTCCACGAGTCCGATGTCAGAACCATGGGCAGAATCGCTGCCGGCGTCAGGGGTATCAGGTTAAGAGGCGACGATTTCGTGGTCGGCGCCAATGTGCTCCGGGAAGACAGCATTAAAACCGTACTCACGGTGACCGCCAACGGTTATGGAAAGCGCAGCCAGGCGGAGGACTACCGGATACAACGCCGAGGCGGCACCGGCATCATGGCCATTAAGAAAAGTGAGCGCAACGGCGACGTGATCGGCGCCAAGGTCGTCGACGACAACCACGAGGTGATTCTCATTGCCGACAGCGGCAAGATGATCCGCATGCCGCTCGACACGGTTCGGGTCATCGGGCGTACCACCCAGGGAGTAAGGCTGATCAACCTCGAGCAGGACGAGAAGGTGGTCGGCATGGACGTGGTCGAGATTGATCCTGACGAAGAGCAGGAGATCGACGAGACGACAGATGAATAATCAGCGCGCCGCGGTAATCGGTGCCGGGTCATGGGGAACGGCCCTGGCTCTTCTGCTGGCCGAGAAAGGTGTCGGCGTCCGCCTCTGGGGTCATCGGCCCGAGCATGTGAGTGTGTTGAAACAGGAACGCGAAAACCGGGCATATCTGCCCGGTTTTTCTTTTCCGCCCACGCTTCAGCCGACTGAATCGCTGGCGGAAGCGGTTGCCGACGCCGAGGTGATCTGCATGGTTGTGCCCTCCCATGCCTACCGACGCGTGTTCTCCCAGGTCATAGCAGTGGCTCCCCCAAGAACCATTTTCGTTTCGGCAACCAAAGGCATCGAGAACCAGAGTTTGCACACCATGACCCAGGTCATGCAAGATTGTCTCAGCGAGATTGACGCCTCCCCTCCCCCGCTTGCGGTACTTTCCGGGCCCTCCTTTGCGAAGGAAGTGGCTCAAAAGGTTCCCACGGCAATTACCATTGGCTGTGCACAAGAGGACACGGCCCATTTCCTGCAGAATTTGTTTTCCACCGATTATTTCCGGGTTTATACAAGCTCCGATATCGTCGGTTTGGAAATAAGCGCGGCGCTGAAAAATATCATCGCCATCGCGGCGGGAATTTGCGACGGGCTGGAGTTTGGAACCAACGCCCGGGCCGCCCTGATCACCAGAGGGCTCGCCGAAATGACCCGGCTCGGAGTGATGCTGGGTGCCAGGCAGGAGACTTTTTTCGGGCTAAGCGGTCTCGGAGACCTGGTGCTGACCTGCACGGGGGCATTGAGTAGAAACCGGCATGTGGGGGTGGAGCTTGGCAAAGGTACCTCGTTGGATGCGATTCTCGACTCCATGAATATGGTGGCCGAGGGCATCAAAACAACCCACTCGGTCTACGATCTGGTCAATAAGCTCGGGGCGGATATGCCGATCCTCGAACAGGTGTATGAGGTGCTCTACCGGGGCAAAGCCTGCAGCACAGCGGTCAAGGACCTTCTGAGCAGGGATCTAAAACCGGAAAACGACTGATTAACGGGACCAGTCGTTTTCTTCATATTTGCTGTGGTCCGGCTGCTCGGGCATTTCTTCCAGTGTTCTCTGGTCCAGCCACTTCAGGACCTTATCGAATTCGTCACTCAGTTCCTTGAGAACTTTGCCCCGGTGGCTCACCTTGTTTTTCTCTTCCATGCTGATTTCGGCAAAGGTCTTGCCATAAGGCTCGTAATAGAACAGTGGGTCATAGCCGAAGCCGTTGCTGCCGCGGGGGGCATCAAGAATCGTGCCCTCACAGGAGGCTTCATAGGTTAAAGCGGGCCCGGAAGGCACCGCAATGGAAAGTACACAGACAAAGGAGGCCTGGCGGTTTGTCTCCCCTTCCAGGTCGGCAAGAAGTTTACGGCAGTTGTCCTGATCGCTGGCATCGTCTCCGGCGTAACGGGCCGAGCGCACCCCGGGGGCCCCGGACAACGCTTCAACAACCAGACCCGAATCATCGGCAATGGCCGGAATACCTAACACTTTTGCGTAGTGCAAAGCTTTCTTGTAGGCATTCTCGTCAAACGTGGAACCATCCTCGATGACTTCCGGCAATGGTCCGAAATCACTGAGACTTTTCACCTCTACCGGAAATTTAGATACGAACGCCTTGAATTCTCTGACTTTATTTTGATTGGTCGTGGCCAGAACGAGGAGGTTGAACATCGCTTTTCAGTTTCCTTTTTAATCGTTTTTTCAATCGGTTGTCGTATCTTTCCTGCTCGCTGAACAGACATCCGCAATAGCTCTGCCGGTAGAGATTGCAGGCTTTGGATTCATCGATTCCCTGCTGCCATCCGACCCTGAAGTCATGGTAGACAAAAGGGATCGAGTGGAGTTCCGCGGCCCTGGCGGCTTGTTTTTTAATCAACGAGTGATTCTGATAGGTGGAGTAGAGCAGCGTGCTGGAAAATCCGCTGAAACCCTTTTCGAACGCCAGTGTTGCCGCATTTCCGAGTCTCATCTGATAACAGAATTTGCAGCGTTGCTCCTCGTTGAACACCACCTGGCGCAGAAACATCTTCAGGCCGTAGTCTCTGTCGATGATATAGTTGTAGTTGCGCGAGTCCGCCAGATCTATAAAGGAGGTAAGCCGCTTTTTAAACTCACGGTAGGGGTGGATATTGGGGTTGAAGAAGTAACAGGTAAACTCGGTACCCTCCCCTACCAGCACCCTCGCCGGGTAAACGAGGCAAGGGCCGCAACAGACATGGAGCAGAATTGACATCTTTTCAGATCTTGTATTTTTTGGGATCGATGCCGTACTGGTGTATCTTGTAGTTGATGATGCGTAGACTGGTATCGAGGTAGCCGGCTGTTTT
>JARRLH010000133.1:0-7917 GCA_037387205.1 Desulfofustis sp.
ATCTTACGAGTCAACTCGCACTCGCAGATATCAATTACAATACGGCCAAATCCTATTTAGCAGATGCACGTTACGAAAGGAATCCGGACAACTCACCACACCATGACAATGGAAAAATTATTGAAAAACCTGAGGTTAGCGAAGAAGAGAACAACCTGGCCGAATCCCTTGCAAAAAAATTAACCCCGCTGGCTGCGATTCTGGTGACACTGGCGGTTGTTATTTTAGGCGCTATCTCTATCGACTTTATAGGCAAGTCGATTGCACCGGAAATTGTTAATAGAACGAAATTAATTGGGGAGATAGTCAACACCAATATTCAACGAGCAGTCAGTGCTGGCATTCCTATCGATAAGATCGTAGGCGCTGATCGATATCTAGCCAATTTATTAAGAGATTTTCAAGAAGTCTGCTATATCGGATTAGTCGGCGATGAGCCGATTGTGGAAGTCGGCAAAAGAGAAGAATCATCATTTTCACCAACACAGCTTCTCGAAGACGAACTCTTCTATTCAATTACTCATGATGATCAGATCATTGGAAAAATAATTATAGATGTAGACTCGGCATTTATTGCCCAGCAATTTAATGAAGTAAATATGGACCTCATTGTAGTAATCATGGTCGCTATCATGATTACCTTCGAATCTATGGTGGTCATGATAGGCAGAACGATAACCGCACCGATTCAGAGGTTGCAAACCCTTGCCTCAATGCAGGCTTTAGGCGACTTTTCAAAATATGCGATTACAAGAAGTAAAGACTGTTTCGATCACATTTTGGAAGTATTGTCCGGGCGAGCCAAAGAACTACACGAATTGATAAACAATGCACTCAAATCGTTACTAAAAAGGCCCCACAGACCTGTCAATTCAGCTAATCTTGAAAATATAAAGGCCCGATATCACCTTTTTTCGTCCAAACCCAAGCTACTGACCTTCTCAAATTTAAACGATATAAGATGGCCGCTTTTTCTCTTTGTTGCGGCTGACGAGTTACCTCTATCGTTTTTCCCTTTATTTACCAGGGCGGCAGAAAATCCATGGGGTTGGCTGGATCAGGGTATCGTTATTAGCCTGCCTTTAATTGGTTATTTGCTCGCAATTTTTACCAGTTCACCTGTGGCAAGGTTGTTGACTTCGGCTGTAGGCCATAGAAAGCTGCTATTTTTTGCAATGGCTCCAGCGGTTATTACTCATATCGGTCTATTCTTTTCAACGACGGTGCCCGAGATAGTGTTGTTTCGCACACTATCTGGGTTTGGGTACGCAATCGCAACGCTTGCCTATCAAGATTACGTGCTTGATATGATTCCCAAAGAGCATAGGACAAAATCTATTGGGAACTTCACTGCCGTGTTGGTCGGAGGGATTTTTTGCGGAACAGCAATCGGTGGCATTTTAGCCGACAGACTTGGTCAACACGCCGTTTTTCTGATTAGTGCGCTTCTTGTGGTCATTTCCTGTGCCTTGATCCTCTTATTTGTTCCTTCTAAAGACAAAGCCTTGGACATAAAACACAGAATAGAAGTCAAGCCCTCATCAATTGTGAAGGCATTATCTGATAAGCACTTCTCTTCATTGGTGTTAGGAATTGCCATTCCCTGTAATATAATAATGCAAGCATTTATAGCATTTCTTGTGGCACTCTATATGAATGAGTTAGGGGCTTCAACTGCGGAAACTGGCCGGACTCTTATGGGATATTTTCTGATGATTTATTTTGTCGGTCCAATCTCAACAAAACTATCGGATAGTCGGGTGGATCCATCGATTGTAACAATGATAGGAGCTTCGTGTGCCGGAGCTTCACTGCTATTTGCGAGTTTCGTGGCAACCAAACAAGCACTGCTCCTTGCAGTCCTGGGCGCTGGTTTTGGTCATGGCCTGGTGCGAAGCCATCAACTATCTGTCGTCATGCACATTGCTGAATCCAGTCTGGTTCAGCTGGGTCTTAATGTCGTACTAGGTACCCTTCGGACACTGGAGCGAGGCGGAAGTATTTTCGGTTTGTTGACAGTAGCCTGGCTATGTGGCCTGGTGGGGTATCAGGGTGCGATACGCCTGATCGGCCTATTGTCTCTTCTAGGTGTCGTGCTTTTCTTTTTCGGCAACATGGTGGGAATTAAAACAGCAGCGGTGAATAGATGATAAGAACGAGGCCTCTTGTTTCCTTCCTGTGTTGGGAAATCATGCTGTCAATGCCTTTCCCGGTGGTGGCGGAAAAGACGAAAAGCGACAAGAAGCTGATTTACGCAGTTCTCTGGAGAGGTTGTGAAGAATCATGCAAAGCTTTTACTGATGTTATAGTCAACAGTACTTTGGATGCGGAGATCATTTTTAGAAACGCGGATGGTGATAAGTCTCAATTCGCTGCTTGGATAAAAGAAGCCAGCTCTCTTAAAGCTGATTTGGTACTCACTTGGGGAACTAGTGTAACCTTGGGAATGGCTGGAACAATAGATTATAAAGACAGTCTGGACTTCATTACTCAGATTCCTTTAGTCTTCATGATCGTCGCAGATCCCGTTGGGTCCCGCATCATTGAAAGTTATTCCAAAACAGGCAGAGATAATATCACTGGAACTCGAAATCGGCCGCCTGACTCTGTGTTCATAAAAGCTATTCGATCATATCTTCCAGGATTCAAGAAGCTTGGAATGCTCTATAACAGCGATGAACCTAATTCTGTGCAAAAGGTAAGTGAAGTTTTAGACCTAGCCAGAGAAATGAATTTTGAGTTAATTTCACACGACCTGAAACTCGACACTGAAGGACATCCGATGAAGGATGATATAAACATAAAAATGGCGCAGTTGAAATCTGATGAGGTAGATTTTGTCTATATGGGTTCAAGCTCGTTTTTACGGAAAAATCAGGATTTGTTTACTGATTCAGCATTAAATCATGGATTACCAGTATTAAGCCCCTATCGGAACACAGTAACTGATTCTAATGCTTTACTTTCTGTTGCTGCTCGATACGAAGATATTGGCAAACTAGCTGGCGAACAGGCATTGATGGTTCTCAAAGAAGGTAAGAAACCCGGAGATCTTCCTGTTCGCTCAGTAAGTAAATATACTTATCTGGTAAATATGAAAGTCGCACGACAATTGGACTTGTACCCTTCTGTAGAGATTCTTCAATTCGCACAACTCATCGAATAACATGACTCTCCCTTATGCTCGATTTAAATTGGCATAGTAATATTACCTGTTCAAATCTCGATCTAAGTCTCATAATTTGTCATAAAGACTGATAGAATAGGGTTATCAATAATTGCAACATGTTCCGATGGAGGTGGAAGTGGTGCTGGAGTGCAACTATTGATAACCCTATTCTATTAGTTTTGGGCTACCTTCTACACTACCCGGCTTAATGTGTTCAGGGCTAAGATCATTGCGGATGGTTGTGGGCTTGCTCCTGCTTTTTGGCCTCATCTAAGGAGAGACCAGACGCCGCTCCGGCTTGGAGCAGTTTCTTTTTTGTTTCTTCATCCACTGTCTCCGCCGGTGCCGTCTCAGGAAAGTCTACGATAACCTTTCGGTGGGCGTAATCTATTCCTTTTTCATTGAGTGCTTTGGTTATCCTCTGGTACGCCTCACGGCGGATGAGGAAGTGGGCCCCCGGTTTTGCCGTAAACTTTGCTCTGATAGTCAGGACAGAATCGCCGACTTCACGGATACCTTGTGACTTGAGCTGTTTTATGAAACTGCCGCCGAATTCGGGATCATCAAGCATCTCTTTACCCACTCTTTTTATAACCTTGCGGACAATTTCAACGTCAGTATCATAAGGGAACTGCAGATTGAACTTCACCACTACGCCCCCTCGCATGTAATTGGTTATCGAGCCCAGATCACTGTATGGGATTATCTGCAGCATTCCCCTATGGTGGCGGAGCATGAGGTTACGCAGTGTGATTTTCTCAACCGTTCCCTTTACGGAACCCGCCTCAATGTATTCACCTACCCTGAATGCATCATCAACCAGGTAAAAAAAGCCCGACAACAGATCACTGACCAATTTTTGGGCTCCAAAGCCAATGGCAATCCCCATGACTCCGGCTCCAGCCAGCAGTGGTCCGATATTCACTCCCAAAGACGAGAGCGTGAACAGGACAAGCAGCACGAGCACCAGAATGCCCAGGAATTTCCGGACGATGGGCAGCAATGTCTGACTGCGGTCAAGTAACGGACCATCGCCCCATTCACTATCAGCACCATCATCCTCGGCCATGGCGTCTTTATCTTTGCGAGCAAGATAGCTGCCTATTGATTTGTCAATAATCTGCCAGAGAATAAAAAAGATCACGAAAATAAACCCCACCCGTTCGATTCCGGAGGCGAGCGATTGTGAATAGGCAAACTGGATGTTCCAGAGGTGCAGAACCCACATGAGCAGCAAACCGATTAAAACCACTCTGCTTAAGGTTCGCAAATAACTTACCAGAGTGTTAGGTTTGGACGACTCTTTCATAAGTAGTTCCGAGTTGCCTTCCGGTACCTCTTCACCGGCAGACAATGAATTTTTCACGAAAGTAAAAAACGAGCCAATCAGCCTGTCCAGAACCAGATATATGGGGATTATCAGAAGGCTCATGGTAAATGCCAGGGGCAATGACGCTCCTTTCAGAATCAATGTGCCGGTCCAAATAAGCCACAGCAATGCGAGGTAGATAATGGCAGGCACTAGCCAGAGTGTCGCTGAAATTGCACCGGATTCAAGTGCCGCGTGTGGATGTCGAGGTTTATGAAAGAGCAGCCAGGTGATATTTTTTCGGTTGAAGGTCAGGACAATCCCGGCTGCAGCGATAAACAGAGTACCAAAGAACAGCGTTACCAGAAGCAGACTATCTCCTTTGAGACCGCCGTATTTCAGGAGATTGACAGACATTATGCCAATTGTCAGGATTGCCGTGAAGAGTATCATGCTGTGATAGCTGACACGTGCAGTTGCATTATCACATCTGATCAGCCTGATGGGTTCATCATCGGAAGCCAGGAGAAAGCTGAAAATGAGAGCGGAAAATCTAATTACCGAGACGGTTACCAGAATAAAGAGGAATGTCGGACAGATAATCGAGAAATAATTAGTGTAAATTAAGACGTAGAGCAGATAAGTGACAAGCATGAAAAAAAGTAAAGAGAGAACTTCGGGCAGGATGCGTGCAAAGGCTAGCATGAGCCGGCGCGACCAATACAGTGACAGCTCGAAGGTCTTCTGAGGTAGCGACGCAGAATAGTGAATCGGAACAGCCATTCGAGCAGGCCGGCCATGAAAAAAACCATTACAAGATAGGCCAGCATCTTGGTGAAACTGGAGAAACCGCTCAAGGATGCGAGACGGTTATGGGCCCCTTCGATATCGTGGAACAATCGGCCGGCATTTATTTTTAGGACCTCGAATCGCCAATAGGTCAGCAGGGAAAAATTCTCGATGAACAATTGTATTTCTGCAAGGGTATTTTTCGAGGGTCCTGTTGCTAAGCCGGTTTCTGGCTCACTGTTAGAGTCGAGTTGTTCCGCTAGACTGGAGTTTAAAAGCGTATCTGAGGCCGGCGCCTCAACGGCACTTTCATTGTTTTTGGGAAGCAGCGAAGGCAGGGCGGCATCCGCCGAGAAGGGTATGGGGAGTAGAAGCAGGCAACACAGTCAGAGACTGCCTGATTTATTAATTATGGTCTCCAGCAGTATCAATGATGCTAGTCCTCTGGCCTGAAAGCCTTCCGGCTAAATGAGCAGGTCAGGCCCAAAATAGATTTGTGGGCGGAAATTAACACGAATAATCACCTAACTGCATTATTGTGTCAAGCGGTTACTGGAAAACTACCAGGAGATGACCAATTTGAGGGCGTGTTGATGGATATGATTTATGATGATAAGTGATTTTTTTGGGGGGGAAATATCCCCTTGATGACAGCTTCACCTACTTTTTATCTTCTCTTGGCATTGATAGCGGTGAAAATTTATGCGAGGCGACAGTATCACCACTATTAAATCATATGGCTACATCATATTCGCAGCCTGCTTTACCATTCAGGCTGTGGGGATAGGCTCTTACGTGGCTTACGGCGTTTTTTTAATGCGCTGATGTCCGAGTTCCAATGGTCAAGAGCCACTATCTCGGGTGCTTCATCTTTAGCATTCTTTATGATGGGTTTTACCGGCATGCTGATTGGACGTCTCAATGACCTGTATGGTCCTCGCCTGTTGATGTCTGTTACCTCTCTCTTTTTCGGGGCTGGGCTTATTTTGATGTCTCAAGTAAATTCGGTCCTGCAACTCTACCTTTTTTATGGTGTTCTACTTGGCATTGGTTTGAGTTCAATTGATGTTATTGCTCTTACCACAATAGCCCGATGGTTTGCACTCAGACGGGGCGCTATGACAGGCCTTGTAAAGGTTGGTACTGGCGCAGGTCAATTCACCATACCGCTGATCGCAAGTTTTCTTATCGGAGTGGTGGGCTGGAGACAAACTTTTCTCATCATCGGTTTGGCAGCGTCTTTTATCTTATTTTGCGTTGCCCAGATCCTTAAACGAGACCCTTATGAGTATCAGCCCATAAGCAGAAGAGATTCGTCATCGAGTCAGCAGATTGGCAAATGTGAAGACAGTAGCTTAAGCTTTGAAAAAACGAGAAAGACCTATCAGTTCTGGAATCTTTGCATTGTTAATTTCCTGGTCATTTTCTGCCTTATAAGTATCATCATTCACATTGTGCCCCATGCTCGAGATATTGGCTTGTCTGCCGGTCAGGCTGCCGGGGCCTTGTCAACAATTGGTGCTGTCAGCATGATAGGTCGATTCGGGTCAGGCCTCGCCATCGATAGATTTGGAAGCAAGATAATCATGAGTGCATGTCTCTTGCTTTTAATCATCTCGTTGTTGTGGCTGCAGGCTGCGCAGTCACTCTGGATGTTATTCCTCTTTGCCTGTATCTACGGTCTGGCTCATGGGGGCTTGTTTACTGCAATATCCCCTATTGTAGCTGAAATTTTTGGCATCAAGGCTCATGGCACTATTTTGGGCATTGTTGTTTGTTTTGGTACAACTGGCGGCGCAGTAGGTCCGATTTTCACTGGCCAGCTTTTTGATATGACAGGAAGCTATGCTGCCGCATTTTGGACATACATTATCCTTAGCACGTGCAGCCTGGGAATACTTTCTTTTCTGAAACCGATCAAATAAAACCAGCTCGGCCAATCCCCGGGTGACCAGTTTTGCTCAAGTTGGCAACCGCTCAAGACCAGGCCTGGGCAGCTCTCCGGCAGCTTGTTCAGGCTATGCCGTAAAGAGATTTAACTTCTTCACGATCTATGGAGCCGTCTTCTTGGCGAGGCATTTCGCTCACAAACTCTACATATTGAGGTTTCTTAAACCTCGCTATTCGCTCCCCGACAAACTCAATCAGCTGATTAGCCGCCAGCGTCTCACCGCCTCTGAGGACACACACCGCCTTGATGCCCTCCTTCCATTTCGGGTCAGGAACGCCGATCACCACCGTTTCTTTCACCGCAGGATGCTGTAGAATCACTTTTTCAACCTCGAGCGGGTAGACGTTCTCACCGCCAGGTTTGATGAGTTCTTTCTCGGCTTTGCGGCCGGCATAAAACAGGAATCCGTCAGAATCGAAGCGTCCCAGGTCACCAGTGTGATGCCAGCCATCCCGAAAAGTGTAGCTGTTGTCATCCTCCAGCCCCCAGTACCCCTGGAAGACCATCGGGCCTTTTAGGGTGATTTCCCCCACATTCCCTGGGGCAACAGGCTGATCAAAGTCATCTACAAGCTGCACCTCCCCCAACATTATGATCTTGCCGGCCGACCCGGGACAATCATCGTATTTGCCAATGCTTGCTAGACAGGATGTCTCTGTCTGGCCGTACATGACATAATAAAGACCCGCAGTTTCAGCC
>JARRLH010000134.1:0-14771 GCA_037387205.1 Desulfofustis sp.
GCCTTGGTATCCGCCAAGGCATCGAGGACCCTTCGGCGTGCACTCTGCAGCGCCTTGTAAAGGGTGCCGAGGAGCCATGGAGCGTTGCGGTATATATCCTTTCGCATGACGACGCAATGCATGATCGGATGGATACCGGTTTGCCGGAAGTAGTCGATCTCGGCGGATTTGTAATCGGCAAACATGCGTTTGATCTGCGGCAGTCCCGCCGTAAAGCAGGCGGGCGCCTGGTGAATAAGGACGGCGTCAGCTTCCCCCGCCTCAAGCATACCCGACAGTGTCTGTCCGTCCTCCAGGTAATTGATCCTTGTACCTGCCGGCATCTGCAGGGGGACGCGTGGACGTTTCGCGGCTAGCCAGTCTACCGTGTGCAAATCAAAACCCTGGTCGCCCAGGATGCCGACGATCCAGACCAGCGCGGTCATTCCCCACTCGCGTATGGCGATACGTTTCCCATTCAGATCCTCAGGCGTCTTGATTCCTGCACCGGCGTGGTAATAAACCATCGAATGACGAAACGCCCTGCTCGGGAAAACGGGCATCGCCACAAAGGGATTCTCCGGCTGGTCGCATAAATAGAAATACGAACCCATGGACATTTCCGATACATCGAACTCCTGATCCTGGCACATCCGCGCGAAAATCTCCGAAGGAGGCAGATGTTCAACCTGCAATTCGATGCCGTCTTCTCGCAGCACATCAAGGTCCAGGGCCCGTATCCGATCGTAATTCCCAAACGCCGCGGAGAGCGTAATCGTCTTTTTCATTGGTTTATCCAATTGCAGACTGGTGCCTCCCGAATGACCGAATCAGGGCACAACCTGCCGATCACCTTCGCACCATGCCTATGTTTTTTATTGATCTTCAACACACAAGCTCGAGAATATCCAAACCGTTGACCCGATCCAGGAGGTAGATCAGTCCCCGTGCATCAACATCGACATCGTTGCTCATCGGGGAGGGGGCTCCCCGTGCGGGTTCAGGGATAAAGAAACCTCTTTCCTCCGGCAGAAATGGATCGGCTATATCGACGACCCGCAGGCCGCCGCTGAACCAGGCTGCATACACCAGGGTGGATTCCATGTGCTCCTGGAACTGGTGGGCGCCGAACCTGCTGCCGGGTACCCGGCTCCAGGGCGAATCGGCCTCGCTCACATGATACGTGGAGAGCGGTTTCATGTTACCGATATCGCCGACATCAAAGACCCACAAGAAGGCATGCGGCTGGCCTTTGTGATGGTCGTGCTGTTCATCGATGACGACGGCGAGGTGCCGCCCGGCTACCGGGAAGGGCACCCTGAGTACCGTGTGGGTCGTGTCGGGTACGGGCGGATGATAGTCATATGCCCCGATGGTTTCCGGCTTTTTGATATCGGTTATGTCCACAACCCGGAACCCCGCGCCACAGCAGGCGGCCCACAATTGATCCTCGAAGCGCATGGCATGGTGCAGTCTTACCGGGTGATTCACCCAGAGGGGGTCTTCACCCTCGGCGATCTCCTGGCCGGGAATCCACCAGCGGGAAACCTCTGCCGGTTTGCTGGGATTCCCGAGGTCGTAAATGACCAGGATGTTACCGTTGAATCCTTCCATTTCCGTGGAGAGGTAGAGGTAGGAGTCGTCAACATCGAAGCGGTGAGCGCCAAACCAACCGGTCTTTTGGTAGGCGATTTCCCGGGGGCTCGATTTATCGGAAATATCATATACCTTGAATCCGCCTTCATTGTAGCCTCGCTGTTCCGCCTCCATGAGCAGGGGAATATCCTGCGGTTGAACTCCGAGTAAGGCGGCAATTTCGCGGTCGGCAGGTGGCCTGCCATGGTCATTCTGCAGCTTACTGCGAATTTCAGGTAGGAGTTTCGCCTTTCGGAAAAAGTGCCGCCGATGACGCTCATAGTTGACGATCATATAGTCTCCGCCAAATACCCTAACTTTGTGGGTATGCGAGTCGTTGCCGGTCAGCTCGATGGCGGCGACCCGGCGAGGCTTCCTGGGGTCCGATACATCAACTATCGATGTTCCGTGCGGCGGTGACATATGACCGATATAGGCGTAGTTCCCCTGTACTTCGATCTGTCCGCCACCTGGAATGTCCAGGCGCGAGAGACGTGTTACATTTGACGACACGGGTCCGTTGATTGCGGTGCGATCGCTCATTTGATCCTCTATACTTCAGAAAATTAGTCTAATTTCATTCTCCCGATGGTGCTTACACTCTCTCTTCTTTGTCGCTTATTGCAATGCCCGGTCTGCCTTGCGCTTCTTGTACAAGCCGAGCAATGGCGGTGCGATCAGAGACAGTACCAGAAACACCCACAAAATGTTGCCGATCCTCGACGAGAAGAGCACCATCGGGTTCCCTTCGGCGATGCGCAGCGCCCGCATGAAGTACTGTTCTATATAGGGTCCGAGAATAACACCGATGAGGATGGCTGATACCTGGTAGCCGGTCTTGCGAGCGATATAGCCGATGACGCCGAAAACCAGGGCCAGCCCCATATCGAACATGTACATGCGGGGCGCGAAGGCCCCGACCAGGGTAAACGAGATGATGGCCGGGGCGAGAAATTGGGTCGGAATCAGCGTCACTCGGGACATGTACCTGGCCAAAGGTAAGATGGTGCCGACCATGAACAGGTAGGTAACAACCATTGCCATCAGCACCCCATAGGGGAACTCGGGACGGTCGAGAAAAATCCTCGGTCCCAGGGTGATACCATGGTACTGAATGACAATGAGCATAATCGCGGCCGTTGAACCACCCGGAACACCCAGGGTCAGCAACGGAATGAGGCTGCCTGACGTCACCCCGTTGTTGGCAGCTTCGGGCGCCAGAATGCCTTCCGGATGACCGGTTCCGTATTTCTCTGGTGTCTTGGAAAACAGACGGGACTGCTGATAGGCCACGAACGCGGCAATTGGTGCCCCGGCTCCGGGGACCACTCCGACACCGAGACCAATAAAACTGGTCCAGACGATGTGCCACCAGCGCTTGAAAGCCATGCGAAGGCCTATGATTGTCTCCGCCCAGCGGGTTTGTGTCGCCATATGGACCTTGCCGACATCGGTCACGATCGACTTCACTTCTGTCATCAGCAGGGCTTCGGAAATGGCGAAGATGCCGATGAGTGCGGCCACGACAGGGACCCCGTCATACAGTTCAAGAAAGCCGAAGGTCGCGCGGGGCGCAGAGTAAATGTGGTCCGGACCGATAGCGCCCACCAGCAGGCCGAACACGCCGGCGATCAGGCCTTTCAGGGTGTTGCCCGTTGACACGACCGCGATGAGGGTCAGACCGAATAACATAACGACCACCATCTCGACGCTGTGAAAGTAATATCCGACCCGGGAGAGAAGCGGCAGGGCGAAAATGGAGAAGATGGAGGCGATCAGGCCGCCTACGGCCGAAGCCACGAAGCTCAGTGTCAAAGCACGCTGGGCAAGACCCTTCTGGCTCATAGGATAGCCGTCGAACGGCGTTGCAGCAGCACCAGCAGTTCCTGGTATATTAACCAGGATGGCCGGTATTCCGGCTCCCATCCTCGCCGAACAATAAAGTGCCACCATGAATGCCATCGCGGTCTCCACCTTGAGAACCAGCGTGAAGGGCAGCAGGATGATCAGGCTGTTGGCTGGTCCCAGTCCCGGGATTGCCCCTATGATAAGCCCAATGACGATGGCGGGGACGATCACGTACCACTGGCTCAGCGATGCCATAAAGAGTGATGATAAAAACTCAAATGTAAATTCCATCTCAGAAGAGCAGTCCAAATAGTTTTTCTATCGGTCCCGGCGGAAATCTCGTTTCCAGCAGTGCGATGAAGAGGTAGTAGCCGGTCAGGGACAGTGCCAGTGAGACCCCGATGAGCTTTACCGGCGAGCGTACACCCAGCACGAACATCGCCAGAAATAAAAAAACGCAGGTCGTGAGTGTGTAGCCGGCGTACGGAATTACCATAACGTAGAGAACTGCAAGACCGAACAATCCTATTCTGCCTGCCTGGGCTCGCCCCCAGGCAAACAAATCACCGAACCTCAAACTTGATTGATGGCGGCTTACTTCGATGCCAATTTTGATTATGAAGATGAGGACCAGCAGGATCAAGACGGAGCCAATCAGCAGTCCGTTGATCTTGGCCTCCCAGGCGAGGTCCTTAATGGTATAGAGGTAGTAAATGGCGAACAGCAGCGCCAGGGTCGGTATAACAAGTTCATCGCCTCTTCGGCTGGGCCGCTCGGGGTGCGCTTCAGTATCCTTTTCCATGATACGTGCCTTTTTCTGCAGAGGGATCTCCGGATTTGCAGCAGACTCCCTGCCGTTTTCCATACAGGCCACTAAATAATGGCAAGAAGGTGAGGCAGGACCTGGCCCGGTCCTGTCTCACCTCGGCTAAGGCCGCCAGGGACCGTGGTGCAGTGGTCTTAGCGGAAGTGTGCCTGGGCCTTGTTTTAGGCAGTTAAGAGTGATTCGTACCTCTTCGCCAATTCCATCATGTTGGCGGCATATTCCATGCACTCTGCTTCATCGGCAAAGGAAATGAACTCCCACGGCCGGCCGGTTTTCTCGATGGCCACCTTGTAATCGGGGTCATCGAAAACTTTGCGCATGGTGCTCTTCAAGAGCTCGTACCTTTCCGGGTACTTCTCTATGGCTTCCGTATGCAGCGCGAAGGCCCGTGCCGACGGCAGATCGGGTATGTCTGTTCCAAACACGTCGTTGATCGCCGGGGCATTGTCGGTACGATCCGGTATCGGGTTACTCGGAGCGAATACGCCGAGGACACGCGCCTGACCTTTGGTGGAAATCGGATTGGCCATCGGCAATGCGCTGGCATCGACCTCCCCGGTGAGGCAGGCAACGACGGTTGGATTGCCACCGCCGTAAGGAATCAGGTTGAACTTCGCACCTGTCGCATCCGCCAGGGAAAGAGACCCGATGGAGGCGGGGTGGGGCAAGCGGCTGCATGACAGTGTGATCGACCGCTTCTTGCCTTCTTCGACAAGCTCCTCGATGGTTTGGAAGGGGCTGTCTTTCCTGACCCATATCACGCTCGGATCGACGTCACAGCGGTTGAAATAGACATAGTCCCCGGGGAACTTTTAGTTGGGTTTCTGCAGGACGTACATGATGGTTTCCGGCCCCATATTGCCATAAAGCAGGTTGTAGCAGTCCGGTTCTCTTTTGCCGAGGTACGTTTCGTAGCCAACCTGGCCGCCAGCCCCCTTGAAGAATCCGGGTTCGAATTCGGTCTGTAAATATTTTTTCCATACACTGATAAACGCCCTCAGGTTGCGGTCAGCACCACCTCCCGCACCTGTGGGAACGACTATATCGATGGTGCGTTCCGGAAAATCTGCGGCGAACAGATTTTCAAAAGGGAATGTCGATACCGAGCCCAGGGCGATTGATGCTGCAGTACCTTTAAGAAATGTTCTCCGGGTGAACAGGGGATCTTTAGCGCTCATTGGTTATACCTCCAATTAGTGGTGTTTGCAGTGTGAGTATGCTGATGGTCTCGCTTCATCAGCGTTTCCGATCATGCGGTCGTGCTCGTTTCCTCCTCCTTTTGGTTGAAATGCTTTGCCTGGGAAATCATAGGAAGAAACAGCGCCTCCCCCCACACCAGGCACGTTGCCGGCCCGCTGCATTGATGAATTATGGTGGCTGGCCGCCGGCCAGGAAATCACCTGGCATGCACCGAATCCGGACGGTGGGGAATCAGCGGTGTTGCCACAAAAGCTCGAAACCGGGTCGGGCACCTTGGCCAACGCAGGGCTCGGTCGAGCTGTCCCGCAAAACGTTTATGCATTTTCTTGTTTTTTTCCCTCTCGCTCAGCTTTTACCGGAAGCTTGCCGTTCGCTGGCTTTACTCGAATCTGCACCCGCTTTCTTCAGTATCTTTTCCAGGGCCCGTTTTGTCCTGGTCTTTTGCTGCCTGACCAGTTTCCCCGCTCTTTCGGCATCCCTTTCCTCCAGAGCCTCTACTATGATTTTGTGCTCATCCCACGATGGCACCGCCCGTTCAGGCACATAGGCAAATACGCATTGCATCAATTCAAAACGTTCCCACAGATCAACGATTGTCTTGTACAGGAATGGATACGGAGCGGTCTTGTAAATCTTTAGGTGAAACGATTTGTTCAACGCTCCCAGGATTCCGGTTTCGCCCTGCTCGATGGCATGCTCCGCCTGCTTGACCAAATCTTTGAGTTCGGAAATATCCGATTCTTTCATATGAGGCGCTGAAAGCTTCGTGGCCAGGGCTTCGAGTTCGATTCGCATCAGGTAGATCTCGAGAAATTCTTCACGGGCAACGGCATTGACAACGGCGCCGACGTGCGGGGTGAATTTGACAAGCCCTTCACTCTCCAGCTTCTTGATCGCCTCTCGGACAGGTATCCCGCTGACGCCGAATTCCCTGGCTATTTCCGATATGACAATTTTTTGCCCCGGCTTGAGCTTCCTGCCGATGATCCTCTTGCGAAGTGCGCGGCGTACAGCTTCTGATTTGGTTGTGAATTCCATCGTCGATCCTGGTTGAACAAGGTATTATGTAGGGGAAAATATATCATATATGATATACAATGGAAGCAAAAAAACGATGGCCCACCACCTTAGCTCGATTTGGTGTCTTTCAGCCGCTGTTTATCCACTGTGGGCAAAGCCTGGCAGACTTGAGAGGAGGTCTGGATAGCAAATAAATCCGGGCGTATAGCCTCTATGAAAGAACCGCATGAACATATCGTGCGGTTTAAATGTGATTCAGCCGTCTCATTCTTGCGCTGTTGGGATAATAGACAACTCGGTGCGTGGTGGTCCCTTCAAATGCTATCGTCAAGATGAACGCCCAAACTGCTTGTCTGTGCTGGAGTGGAAACGATATGACGGGATTTCCACCGATCATATCCGCCCTGTTTGTCCCGGCACGCGTCCAGATTATCGCGCACCCACTCCAGTTGCGGAGCCCAAGGATTTCCAAGACAGCAGTCATGTCTTACTATAGAAAGGAAACCGCCCCCCCGTAGCTAACCGGACCGGAGAACTGATGTCTCCCCGAGATCAGAGTATTTGTTCGAAAAGACATCATTTTACTCTCGACTCACGGTCACGTTTCAGCTATTGCATTATGTCGCTGCATCCCTGTGCAGCGACTTCAGCCCCGGCCGGCGGGGGCTCTCTGGGGCAGCGTGCTCGAAATCTTTCATTGGAGGGATACATGTATATGATCAACATTGGTTTGCCAAGTATCTTCCTGGGACTGACCGCCCCATCCGTGTCCACCGAGATCGCCATCCTCAGCGGCGGAGCTATCGAACCTGGTCTGGACTCAGCTGCAGCAACATTTGAGAAACTCTCAGGCTGCACGGTCGATATTACCTTCAACACCGCCCCGCACATACGCAAGCGCCTCTTCGCGGGCGATACGTTTGATGTCGTCATAGCCCCGCACGCCCTGATTGCAGAGTTGCGCGAGGCCGGCAAAGTGGAAGGTGGCGACTCAGACATCGGTCGAGTAGGATCGGGCGTAGCAGTCCGCCCGGGGGCCCCGATACCCGTTATCTCTTCCGCAATGGACATTGAGGAGGCGGTGCTCGAAGCAGAATCGATTGTCTTCAATCTGGCCTCTACCGGTATCTATATCGAAAACCTCTTCAAGGACATGGGAGTCTGGGAACGAGTGGAACCCAAAACCACCCGCTCGGTTTCGGCCCCATTACCGAGATCATGCTGGAACAAGGCAACGGGCTGGTCTATGTTGGTCCTCTGCCGCCAGAAATCCAGAATTACACCTCTTACTCCGCAGTGCAGATGAGCACCAGTACCCGTAAAGATGAAGCTCGATCCTTGCTCGATTTTCTCTGCAGTCCGGAGGGGATATCCCTGTTCGAGGCGGCGGGGATCGTCAGGCTGGAGTTATGAAAGGACATATTTGTGGGCAGCCATATGAGTATTGAGGAAGAGCACACTTTTTCCTGCTGACAGAGTGACAATTGGCACTATCGAAAGTTATGTTCACTCGAGCTACAGCGGTTTATTGCCGCTGACTGCCAGCAGATCATTTTTCACTGACTCCAGATGCTCGTTCATGAGCTGTTCCGCAGCCGTGGCATTTCTGGACTCTATCGCTTCAATGCAGCGCAGATGCTGGTCTGTGTAAGTTTGCATCTTGTCGGGAGTTACGGCCAGCTCTTTTAATTGCCCCCACAGCCTGTCCTGGCGCATGGCATTGACAATATTGAGTACTGACAACAGCAGGTTATTCTGGGCTGCCTCTGCTATGGTCCGGTGCAGTGTCGCGTCCCACAATTCATAGGAATGAGTGTCCCTGGGCGACCTGCTTTTTTCCACGCAGCGGTAGAGTTTGGCAATCATTGCCGGAGTGGCGCGCATGGCGGCGAATCCAGCCAGCCGGGGTTCGACAACCAGACGCATTTCCATAACTTCCATGGGATTGGTTGTCTTGGTAAAAAAAGAAAGCTGCAGGGACTCTTCCACGGACGGCTGTCCGACGAACGTTCCTCTGCCAACATGCCTCCAGATTTTTCCATCCGCTTCAAGCAGAGCCAGCGCTTTTCTCAGACTGGACCGGGTTACCTGCAGATTTCTGGAAAGCTCTCTTTCCGGCGGCAGCTTGGAATTTTCAGGGAATCTCCCTTCCGAAATCATTTCGTTAAGTTGCTCTACCAATTTCAAGGTATTCATGGGATCAAGGACCGTTTCGTATTATCAACCAATGGCAGAACCTACCATAACCAATTGATCGATTGGTTGCAATAGCCAGGGATGGATAAAGGGACTTTTAAGTCTTGAAGTATTGAGTATCAAATTGCTGATATTGTTTAATTATTAAGATTTTATTCAACGTTTTTTAATTTATGACATCCGGCAAGCCAATGAAGCGGTTGACACCAATTTCAAATTGGAATAGTTTTACTGAAAAACATCTCATGGGGGAATATCATGCGATTTGTAGCCTTTATAAAAGATGGTCGAAGGGCCATAGGGTGCCTTGAAGCACATGAAGAGATACTCCTTGATCTCACCCAGGCAGGCTTGAGCGACAACCTGATTTCTGTGATTGAAATGGGTGAGCAAGGGCTGGACATGGCCCGGGAAGCAGCACGAAAAAGCCGGCAGGTTCCGATTCAGCAGGTGCGACTGAGCGCACCGTTCCCCATCCCCAGAAGAAACATCATCTGTGTTGGGAAAAACTATTTTGAACATTCCAAAGAATTTGAGAAAAGTGGTTTTGATTCCACCTCAGGGGGGCAAACCATACCGGATGCCCCGGTAATATTCACCAAAGCGACCACGAGCGTAACGGGGCCCCATGAGCCGATACCCGCCAGTTCGGACCCGTCCAAGTCGACCGACTATGAAGGTGAATTGGCCGTAGTCGTGGGGAAACAAGGGTACAGGATTCCTCAATCCGAAGCGTTCAACTACATTTGCGGGTACACCATAATCAATGATGTGACGGCTCGAAATCTCCAGCAGGTACACAAGCAGTGGTTCCTGGGGAAAAGTTTGAACGGGTTTTGTCCGATGGGACCAACATTTGTGACCGCTGACGAGATTAAAGAGCCCACCAAGCTCAAAGTTACAACCCGGGTGAACGGCGAGTTGCGGCAGCAGGCCAGTGTCGCAGACCTGATCTTTGATATTCCAACGATAATTGAAACCGTATCTGCACTGATAACGCTTATACCAGGTGACATTATCGCTACTGGCACTCCTGCAGGGGTGGGAATCGGCTTCTCGCCGCCCAAGTTTCTCCAGCCAGGCGATAGCGTTGCTATCGAAATAGATCCGATTGGCGTACTCGAAAATCCCGTAATTTAGCAAGGCGCATATCGAAAGACACGGGAGCTGAATTCAGAAGATGGAGGAAAGAAGGTAAATAATAAATCCAACGAGCCTTTTGCAAAACTAAGATTTTTGTTCAAAATCAAACCATGCGAGAATTTTACCACAGGCATATGTTTGATATTCCAAGGATAAAATTTTGAGCATAACGCAGAGTGTGGGCGAAAAGATCGTTTTGCAAATGGCTCCAACAAAAGGAGGTTTATAAAACTGTATTGGCCGGATTGCTCAAATCCTGGCGCCAGCGCCGGAATTTATGGCTCAGGTCTGCTGTTGCGGGTAATGGTTGCAGGCGGATACCTGCCTCAACCGGGGCGCTTGTAAAAATGCTAACAAAGGGAGGTAGTGCGATGAAATGGATACACAACAGAGTCGGTAGGACAAGTCTCATAGTAGCGTCATTTCTGATGGTTTTGGCGTTCTCAATGGCTACGCCGGCCGTTTCGCAGGATAAAATAAATATATCGTTTGGCGGATCTTCCCCGGGCGGGATGATGTATTATCTGGTCGGAGCAGCTGGAAACATAATCACCCGAGACCTGCCGCAATACAATATTACCCAGGTCACCACCGGTGGCTCGACCGAAAATTGTAAACGCCTACTGAAGGGTGAGCTTGATATGGGTATTGTCTATGGTCCGCATGTCTACATGGCGCTCAACCAGCAGGGACCATTTAAGGATTTTCCCAAGGGAACCATGCTCAGGGGAGTGGCAAAGGCCTATGAAGGGGCCTCCTATGTCGTGACGCTGCCGGATTCCGATATCAAGTCAATGAACGATCTGGTCGGCAAAAAAGTGGCCCTCGGTCCTCCCGGATCAGGAACTGTTTTCAACAGTTCCAATGTGCTTCGGGCCCTTGGTCTGCTCGACAAGGTTAAGCCGGAGATGATGTCTTTTGCCGATGCGGGCCGTGCCGTTGAAAACAGGCAGATCGATGCCTTCTTCCAGTCATCGGCTCCTGCCGGAGCGGTGGTAAAGCTGGCAGAAACTAAGGGTGCCTACGTCGTTCCCTTCACTGATGAAGAGATGGACAAGATTGTTAAGGCATATCCATTTTACTACGGTGCAATCATGAAGGAAGGCGTCTACAAGGGTGTTCCGGCCACGCAGATGCCATATCTTACCGTATACTGGGTAGCTCATGAGCGTGTACCTGAGCAGGCGATCTACGATATCACCAAACATGTCATGCAGCCTGAGATCATGAATGAGCTTGGAGAAGCACATAAAGGCTGGAAGAGTATTATAAGGAAGCTGGCGTCTGGGAAGAATAACCCGTCGAGACTGTGCGCTGCTGCAGCGCCTGCTGCGGCAGCGCCCCATCACCCAAACCTGATACCATACCAGTTGCTCGCCGAGCCTCGTGGGGATACGTATGACGAAGTTTTCCTGGCTGACTGAAATCAAGGCAAAAGATCGTACTCTCACCGGGTTCTGGGCCATACTTTATTCCGGCGCCGCCATATTCATGGCTGGTTGGTACATGTACACCTCCGGATTCGGCATTGTGTCGACCGAGACCAACCGGGGCTTTTATCTGCTCTTCACCTCTGTTCTGGTCTACCTGATTTTTCCTGCCTCGCGCTGGGCGCCCAAGCACCGGCCCAGCGTATATGACATTATCTGCGTGCTGCTGGTCTCGATCTCCGTTGGCTACTGGATCGATCAATACATGGATTATGCCATATTTCGGGTGACGACCCCCAACAAATGGGACTTGATCATGGGCATCATCGCCATCTGCATGATTCTTGAAACCGCCCGGCGGGCCTTGGGGCCAATCATGATGATCCTGGCGATCATCTTTCTCGCTCAGATCTATTTTGGACCCTATCTGCCCGGCAAACTCAGCCATGCCGGTATGCCGCCCGATCGCATCATCGAATTCACCTTCAACACCCAGGAGGCCATGTTCGGCGTAATAACCGCCACTTTCGCAACCTTTGTATTTCCGTTCATGGTTTTTGGGGCATTTCTGGAGAGAAGTGGTGCCGGAACATTTTTCATGGAACTTGCCAAGGCCCTGACCGGACAATGGCGGGGCGGGCCCGCCAAGATAGCGATTGTGACTTCGGCGTTGTTTGGTTCCATTTCAGGTTCTTCCGTCGCCAATGTCGTCGCCACCGGCACGTTCACCATCCCGATGATGAAGCGTATCGGCTTTCGGCCGAAGGTCGCCGGCGCGATCGAGGCAATTGCTTCAACCGGCGGGCAGTTCATGCCGCCTATCATGGGAGCAGGGGTTTTCATCCTGGCGACACTCATCGAGGTGAGTTACCTGCATATCGCCTTGATCAACGTCATTCCGGCCCTGCTTTACTTTATCTTCGTGATCATGATGGTTGACCTGGAGGCTTTGCGCTCCGGTCTTCAAGGACTGCCGTCGGAGGAAATACCCAAGCTGTCCGCAGTTTTGAGAAACGGCTGGCATTTCTTCCTGCCGATTGTAATAGTTCTGGGCCTTTTATTTTATGGGTTCTCCCCGGAAGTAGGCGCCTTTTGGGGTACGGTCTCGGCCTTCATTCTCTCCTGGCGCCGCAAAGAAACACGGATGAAGACCAAAGACGTTCTGGTCGGACTTCGTTCTGGTGCAAGCGCCAACAACTCAGCGGGAGCTGCAATCGGGGCGCTCGGAATTATTATCGGCGGTATCGTGCTCTCCGGCCTCGGTCTGAAGTTTTCGGCAATTCTGGTTGAGGCGGCAGGCGGTATGCTCCTGCTCTGTGTGGTCATGGTGATGATCATTTCGATCATCATCGGGATGGGCAGCAGCACCACGGGATCGTATATCATCCTGTCGGTGGTGGCCGCCCCGGCGCTCATCCACCTGGGTGTTGTACCCGTGGCAGCGCACCTGGTGGTTTTTTATGCTGCCTGTCTGTCCAACATAACACCGCCGGTGTGCGTCTCCGCATTCGCTGCCGCGGCCCTGGCAAAGGCAGATCCCATGCAGACGGGGTTTGCCGCCCTGAAGTTCGGCTTCGCCCTCATTTTTCTGCCCTTTGGGTTCGTATATCTTCCGCCATTATTGCTCAACGGCTCGGTTTTTGAGGTGATCTATACGGTCGTCATGCTGTTGCTTGGCTTCATGGCTTTGTCCATGATGCTGCAGGGGGCTGACTTTCTGAGATCCGGCCTGAGCTGGTCAAAAAGGGCTCTGTATCTCTCTGCGGCACTGCTTTTGCTCTTGCCCGTACCTCTCTTCCTCAATCTTGCCGGAATCGGTTTGCTGGCACTTGGCTGGTTGCCAAGTTTGATTGCCTATCGGAGAGACCTCCCCGCTCATAACTGAGCCCGCGCAGAGACCGGCTGAAGCTTTTTTCAGGATATCTCCGCTCCGCTCACCTTGGTCTGGGCAAGTTCTTCGAGCACCGTCATCACGCAACAGGAGTCCATTTTTCCCATTCCCCTGGCCCTGGCAGACCGTAAGATATCCCAGGAGATGGTGGTCGCCGGCAGGGAGACGCCGAACTCGGCAGCCAGGTCGATGGCGCTTGACAGGTCCTTGTACATGTTGTCAGTCGAAAATCCGGGAGAGAAATCTCGCCTGATCATTCTCGGTCCGCGGGTTTCCATGGCGCCGGTTCGAGCGCCGCCAACCGAGGTGATATCGATTACCTTCTGAGGATCAATGCCTGCTTTTGCCGACAGGACCATTGCTTCGGAAACGGCCTCAATTGCAACGCCAAGAATTAAATTATTTATCAGCTTTAAGGTTGTTCCCATGCCATTCTTCTCACCGACGTGGACTATCTTGGCCGCTAAAACCTCGAATATCGGCAGACAGGCGTCAAATATCTCCTGGGGACCTCCGATCATGATGCCGAGGCTGCCCGCTTCCGCCACCTTGGGGTTGCCGGTTACGGGGGCATCAAGCATGTGCACGCCCCTTTGTCCAGCTCGACCGGCTATGGACCGGGACATCTCTGGAGCAATACTGCCCATGTCTATCAGGATAAGCCCGTCGCTGGCCCCTTCAAGGACACCTGCCGGGCCGCAGATAACCTCTTCAGATGCTTTTGAATCTGTTACCATGGTGAGGACGACATCGGCCGATTCAGCGACCAGCTTCGGGGATTCCGCCCATTGTGCGCCGGCAGACACCAGCGCTGCAGTCTTGTCCTTGGTTCTGTTCCAGACTGTCAGAGGATGCCCGGCTTCCAGTAAATGTCTGGCCATGTGGCTTCCCATTAAACCGATACCTATAAATCCAATCCTTTGCATAAGGTCACCTCTGGTGGAGATTGAGCGATATTTTCTTCCCACCTGCTGCGATTGCAGCGGGCTTATCTCTTGACGGGCCCAAATTACCTCAAGATTCCAAATATATAGTTCGTTAGACAACTATATGAGAGACTGAGGCGGTATGTCAATGATCAAGTTTGCTGAGAGGCAAACCAGTTAGCGGGTCTCAGGGTAACAAGCGGGTAACCATCGTGGGAGACTGATAAAACCTTGAACCAGTCTGCCAGGGAAGCAGATCAGGGGGAGAGAACGCTGCCGCAATGGAAAGCTGCCAAAAACCACCCAAAGGCACACAGGCACCCAAGGTATGAACCTTAAGTACCTGGTATACATGGTTATATTTTAGAATTTTCTGGAGGTTTATCTTGTACTGCCACATCTTTCTTCTGTCCTTGTTCCTGCATCGTTAACTCCTTGCCTAAGGGGTGTGGGGTTACTGCTGTAGGGTCGACCGGTTGTGGGAACCGACCGCTCCGCGTACGAAACTGCGGACTGATTGACTGCAGTGGACGTCTGCGTCCATGCAGCTACTGCCTCGCTGCCACCGGCTGTTCATTGAGGTGAACGCCTATGCTCCTGGGTAAGGGAATCTAACGGCAGACATTAAGCCTTGGAGTATCTACATCTAATGGGTGTAAAGATCAATATCAGCAACA
>JARRLH010000135.1:0-7669 GCA_037387205.1 Desulfofustis sp.
TGCCCCACTGGGCCCACAAGACAGCCGGAAGCCCGGAGGAAATCAAGCGGCTCGGTTCAGCTGGTTTTGCTCGAACCGATGTGGAGATTAAGATCTTCGATAGAGAAGAAAACGAGCTTCCGCCCGGTCATATTGGCGAAATCGTCACCCGCTCCGATCTGGTGATGAAAGGATACTGGAAGAACCCGGAAGCAACAGCAGATACAATCAAGAACGGATGGCTTCATACCGGCGACGTTGGCTATTTAGACGAGAAGGGCGATGTGTTCCTTATGGACCGTTCAAAGGATATGATTATCAGCGGGGGTGAGAACATCTACCCCCGGGAAATCGAGGAGGTTTTAATACGGCATCCCGCTGTTCGTGAGGTTTCGGTGATCGGTGTGCCGGATTTGAAATGGGGTGAAGCCATCAAGGCAGTGGTTTCTCTGAATCCGGGTGAAACAGCCACTGAGAAGGATTTGATCGACTTTTGCCAGCAAAACATTGCCGGCTACAAAAAACCCAGGTCAGTTGATTTTGTTGACGATCTCCCCAAAAATAATTACGGCAAAATTCTAAAACGAGAGCTTCGCGACCCATATTGGCAAAAACAAGAACGCAATGTGTGAGTGATAACGTGTCAAACCTTGAATAGTGAATAAAAATTGCCAGTTTTGATCTCGCCTAAAATTCAGGATTCTATTTAAAATCACAATGCGGATAATTATGAAATAGGCTTGATCTCTGGCGCTCAGGATGAAAACTTAATATTAGATAATATTGGGCGGGAATGGAGTATTTTCTCATGAAGACTTCTGGAAACACTGTGCTGATAACAGGTGGCGGAAGCGGCATTGGGCTGGCATTGACCGAAGCGCTGGTGAGAAGTGGAAATAAGGTTGTCATATGCGGCCGGCGGCGGGAGCGGCTGAAGGCAGTTCAAGCTCAAATGCCCAGCGTGAATTTTCGCGTCTGTGATGTTTCCAAGGAGCGCTCCCGGCAAGCTTTAGTGGACTGGCTGCTGTCTGAGTTCAGACCGCTCAATGTCCTGATCAACAACGCCGGGATTCAACGACAGGTCAACTTTCTAAAAGGGAGGAAAGATCTTCGTGAAGCCGATAACGAGGTGGCCACGAATCTGACGGCGCCAATTCATTTGAGCGCGCAATTGATATCACACCTCAGAAGAAAGAAGGAAGCTGCCATTGTAAATATCTCATCGGGCCTGGCGTTTACACCGCTTGCCTTAGTCCCTGTCTATTGTGCAACGAAAGCAGCCATTCATTCCTGGAGCCTATCCCTGCGGCATCAACTCCGCAACACTTCAGTGCGGGTCTTTGAGGTCGCTCCCCCTATGGTTGCCACCGACTTGTCGGGAGAGCGCAACAGACCTGAGGCTGGTGAATACGTAATGTCTGCGGAGGCGGTGGCAGACGACATTCTGAAAGCGGTGGGTCAAAACCAGTATGAAGTTGCGTTGGGGGCCGCAGCCAACCTGCTTGCAGAGAGGGAGGCGATGTTTTCGACCATTAATCGATGACAGATTGCCCAACAGGTAGCTGGAACTCAGCTCCAATAACTACCGCAGGTGGCGTGGTCGGAGCGGTTTAGCGGATTCCATAATTTAGATATCCCTATCTAAAGACAGATTTTCAAAGCCTAATAAATGCTACAATAGCAAAGAAGCCACGCTCAAAGGTCGTGGTTTTAAGATTGAATATAAGGAGGTGGGGACATGGAAACTGAGGAAATTTGGAAACGTTTTCAGAAACACATGGGGTATAGCGACCAAGAGATGCAGACTTTCCGATCTGATCCCGAGAAGGTGAAGATGGTAACCCAAACGCCTGAGTTCGTGAAGTGTAAGGTCATAGCCGAGGTGATCGAGTCTCATGGCTGTCATGCCGGCCACCAGGTGGGAGACCGGTTCGTGATGACCGCCGGGGGGCAGCTACTTGCTCAGGAGAGCCCCAAAAGGATGTGCATGTTTGCTCTGGGACCAGTCAGCAACACCTTGCCAGCTATCTACGAGAGGTTGATCACCAAGTCGGATCCCAACTTTGAGAGATCCCAGATAGTCCAGTGCACGGATGTGGGACTTGACAAGGGAGGATGGGGAAAAATCCTTATGAAGGTCTATGTGGAGAAAAACGACTGAACGGACCGAAGCGGGCACCTCTTTTTCACAGCGACCAGACTTGAGAATATTCGCTATATGGAGAGCTATGTATTGTAGTGAAATATTGCTCCTCAAAAAAGGAGAGAGAAGATCATGCCGATTATTGAAGTAAACGGAGCAAAGCTCTATTATGAAGATAGCGGTGGTGCCTCTGATACAATCCTTTTTTGCCATGGTTTGATTTGCAATTGTCATATGTTTGATGATCAAGTAAAAGCTTTTAAAGACCGTTTTCGATGTATCACTTTTGATTTTCGTGGTCATGGGAATAGTGAAGTGACACGCGATGGTTATGACATGGATAATTTAGCGGTTGATGCAGTAAAACTCATTCAGGAATTGAACTGCAAACCCTGTCACCTGGTAGGATTTTCTATGGGCGGTTTTGTAGCTTTAAGATTAGCTATTCACTATTCTAACTTTTTTCAATCACTCATATTGATGAACACTTCAGCTGGTCCATTTCCGAAAAAGGATATATTTCAATTTAAGATGCTAAGCTTTATAGGCCGCTGGATTGGTTTTCGGCCGATTGTTAACCAATTGATGTCGATGATGTTTTCTGATTCATTTTTAAAGAATTCCGAAAACATTGAGAAAAGTGAAAAATGGAGACAATACGTGTTAAACAACAGCAGGAAGGGAGGTGTCAGGGCTGTCAATGGTGTTATTGGACGCAAGGGTGTTTATGATCAATTGAATCAAATCAGGCTTCCATCCCTTATAATTGCCAGCGATCAGGATAAGTTAGCCGATCGTAAGGATTCGATTCGCATGCATGAAAAAATTTCTAATTCAAAAATGGTGATAATTCCACATGCAGGTCATATGACCGCAGTTGAAAGTTTTGAAACTGTTAATGCCACGATAACAAATTTTTTGACCGACCTAAATTAAAATTGGCAAAGTCACTTTTCGGGTATCTCCAACATATCGGTACTTTTGAAAGCCTGTAAAACCTGTGATATTCGATTTTAATCACAACTCAGAAGCGTGAATCAATTTATATTATATCTTGTAGAAGGTCTGAAGGATTGATCAATTATGCTAAAAATAGCCAGGCAAACAGGGTTAGTTCCTGAAGAAGTTATAGATCGGGCATCGAAGTTTTTCGGTAAAGGCGGTGAGGGATTAGAAGAAAAAGAACGGAATCCATGCTGTATATCATTTGAAGGTGGGGGAGGCTATGTATCCATTTCAATTGATGATGAAGAAAAGCACCGGCTGGTAAATGTTGAGACCAGGGAATTTGAGTATCAGGCTAAACAGTTTCTGGGAAAACTTTGATTGATAATACTGCTGTATCAATCACTGTAAGAGGTAGAGCTGCCGGCCGAGGCGGAAGTTACGACGTTAGGATTTACGACCAGGATTTGATATGGGACGACGAACTCGACAACGATGTTGCAAATGGCGTCCCGCCAGGTAATTTCATCAGAGTTCATACTTTTTTCCTCAAATGCAATCAGAATTGCAATGTAGCAGGAAGGCTCAGGTCCAGCGGGGAATCAACCGCAGAGATTTATGCCTGGGTCAATGGGGGCAGGAATGTCACTGCCATGAGCCGAGTAACCAAAGTCAGTTGCGTCGATGTTCCACCAAAAAAGCAAAAGAAAAAAAGTAAAAAAGAAGGGCGCCGTTTCGTAGTCTGATATAATCACCCCAATCAAGAAAGGAACAGGGACAGAGTCGTTTTGGCTCTGTCCCCCAAATTGTAGAAAAGTTTATTGATCTCATTGCATATCTGCGAAATTGTGATATTTGTGTTTCTCTCAATGTATCATTCGTTTCTAAAATCCTGAATTTTAATTGCAAAAACTCAAGTGGGAGATTTTTTTATGGATTCTAAAGTAAATCGACAATGGCGGCTCGCCGCTCGACCTGTGGGCTTTATCAAGGAATCAGATTTTGAATGGAGAGAAGAAACTATGCCTATTCCGGGCGAGGGTGAAATTCTGGTCCGCAATATTTTCCTGTCTCTTGATCCGGCCAATCGGGGCTGGGTCAGTGATGTCAAATCATACATTCCGCCAGTAGCGATCGGAGAAGTGATGCGGGGGATAACCATCGGTGTCATAGAGCAGTCTCATCACGATAACTTTCAGGTCGGGGATATTGTTCAGGGTATATTAGGGTGGCAGGACTATGCGGTAACGAATGGCGCCGGGCTAACCCGGTTGCCAAAAGATCCGTCCCTGCCATTGACGGCCCATCTGGGGCTGTTTGGGATCATCGGCCCAACAGCCTATTTCGGCCTCTTAGACGTTGGAAAACCAAAAGCCGGGGAAACGCTTGTGGTTTCAGCCGCAGCCGGTGCGGTTGGCTCGCTTGTGGGGCAGATTGGTAAGATCAAGGGTTGCCGTGTAGTTGGCATTGCCGGTACCGATGAAAAATGCAACTGGATCAGGGAGACACTTGGCTTCGACGCTGCTATCAATTATAAAAATGAGCCCGTCCGCAAGCGTCTGCAAAAACATTGCCCTGACGGTATTGATGTATACTTCGATAACGTGGGGGGCGAAATCCTGGATGCCGTCTTGGGCTTAATTAACGTAAGAGCACGTATTGTCATTTGCGGTATGATATCCCATTACAACAATACAGAACTCGTCCCCGGGCCTTATAATTTTCGGAGTATTCTGACACAACGAGCCCGCGTCGAAGGATTCATCATCCTTGACTATATGAATCGGTTTCAGGAGGCTATCGAAGATCTGGGAAAATGGCTGTCTGAAGGTAAGATTCAATATCGGGTCGACGTGGTCGACGGGCTTGAGAATGCCCCCCGTGCGATTAACAGGCTTTTCGAAGGAACCAATAAAGGAAAGCTCATGGTCAAAGTTTCTGAGGAGCCCTCATTCTAGCGGTTTGCAGTATCTGGCAGGATTAACATAAAATAGGGACATTGACTTTTTAAAAGATGATATAAATGTAAGAGAGACTAATAATTTATTCCAGCGGGGGCAAACAGCCAACGCTGATTTGAGTTGTTAGGAATGCCGATTTCTTCAATATTCTCATTTCAATCCTGCCTTGTTCATCAATTCCAAGGCTTTTGTCGACGCGGTTGGATCTTTTGTAGGCATTCTTTGGACTAATCTCTTAGCAGAAAATTTCGGGTCAATGCGAAGAACCTCTTGAGCCGCGTTACGGGCTTCCTCCTCGCGACCTAAAGCCATATAGGCCATCGCAAGCCGTGCGTATGCTAAAGTATTTTTAGGCCACCGCTTTAGAGCCTCATTGCAAACTTTTATTGAATCCTCGTACCGACCAGTGAGAAAGTAAGAGGTGGAGGCACTGCTGTAATAGTAGGTAGGAGCACCTGTGGGATTGAGGCGGAAGGCTTTATCATTATAGGCAATGGCCTCCTCGGGTCTTCCTGAGTAGTTCAACCCTTGAGCCATGAAGGAATAGACATCGGCTGAGCTTGGGGCTAACTCAATGGCTTTCTCGCACTCGGCAATCCCCTTGTCATATTGTCGGATTTGAACATAAAGAAAACCCAACAATCCATGAGCTCCGGGCAGTGAATCGTCTAAAGAGATGGCTTTCTTACACAGCTCAATGGCCTTCATAAGCGACTCCCGCGGAGATTGGCTCATACCGAGAAATACTTCCATCATGGTTACTCCTGCAAAGCCCTGGTAGGCGCTTGCGTACTGCGGAGCCATCCTGATGACTTCTTCGGTTAGTTTGCGAGACTCGATAATACCTTCTCTGTTCCATTGATAAAGATAGTTGCGTGCCTTCAGGGCCTTAATATACACTTCAAGGTTATCAACACCTTTTCCAAGCATCTTTGCCTCTTCTCCCCGGATTAGCTTGACATCCAGGGCCTTGAGGACCTTGAGAGTGATCGCATCCTGAAGGGCAAATATGTCTTTCATTTCCCTGTCATAGCGTTCGGACCAGATGTGATAACCCTTCAGAGCGTCGATCAATTGTGTTGTAACTCGCACCTTTTGTCCCGTCTTCTGAATGCTACCTTCGAGCACGTAGCGGACACCAAGATCCTCGGCCACCTTCTGGACTTTTACAGGTTTTCCCTTATAAGTGAAAGTAGAGTTTCGAGCAATTACGAACAGGTTCGGGTGTTTTGAAAGAGCAGTGATGATATCCTCGGTGATACCATCGCTGAAGTATTCCTGCTCAGGATTCCCGCTCAGATTGTCGAATGGAAGAACTGCGATAGAAGGTTTATCAGGTAATTGATATGCCATTTTATCCAGAGAAGCAGGTTCTATTCGCTTAGATTGATATAGATAAACGGCCCACCCTGCTAAAATGCCTGCTACAACAATTAAGGTGATAATGGTTGAAATTGCAGCCCTTCGTGAAATCTTTCCCAAAAACCTTTTCTCACCGATCACTTTGCCAGCGGCTTCAGGCCCCATCAAAACACGATATACGCTCACTGGCTCAGCAATGTTTTTTACGATGTGTTCTCCCAGATACTCATAACCAAGCTCCAATTTGTTCTTTAAATGGTCATAGGCGGTTCGTGAAATGCAAATTCCTTCCGGTTCTGCAAGCCCTTCGAGACGAGCGGCAATGTTAACACCATCGCCATAGATCCGGTCCTCTTCTTCGATGACATCGCCCAGGTTAACGCCAATGCGAAACGGCATTTTGCGATTATCCGGCCGTTCCGCATTTTTGGCTTTAAGCTCCTGTTGAATCTTTACCGCACATTCGGTGGCATCAACAACGCTGCCGAACTCAGCCAACAGGTTGTCGCCGGGGGCATCCACGACTCTTCCTCGATACTGTTGAATGAGTTTGGCCATCAACTCTTTGCTTTCCGCTAATGTAACGATGGTCGATGCCTCATCTTTTTGCATCAGTCGGCTGTAGCCCACGGCATCGGCACTTAGGATGCCGCTGAGTTTGCGCTTGGCACGCTCTTCAGTCATGGGTGCCTCCATTCTTTTTGGCGATGAATAGACAGAAATGATCAGAAAAAATTACCAGTTAGGAAATGTGCTGTGCAGCTTGAATCGGCTTCACTTGAAAAGCGTATTCGATCGGCTTGCGGAGGAGCTTCAGGTTAATTAGATCATATATATCACTAAATTATATTGGGTCAAAGCGTTTTTTCGGCATTGCAGCGCATTGTTTTAAGTTAACCAGGAGTCCGATTTTGAGCGGACAAATGATATCGTTCCCTTTTTTCCAATGGTTTAATAAAGTCCAATTAAAAAATTAGTCTATAGAAACTCCATTTGATTTATGATACTGTTAAGTATTAAATATTTTGTTGAGGTTAAATAATGCCAAAATTTGAGATCATTATATTTGCCAGTTTCGCGATTATACTTTTTCTGACCTTGACCTACCTGCTAATCGGTTTATTGTCAAAAATTGGTCAATCATCTAAAGCTAAATATTCAAAAACCATGGACGATTTAGAGCAAGATAGATCTTTTAAATTGTAAATACTACCTGAAGCTTTCCGAAATAATTCACGCTCAGAGGCTGTAAGACGCTGAATGTCTGAAGCCCTTCAAA
>JARRLH010000136.1:0-7664 GCA_037387205.1 Desulfofustis sp.
CGGCAAACTTCAGGTGCTGGTGGCAACGCTCCAGCTTATCAGCGAGGGGTTTGACTGTTCCGGACTCGCCAGTCTCTTCCTGACCACCCCCATTACCTTCGAAGGACGGCTGGTCCAGGTGATTGGCAGAATCCTTCGGCCCGCAGCCAACAAGGTACCGGTAGTCTATGACTACGTTGACGATCAGGTGCCGGCCCTGCGCCGTTCGGCTGCCGCCCGCCAGAAAGTTCTGCAGAAACTCTGATCCGGCCGGATCCGAACTGCTTTACATCTGTCCACGCCTGGTGTATGGTGGCCCCCCTTTGTAACGGGGTTGCAAGAATCACCCCATTGATGAGACGGCCCTCGGCCGGACTGTTATGCGCCAGGAAGATATTAGAAATGTGGCAATCATCGCCCATGTGGACCACGGTAAAACCACCCTGATTGACCAGCTGTTCCGTCATTCCGGAATGTTCAGGGACAATCAGGCAGTCGCAGAGAGACTCATGGACTCGATGGATCTCGAACGTGAGCGGGGCATTACCATTACCGCCAAGAACGGGTCTTACCGATACGGCGACGTGCACATCAACATCATTGACACCCCCGGTCATGCCGATTTCGGAGGTCAGGTGGAGCGGGTGCTGCGCATGGCCGACGGGGCTCTGCTGCTGGTGGATGCCCAGGAAGGTCCGATGCCGCAGACCTATTTTGTGCTCAAGAAAGCACTGGCCAACAACCTCCCGGTGATTGTGGTTATCAACAAAATTGACAAACCGGCGGCTCGCTGCGATTGGGTAGTGGATCAGGTATTCGATCTTTTCGTCAAGCTCGAGGCACCCGACGAAATTCTTGATTTTCCGGTACTCTACGCCTCCGCGAAAGAAGGCTACGCCGTGGCCGAGCCGGATCAGGAGGTAAGCGACGGGGGCTCAATGGCTCTGGTATCTGAGATGATCGTCGACCATATTCCACCGCCGTCCGGATCAAAAGATGGTGGGCTGCAGATGCAGGTCGGAACAATCGACTATTCCCCCTACCTTGGAAGATTGGGCATCGGCAAGGTGGTCAATGGCACCATGGCCTTGAACCAGCCCATCGCTGTGGCACGGAGGGACGGCTCGATCAAACCGGTACGCATCTCCAAGATATATCGATTCGAACAGGACCGTAAGGTTGCGGTCGATTCTGCCAGCACCGGAGAGATCGTTGCCGTGGCCGGCATGGATGACGTGACCGTAGGTGTGACCTTCACCGATCCGGAGTCACCCCGGCCCCTGCCGCTGATTGATATCGATCCGCCGACCATTTCCATGGATTTCATCCCCAATGACTCGCCCTTTGCCGGCCGCGAGGGTAAATATGTCACTTCTCGTCATCTCAAGGAGCGCCTGGATCGGGAGACGCTGGCCGACGTTGCCCTGCAGGTTGAATCGCTGCAGGATGGTGTGGGGTTCAAGGTATCGGGCAGGGGCGAACTCCACCTGTCGATCCTGATCGAGAAAATGCGCCGGGAAGGATACGAACTGCAGGTCACCCGTCCCCAGGTGATCATGCGCAGGGAGGATGGACAGCTGCTCGAGCCCTACGAGAAGTTGACCGTCGATGTGGATGAAGCGGTACAGGGACCGGTCATAGAGCGGTTGGGTAAGCTCAAGGGCCAGCTCGAGGAGATGAGCCAGAGCCACGGCATGACCCGGATGGTTTTCACTATCCCCACCCGGGGGCTGCTCGGCTATCGCCCCCGCTTCATGACCGACACCAAAGGCATGGGCACCATGAGCTATGTGTTCGAGGGCTACGGCCCGCATGCCGGGGACATTGCCAACCGCATCAACGGTGTGCTGTCGGTAAAGCAGAGATGCACCTCGGTGGCCTATGCCTTGTTCAATCTTCAGGATCGTGGTACGCTTTTCATTGAACCGGGGGTTGATCTTTACGCCGGACAGATTATAGGTGAGAACTGCCGGTCAGGCGATTTGGTGGTAAATCCGGCTAAAGGCAAGAAACTGACCAACGTCAGGGCCGCCGGTTCGGATGAGGCGGTGATCCTGACCCCGCCGACCGTCCTGAGTCTCGAGGATTGCCTGTCATTCATCAACGACGACGAGCTGGTGGAGGTCACCCCGGCATCGATCAGGCTGCGCAAACGGGCCGCTTCTAAGCAAGCGGGAAGATGAGATGAAAACTATTGTAATCCTTATAATCTCCGTGCTGGCCGGACTGAGCGTGTTCGGCTTGATCGCCAAAAGGTACGGCAGCGACTGCATCCCCTGACTGCTGCTCTACTCCTCCGTGGGCACGGGGGCCGTGGTCTTCTGGGCACTCAACACCCTGCTTTAATCGTACCCCACTGCGTAGACACCATCCGGGCAGCTGCGTCTACCTGCAGCTCGAGAAGTACTCATCCAGGATTCTGGCGTGGTCAAAGGCCAGTTCCGGCAGCTCCTCTCGGGCAAACAATGCCGCCCTGGCGGCATCGTCCGCCCCCTTCGGTACCCCCTCTCCTGTGGCGATATAAACCGTTGACGCGGTGTGCATCCGCGCATCGCGCCCTGGATCTGAATAAGTCCTGAACTGGCGCAGGTCGGTGACGGCTATCCCGGTTTCTTCAAGCGCTTCCCGCAGGGCCGCCTGCTCGAACGATTCACCGTAGTCGACAAAACCACCGGGCAGCGCCCAGCCGGGGGGAGGGAATTTACGCTCGATGAGCACGATTCGATCGCCTATTTCAATGATGACATCCACCGTCGGCACCGGGTTTCTCGGCTGGATGGTCTTGTTGCAGTGGGGGCAGTTCATGTCGATCACTCAGTTGAGATCGATCAGGTCCAGTATCTCCCGCCAGCTGTTCACCGAGGGCAGATCGTGGCGATCACTGTTCCAGGGCTGGGCGAAGACCAGTGGCTTGAGTCCCGACTCGGCCAGCATCAGACAGGTTGTGAGCCGGTCATCGACGAAATAGAGGATGTTGTGCTGCCTGATGAAGCGCTCTTTATGATCGTGGTGCCCTGATGACACCAGCTTGATGCGCTCGGCTTCTACGCCGCAATGCAGCCGCAGCCAGTCTGAAACCGGGCCTAATTCGGGCCGGGCGGTGATTATCGTAACCGGAGAATGACGGCTCAGACGCTTGAGCGACTCGACGGCGCCGGCGATGGGCCTGAGTTTGGTGCCGATGGAATCACGCAGGATATCAGCGAAGATTTGCTCGATGGTGGAGCGCTCCATATTCAGACATTGCTCGACCTGGAAGCTGCTGATCTGCTCGAGTTTCAGATCGCAGTGCCCGTATTTGGTGCAGGCCAGTCTGATGAACGCTTCGCCGATATCGGCGATGACCCCGTCGAAATCAAAGCCGATGTGTTCGGGGGCTATTTGAGGCGCTGGACCGGCCATGCCCAGCTATTGCTTGACGATCGTGCTGTCCTCGACGAGGACCACATATTTGTAGCCGGCACCAAAATCCTTGTCAGCTGCCACCACCCCTTCGATGGTGATCACCTTCGGCCCGCTGAGTTGTTCGGTGGTGGTAACAACCAGATCGTGGGTGTTCTGCATCGGATCACCCGAGCCGTCCTGGAGATGCAGCCAGTTGCGGCCCATGATATTGGCATTGTATTTCACCACCTGTCCTCTGACGCGCACTTTCTTGCCGTCCAGATCCTTGGCCTGCGCGAAAATCTCAGCCACGGTGAAACTGTTTTCCCCCTCGGCTTTTTCAACCTCTGTTTCAGAAAATGGGGCGACGGCGCCCATGCTGCCGGCGCTGCCCTGTTGCGGCTGGATTGGCGCCGCGGCGCCGGTGCTGGCCTGGCGTTCGGCCTCAACCGCTGCGGCGAACGAATCGTCGGCCGAATCTTGTGGCGCTGCGGATTGTCCGTGGGGACTCATTGGTGCGGCACCGACCAGGCCCGGAGAAAAGATAATCGATTCAAAGGTGCGATCGAACGAGTTGGAGTGAAAATTCTGCATTTCCATACCCTCGAGGGCTGAAACTGTATCGCCTTTGCTCACTTTCGATTGCGGGATTGCTATCCAGACCCGCGTGTCCCCGGTATCCAAATTCATGTAGGTGTAGCCGGCGGCATCCATGGTTTCCAGAATGGTACCTGATATTTCTGCAGCAAGGATCTTGTGCGGCATGACGAAGAGCAGGCTCAGGCCAATAAAAAGCACGGCAAAGCGGTCGGCTGAAACGGGTTTTACGAGGTGCGGGACCATGGAACATCTCCTTGAAAATTGTGGTCAATTTAAACAGTGCGCGGTGATCCAGACGTTGAGCAAGGATAAATCAATCAACCGGTTTTGCAAGCAGTTTGCGCAAATACTCATCCAGGCGCGAGGCCCATAATCGGTACCCGAGGTTGCTCAGGTGAACGCCATCGAAATCGAAGAGTTCGCCGAAACTGTTTTCAAAGGGGCTGCAGAGGTCGAAAAAGTGGCAGCCTTGTTCTTCACAGATGAAGGCCAATTGCTGGTTGGCTGCGTGGACGGCGTCGATGAGACCGGGTATTTCATAGGGCAGTAGGCTGGTGATCACTATTTCCGAATTGTGGCAGCTGGCGCGGAGCAGGGTGATGATGCGGGCCAGCAAATCCACGAATCCGAGGTCACCGAAGACGATGTTGTTGGTGCCGCTCATAATGACGATACCATCCGGTGCGCCAGCCGGCAGGCGCAGAGGAAGGCGATTCAGGAGCCCCTCGGTGCGTTCGCCCGGGATGCCGCTGCTGATGACCCGATACCCAGGCAGCCGCCGGTGCCACTCGCCGTAGTCAATCAGGGAGTCGCCCAGCATCAGCAGCAGCGCTTTGTCATTGTCCATCATCTGGCAACCTGCAAGAAGTGCTACGGGGTGGTCGGATCGGCCGACTGCAGCACCACAAGAGCCATGGGCTCGACCTGATAGCCGGATCCGGCCGGCACCGTCTGAGCCTCCGCTCTGTCAACGAAGTCCTCTGGACTGTTTAAAGCCGTATCGATGAGGCGCAGCCAGCGGCTATCCTGGCCGGCAGGCACTTCAGGTACAATAAAAGTTTTACGAGTCTGGCGCCGGCCGTTCACCATGATGAAAAAACTCGGTTCAGAACCGTCAGCCGCGCTTTTTCCGTTCAGGATGAAGCCCAGCTCTCGACAGTCCGGTGACCAGTCTTCCGTACCCGGGATCATGGACTGCCAGACGATGTCCCGATCTTCGGGTGGCGCCTGCGCAGGATAGTGGCTGAAGAATCGCTCACGCCTGAAGAGAGTATGGCTTTTGTACATATCGATGCATTTCTTCACAAAACGCAGCAGATCCGCATTGGACTCCCGCAGGCGCCAGTCGAGCCAGTTGAGCTCGTTGTCCTGGCACCAGGTATTGTTGTTGCCCCCCTGGCTTCGACCCAGTTCATCTCCCGCGCAGATCATCGGAATTCCCTGAGAAAACAGGAGCAGAGCGATGAGCGACCGCATTCTTCTGCGCCGCAGCCGCTCAAAGCGAGCTGCCGCTGGGGAGCCTTCGAAGCCGCTGTTCCAGCTCAGGTTGTGATTCTCCCCATCCTTGTTCTGCTCGCCGTTTTCGTGGTTGTGCTTGTGATTGTAGCTGACCAGGTCGTAGAGGGTGAAGCCGTCATGGCAGGTAATGAAATTGATCGAATTCAGCGGGCCGCGGCCGTCGTCCTGGTAGAGATCGGAGCTGCCGGCAATCCTGGTGGCCAGCCGATGTACCGAGTCGGGATGACCCGACATGAAGCGGCGCACGTCATCTCTGAATTTCCCGTTCCATTCCATCCAGCGGCGGTTGGTTGAAAAGGACCCGACCTGATAGAGTCCCGCCGCATCCCAGGCCTCGGCGATGATCTTGCAATCCCTGAGCAGCGGATCCTGGGCGATCATCTCGATCAGCGGGGCGTTCTCCACGGGGGCGCCCGAGGCGTCCCTGCTGAATATGGCCGCCAGGTCGAACCTGAAGCCGTCGAGGTGAAATTCCTGGACCAGGTAGCGCAGGGAATCGAGGATCATGGTGCTGACCACCGGGTGGTTGCAGTTCACCGTATTGCCGCAGCCGGTGTAGTTCAGATAATCGGCTCCCTGCTCGTCGACGAGGTAGTAGACCGCATTGTCAATGGCCCTGAAACCTGTGGTGGTGCCTTCGAGGTCGCTTTCCCCGGTGTGGTTGAAGACCAGGTCGAGAATCACTTCGATGCCGGCCTGGTGCAGGCTGCGAACCATGGTCTTGAATTCGTTGAGCGCTTCAGCAGGGGTGGAGGCTAGCCCGGAGCGCAGGGCGAAAAAGGAAAGGGGATTATAGCCCCAGTAGTTTAACAGCAGTTCACCGGTCTCCGGGTGCCTGAATTTGTTGTCGGTCTCATCCCATTCGGTGACCGGCAGCAGCTCCACCGCGGTTATTCCCAATTCTTTGAGGTACTCTATCTTCTCCGTGACACCGCTGAAAGTGCCGGGTGCGGCGACACCTGAACTAGGGTGCCGGGTGAATCCTCTGACGTGAAGTTCATAGATGATCGTTTCCGAGGCTGGAATGTGCGGGGGACGGTCTCCCTGCCAGTCGAAATCCTGGCCCTCTGCGGCCAGGCAGATCGGTTCCCTGCCTGCCTCCGAGCTGATCGCCCAGCTGCGGGGTTTATGCAGCCGGCAATAGGGATCTATGGCGATGACCCTTTCGCTGGCAGCCGGAAAGCTTAGTTGCGCTTGATCGGTCTCGACCCGATAGCCGTAATAAACCGCTCTGCCGTCAGTGTGCAGGAACAGATGCCAGATATCTCCGGTTTTATTGACTTGCGGATCCAGTTCGATCTCCCGCAGATGGTCGGAGTCCAGGTAGCGGAAGACCAGCCTAACCGAACGGCCATGCCGTGAGAAAAGGGCAAAATTAATTCCTTTTTCACTCCAGCTTGGGCCCAGGGGCAGCGGCCGGCCTGCTTCTGTTTTTGGTGCCTGTTCGTCCATGGACAAAATGAGAATGATTCTTATAATCGAATTTATTCAGTAAAAAGATTGTAACACATATACGGTGGTACGCCAGGTATAGCACCTGAAAAATCATAGACCAAGACAGTGCGGGGGATAGACGATGGGCATGTATCATAAAATCCAGGTCGGCGACACGACGATAAATCAAATCGACTGGGAAATGACTCCCGAGTTGACGTTCGGCACCTACGAATCATGGGGTGGCCGTGAGCGGGTCCGCAACAACGCAGAGCGTATTTACTACTTTTTTATCGACAATTGGGGTGAAAAACCGAAACTCTGCTTGATGGAGCGCGGCGTCAAACACGCCAGGATCATCGCCGAGATCCAGGCGCCGGCCGAGTTGGTCTCCTCCTGCGTGGACAGCCAGGGCGAGGCGGCCTTTTACGATCGGAGCTTTGCCATTGATGAGCGGATTCAAACCTGGCTCATCGATCATGTGCTCGACGACGGCGACAGCAGCCTGGTGACACCGCTCATCGAACGTGTCTCCCATGAGGATATGGGTCCCAAACTGCCTGTCTGGGACGGCAACAGCGACGGCTTTGAGCCAATAGCGCTGCCCTCTGCAAACCCGGATCTTACCGATGACGATGTGCGGGAGATCGTGATCAGCCACGGCTTCACCGATGGCGAGCTGAATCCGGCAGGCACCTTTGTCAATCGTCTCTACCTCCACGGCCAGCATATTATCGTCGATCTTATGA
>JARRLH010000136.1:7762-10300 GCA_037387205.1 Desulfofustis sp.
AGCTCAACCTCGAGGGGCTTCATGGCTATAACGACTGGCGCCTGCCCTCGGTCGAGGAGGCCATGTCCCTGATGGAAGCGAGCCCCAATGACAAAGATATCCACCTCAATCCCAATTTCTCCAGGGAGCAGCCCTTTGTCTTCACCTCGGCCCAGCGCACCCCCGGCGGGTACTGGTTCGTCGATTACAAGCACGGCAGACTGTTCTGGTCCTCGGGTACGATCCCGGGGGGCTTCGGCAGGCTGTGCCGGACCATTTAGACAGTTTCCATTCGGAAAGGGCTCTTTGACTTAACTCAGCGCTGCGCTCAGGATTGCCTCCTCGGACGATCGGTGAGCGTTTCCAGCGCTTCGCCTGGCCTCCGCAATGCAGCCCCCCAGCCCCCCTTGTCTGAAAAGTCGTTCTGCACGCTCAGGCAGTACCAGATAGAATCGCAAAAACCATTATGGTATTGACTTACCCAGGTAAACCACGCACAATGCCACTGAATGTTGTGAAACTTTCCCGAGCAGCCAAAGGTTTAGATAGTAGAGGTCTCCCGAGACGATGGAGACAGGAGGAGTAGCGAAGATGACAACCCCGTTTAAGGTCAGGTTTGCCGACCGCATGAATCAACTGCCGCCCTATCTGTTCGGCATGATCAACAAGATGAAGATGGAGAAGCGCTGGCAGGGCGACGATGTGATCGACCTGGGCATGGGCAATCCCATCGATCCCGCTCCCGGCACGGTCACTGAAAAGCTCTGCGAGGTGGCGGCCGATCCCAAAATACATCGCTATCCCGCCATTGCCGGCGGTATGAAGAACCTGAAAAGGGAAATCGCCATCTATTATGGTCGCAATTATAATGTCGATTTAACAGGAGAAAATGATGTAATCTGCACCATCGGCTCCAAGGAGGGCATCTCGCACATGTGTCTGGCCCTGCTCGGCCCGGGCGATACGGTGCTGGTGCCGGCCCCGGCCTTTCCGATCCATGTCTATGCGGCGGTTATTGCCGGAGCCAATGTGCTGCGCATCCCTCTGGGGGATGAAGATGAGTTTCTGGCTCAGCTGGTGGGCATGTGCCGGTCGCTCTATCCGGGACCGAAGCTGCTGATGCTCAATTTCCCCCACAATCCCACCGGCACGCTGGCCTCCAGGGAACTGTTCAGCGCCGTCGTCAAATACGCCAAGCAATACGGCTTCATGGTAATCAATGACTTTGCCTATGCCAAAATCACCTTCGACGGCTATGTGGCCCCGAGCTTTCTCGAAGTAGAAGGGGGGCTCGATGTCGGGGTCGAGTTCGGTTCGTTCTCCAAATCCTACAATATGGCTGGCTGGCGCCTGGGGTACTGCGTCGGCAACGAGCAGATCATCGATGGTCTGGCCAAGATCAAGGGCTACTATGACTACGGCATTTTCTCCGCCATCCAGATCGCCGGCATCGTGGCCATGCGCGACTGCGACGACGATATTGCCGAGCAGGCGGCCGCCTACCAGAAACGCCGGGATGTGCTTTGCGACGGTCTGGTCCGCATGGGCTGGGAGGTTACTGTACCCAAGGCCGGTATGTTTCTCTGGGTGAAGATACCACCCCCCTACGACCGCTTGGGTTCGGTGCGGTTTGCCATCGAAATGATGAACCGGGCCAATGTGGCGGTCGCACCGGGCGCCGGGTTCGGCGAGGAAGGTGACGGCTGGCTGCGGCTGGCGCTCGTCGAGAACGAAAATCGCATCCGTCAGGCGCTCAAACAGATGCGGCAGAGCCTCAAGGAGATTGATCAGGAGGCCGAGGCCGGCACCTTCAACTTCGAGGAAGATGCAGCCAATGTCTTCTGAGTACCAGTGTATTTCTACCGCCTCCTCTCCGGCTCTTGAAGCACCGCCGGTAAGGGGGCTTGTTGGGCGATCAGGGTTTGGCAATGATCGCAGGCCTTGAAAACCCGCTGGTCTTTCTCGGTGCCGGCATTCTGCTCAATCTTTATCCCGGTCCCGACACCCTCTATATCATCGGCCGCAGCCTCGCCCAGGGTCGGGGCGCAGGCGTCTGCGCCGCCCTGGGGATCAGCAGCGGGGCGCTTATCCACACCCTGCTCGGCGCTTTCGGGCTTTCCGCCATACTCGCCGCTTCGGCTTCGGCCTTCACCATCATCAAATACCTCGGTGCCGCCTACCTGGTCTACCAGGGGCTGCGGCTCATCCTCGACCGCTCGGCTCCGGCGCGCGCAGGGAGCAACGGAAAGGGTACATCTGGACTGCTGCGCATCTACCGTCAGGGGGTGTTGACCAACGTGCTCAATCCCAAGGTCGCGATTTTTTTCCTCGCCTTCTTACCCCAGTTCATTTCCGAATCGAGTCCCAACAAGGTTTTCTCCTTCATCCTGCTCGGGCTGATTTTCATCACCACCGGCACCATCTGGTGCGTCATCGTCGCCCTCTTTTCCTCGGCCTTCGCTGAACGGCTGAAAGACTCGGGCAACAACACCTGCAGGTTTAAACAAATAAACGGGCTCCTGTTCATGCTCCTCGGCCTCAAGCTGGCCGACTCCAAAG
>JARRLH010000137.1:0-7657 GCA_037387205.1 Desulfofustis sp.
GGCTGACGTCAGGAAATTTGAGCGACTTAAACAGCAGATTGGTTTTGGGCCTGGCCCGGCAGCCGAAACAGAGGGCGGAGACGCGGAAGAAATCACTGTAGTGAAACGACCGGCTGAATCTCTTGAATCCGGTCAGACCAATCCCGACCTATACAATCTTAAAGCCTTTATACTGACCATCGACTGGGAGATCACCGATAATGAATTAGCGGAAATAAGCCGTGAAGTAAAGCGGCTCCAAGGCCAATGGGCCGACAGCAAACCCCACAAGCTGCTGCTCCAGGGAATCGATGCGGTTGGCGGTTACATCAAACTGATGAAAAGCGCCTCCCATGCTGATGCGTTCAAGCTGTTGAATTCTTTCTTTCTGGCCCTTGAAAAGGTCGTCGACGGCTCCCTGGAAAATCAGCAGATCAAGGATCTCCTGCTTGGTGAAGCGGACAAATTCAACCGTTTCAAGGAAGAGGTCGGTGAGTCGATAACCCCCGAAGCGATTGCCAGGCATCGGCAGGAGCGTAAGGCCGCTGAGGCTGAAGCGGTAGAGATATCTCCCCTGAGGCCGGCAGACGAAGATCGTCAGACCGAACTCTCGTTTGCTGACACCAGCGAGTTTGAACAGACATCATCTGCTGAGGATATTGGGGTTGATGAAGGTTTTTCTGAAGAGACACTGGAAAAAGTGGCCAGCTTTTTCGAAGATATGGAAAGCGATGAGCAGGTTGCCTTTACTGGCCTTAGCGCCGAGGAGGCTTTGCGCGGGGTTGATGTCGAAACAGAGGCAGACGACGATTCAGACGAGGAAGCGTTGCCGACAATGGGCGACGGTATGCTTGCTCCGGCCCTTGCGGATATGGATGAAGATGATTTTTCTCCTGGACAAACGCCAGCAGATTTTCCGGCTGCCGAGGTGCCGGGCATCGATGTCGAGACAGAAGCGGATGATGACTCGGACGAGGCCCCGCTGCCGCTGGATGGCGATGAGATTGCACCTGCTCTGTTCGCCAGCGATGCCAGGCCGGCAGGTCTGACTGGAGGATCCGAGGAGCAGACCGACAATGAGATCAGCAAACATCTCGATGATTTTTTTGGTGATGAAAGTCTTGATTTTGCAGAAGACGATGGAGCAGGCGACTCACCTTCAGCACCAGTCGATCAGCCTATCTCCCCGGCCTTGAGTGAGATAAAAGCTGTTGCAGGCGAGGAACCGGATGACGAAGCCATCGTCGATATGGAAGGCAGGCTTGCCAATTTTCTAATCGAAGATGTCGAACAGGCTGTCAGTGATGAGAGATTTTCTGCCTTGAAGACGGTTGTCGACTCGTTGGCAGAGGAGATTACCGGTGATAAGATCAGCGAGATAGAGTCAGAGCTCCAGGAAATCGAAGCAGCTCTTGCCGATAAGCCCATTGAAAAGACATTGACCCACCTGATAGGCGCAGTGGTGGGGAGCATTGGAAAAAGAAGTGAATATTTTGATGATGAAGCGGTCGGACTCCTGCACTCGGTATTCACCAATCTCGAGAAAATCAGAAGTGCCGAGGTTGATCAAAACCAGGCTCTAATTGTACTTTCCAACGAGACTGCAAACATTTTAAAGTGGCAGCAGCGCATGCTCACCAGTTGATCACTTAGGCACAGAACATGGCTTTTTCCCGAGGCCGCATGCGAGCGCATGCGGCCTTTTTTCGTGGTCGATTGTTATTCGACAGAAGCCAAAAAGTGTTTCTTAAGACGAGGCGAGAGCAAGGGAACCGGCGAGCAGCCTGGCAGATCTGTGAACGGGAGCCACAGCCAATTAACGTGCATAGGGAGATGAAGAATTGGTCGTGGGTCGCACTGTCTACCCGTGAGCGGTGAGGGCCAGCACGGTCAAAATCACGTAGCAGCCGAGCCAACAGCAGAGGAAGATCAGCAGCGCTCGATACCAGCGTTGGTTTTGACGCAGGAAAACAAGCGCGGTCACCAGAGAGGCCGGAACGAGAACACCTGCCACAAATGGTGAAAGATAGCGAAGGAGTTCCTGGAGTCCCAGGAAAAACCAGGGGCCGGTGATATAGAGCAGGCCAAGCTGGTCAGGATCTATCGGAGCTGCGACCAGCAGAGAAAACAGGAGCAGCAGGCTGATGAACAGAAGGTGATCGGTCACCATAACCCTATATCTGCGCAGGTGATCCCAGGCCAGGAAAAGAAAAAGCAGATCAAAGGAAATGACATGGTGCAGGTACACCCGATCCATTCCATGAGTTGAAATCGAAAAGAGCATGTTGTTCAGGGCCGGGCCGAACAGTGGGATCGCCTCCAGGATATGTTCTGCAATCATGCCGGCTGAGTAGCCGGTTGCATCGGCGCGCAGAACATAGCCGGTAAAGAGCAGCATTAATATGCAGGGAAAACAAATAATCAGATAGATATAGGCTTTGCTGGAATAACTCTGTGATTTAGTGAAAACTGCCAGGAAGTGAGCGACGCCGAACAAAAAGAAAAACTGACTGGAATAAAAATGCAGCGACCTGAAAAATGATCCGTAAGGAACCAGAATATCGAGCGCCGATGCAGAATAGAAAGGTTCTGCAGGGCTGTAGTGAATGCCCACGACAACTCCTGAGATCAGCGACACATAGAGGCTGATCAGACTCCAGTCTCCCCATCTCAGCGTGGAGAGAAAGGTTGTTATCCTCTTCGCCGCGATCATTTTCAGGACATGGTGACGAGGTAGGTGGAGGGAGTCTCGGTGCGTTCTACCAGGTAGCGCGGCAGAGGTTTTGCTGCGGGCCCCCTGATAACTTCTCCCTGCCTGGAAAATCTGCTCTGGTGACAGGGACATTCCAGGTACTTTTCTTTCTCGATATAATTGAGGCGGCACCCCAGATGGGTGCAATTCCTGGATACTGCCCAGAGCTGTTCATCTTCCTGGAAGACGATGAAATCCTGTTTGGCCAGAAAGATTTTATTCTGAAAGGTCCCTGAGACTTCTATAATCTGTGGTTTTTTCGGTACCTTATGGGCGAGAAATCGGAGCAGTGGCCAGAGCAGAAGCAGTCCTCCCAGGAAAAGAAGTTTTCTGCGAAAAGAGCGGGTCGGGGTCGGGCGTGGGGAATTCATCGCTGCACGTCAGCACTGAATCTATTTGCGATACTTTTCGATGAGCATTTTCTCGACGTGCTCGGGGACCAGTCCTGCCACGTTGCCGCCGTGGCTGGCTGCATCTTTGACGATGGACGAGCTGATGAAAATCCAGCGAAAACCAGGCATCAGGAAAACCGATTCGACCGAGCGTTCAAGCTTTCGATTCATCAGGGCAAGCTGAAATTCATAGTCGAAATCCGAGACAGCCCGCAACCCCCTGATGATTGCCCGGGCATTTCTCTGGGCCGCGTACTCGACCAGAAGTCCCTCTACCGTGTCAACCTCGACCCGGTCCTCTTCGGTATAGCAGTCGAGAATCATCTGCTTCCTCTGAGCCAAAGAGAAAAGGGGCTTTTTCCCTGGATTTATGGCAATGGCCACGATTACCTTGTCGAACAGACATAAGCCGCGGTTGATCAGATCGAGATGGCCGTTGGTGATCGGGTCGAAAGTACCCGGATAAATGGCAATCGATTCACCGTTTGGTTTGGTGCTCATGGGATGATCCTGTTGTAATTATGAAGATATAATTTCGTAAAAATAAAAAGAACTCTCTCCGTAGTTTCGGCAGTCCGCCAGATAGAGATTGCGCAACTGTGCGGGAGGAGAAAAGTTTTTCCGCTCCTCTATTATTATCAGCGGATCGGGCGAAAGCACAGAACTATTGTCCAGTGCCGACAAAATTCTAATGGATAATTCACTCAGGTAGGGGGGGTCGGCAAAGATCAGCTCAAAGCGGCTGCCTGCGCTCCTGGGTTCGCAGGACGGGGGTAATCCTTTACCGAGGTCAGCCCTGATCACTTGCGATTTCTCCGGGCCGCCTGGAACCAGTTTGATGTTTTTCCGGATCAGCTCCAGCGACACTTGTGCATGATCGATAAAACAGACTTCGGCGGCACCGCGGCTCAAGGCTTCGCAGCCAAAAGCTCCGGTGCCTGCGAACAAATCCAGAACGCGACAATCGACTACTCTGGTGGCGATGATATTAAAAAGCGCCTCCCTGGCCCGGTCGGAGGTGGGACGGATGACTTTGCTCCCGGACTGGGGGGAAAAGAGTTTACGCCCCCGGGCTGAACCGCTGATGATGCGCATGAATTACCCCTACTTGTTCTTTGATACCTGCTGCTGCAGGCTGATACCCGGGGTAAGGCGGATTGCTGACGCTGCAGAGCACACGCGGCACGGTTTAACTAAGCAATTATCCGAGATAGGCCAGCAGACTCTCTCCCGCGATCACCTTGTCGCCGACTTGCACCGTCGGATTGGACTGGCGCGGCAGGTAGAGATCAACCCGGGAACCAAAACGTATCAGCCCGAAACGTTCCCCACGGGTAACCGGGTCTCCGGCTTCGAGCCGGCAGATTATTCTCCTGGCAATGAGGCCAGCGATTTGCACCATGGTGATTTGCCTTCGATCTGAGGTGACGATTTGCACGGCGCAATACTCATTGTTCAGGTGTGCTTTTTCGCTGTCGGCGGCCAGAAAGGAACCGGGCACATGGTGCACCTTGCCAACCGTACCTGAAAAGGGAATACGATTTACATGGACATTGAACACGTTCATGAAAATAGAGATCTTGAGCTGTTCGTCTGCACCGAATCTTCCGTCGCTAATCGTTTCCACAAAAATAATTTTACCATCTGCCGGGGAGATGACCCCCCGGTCGATGTGAGGCGTAGTTCTCTCCGGATCCCTGAAGAACATCAGTACGAAGGTGGTGACAGCCAGCAACAGCAGGGTGATGAGCGGATAACCCAGCAACGCGCTGAGAATGGTCAGCAGGGCGCTGTAGGCGATAAAGGGGTATCCTTCAGCGGCAACGGGAATTTTCTCTTGTTTCATCTCAACCCTTATTGTGAGATCCGGCCCCGGGCAAGGGCAATTTTGCCGGTGCGGATAATTTCCTTGATGCCTATGGGGCGCAGGATGTTGATGATCGCTTCGACCATCTCCCGCTCGACGAACTCGCCTTCATCGATGTCGACGACCTTGATTACGTCAATCAGCTTGTGCAGTTGTTTGGTTATCTGCTCGATCATTCCGTTGTAGCCGCTGGTGATAAGCGTCAGGCATGAAACCTTAGGGTCGAGTGTCTCGGCGACACAGAGGCTTTCGATGTTGAATCCGCGGCCGCTGAACAAGCCGGTCACTCTGGATAGCACCCCCGGCTTATTCTGGAGCAGCACCGATAAGGTATGCTTCATAGCTTCACCAAGAATAATTGCAGCACCGAACGCGAATCTGTATTTAGACCAGCAGCATTTCAGTGGTTGATTTCCCGGCCGGCACCATCGGAAAAACACCCTCCTCGCGGGAGATCTTGAAATCCATCAGCACCGTGTTGTCAACGGCCAGGGCCTCTTTGATCACATCCTCGACTTCGCTCTTCTTGGTCGCCCGCAGACCGACGGCGCCATAGGCCCGGGCAAGCTCGACGAAGTCGGGGGCGATGTCCATGACGGTCGAAGCATAGCGCTTGTCGTAAAAGAGCTCCTGCCACTGTCGCACCATACCGAGGAACTGATTGTTGAGAATAGCAATTTTCACCGGGGTATTATATTGCCTGGCCGTGGCCAGTTCCTGGATGTTCATCTGGATTGAGGCGTCACCGGCAATATCGATACAGACTTTGTCGGGCCTGGCCAGTTTTGCACCGATGGCAGCCGGAAACCCATATCCCATGGTACCCAGTCCCCCTGAAGTCAGAAACCGACGCGGCTCACTGAAGCGATAAAACTGGGCCGCCCACATCTGGTGCTGACCGACTTCAGTGGCGACGATGGCCTCCCCATTGGTGAGTTTATCGAGCATTTCGACCACGTACTGGGGCTTAATCTGCTCACCGTCTTCCTGGTAGCCAAGCGGATGCAGTTCCTGCCAGTCGCATATCTGATCGAACCATTCCTGGTGTTTGGCCTTCTCTTCCTTTACCGATATGCCCTGCTGGTTGTTGAACCAGGTGTTCATGGCAGTGAGCGCCTTTTTACAGTCGGCCACGATGGGTACGTCCACTTCCACGTTTTTACTGATGGAGGTCGGATCTATATCTATATGAATGATTTTTGCCTTGGTGGCAAAGGTCTCGAGTTTACCGGTTACCCGATCATCGAACCGTGCCCCCACAGAAATGAGAAGATCGCTCTCGGCCACCGCCATATTGGCCGTATAGGTACCGTGCATGCCGAGCATACCCATGGAAAGTTCGTGGTGGCCTGGAAAGGCACCAAGCCCCATCAAGGTCATGGTAACCGGAATGTTCAGTTTGGTAGCCAGTTCGGTAAGCTCGGAGGCGCCATTCGAGAGAATCACTCCACCGCCCACATAGAGCACCGGTTTCCTGGCCTCCGTGATAAGCCGACAGGCCTTGTCGATCTGGCCCATGTGAGGCTCGTAATGAGGCTGGTAGCTCGGCATATGAATGGGCTTTCTTACCTCAAAGTCGAGTGTGGCATTGATGATGTCTTTGGGCAGATCGACGAGAACCGGACCAGGTCTGCCGGTTCGGGCGACATGGAAAGCCTCGCGCAGGACATCCACCAGCTCTTCTTTGCTGCTGACCAGGTAGTTGTGCTTGGTGCAGGGTCTGGTGATGCCGACTATATCCACCTCCTGGAAAGCGTCGTTGCCGATCAGCGGGGTGGGCACCTGGCCGGTGAGGATGACAATCGGAATGGAGTCCATATAGGCAGTGGCAATGCCGGTAACGCCATTGGTTGCACCCGGGCCTGAGGTCAGCAGGGCAACACCCACTTCGCCCGTCACTCTGGCGTAGCCGTCGGCGGCGTGAACGGCAGCCTGCTCATGGCGTACCAGCACATGGGTCAAGTCGGGGCTCTCCATGAGTTCGTCGTAGAGATCGATGACCGCCCCTCCCGGATATCCGAAAATCGTATTTACATTTTCCTCGCGAAGGCATTTTACAATTGCGTGGGCACCGCTTATCTGCGACATTGTTGGGTCCTCTGTGGTAATCTGCTGGCAAAGGCTATAGGGCCCCTGATCCGGCCACTAAATCGAGGCTCAAACTATAGAGATCAAGAAATTATATGTCAATAACCAAAAGAATTTGCAGCCTTTTAGGCTGTTTTCATGGAGCTATGCAGAGAAAGGTGAAAGAGAAAAGTCGGTAAAAGGGGTTGACAACGGTTGAGGGGCGGGATTATTGTAGCGAAAAATCAAAAAGATACTCACCTATTGAAGCAGATTACCAATATGCAGACACTAACCGCAGACCATACCCTGGCTCTACTTCTTCTTAGCAGACCAGGTGCCGCGGAATGGGATGCTGCTATGTGATCTTTACAGGACCATAGAAGACGACAGGCCGCGGTTGCAGAGACCGCGGCCTTTTTTATTGCCCGGCAAGATGTTGATCATCAACTGGGTTCCACATCAGGGGAGAACGAGATGAAAGCCGAATTAGTAAGCAAGTACCGTCCTTATCCGCCGATAGAATTGGTCGACAGGAAATGGCCGGATAATTCCATTGACACAGCACCAGACTGGTGCAGCGTTGACCTGCGCGACGGC
>JARRLH010000138.1:0-7619 GCA_037387205.1 Desulfofustis sp.
ACGCTCCGGATGCGGCCCAGGTGAATCCAGCGCTCCACCGCAATGGCCATGCCGGCCGCAAACACGAACATAATAGGATACATGAACAAACCACCCTTTTGAAAAAATGCCACAATTGAATAAAAAATTTCCATTATACACCTCTCTATTTATTAAATTATTCTGCGGTGCTTACGATATAAAAATCCAGCTGCCGCTTGAAAACATCTCGATCAACCGGGACATCGCTCTCGTTAAACAATTTATTCAAGCTTGTTTCCACACCGATTTCCGAACTTTTCCAGGGAACAATATACAGAGACTTCGGTGCCTCATCGTTGCCGACGATTGACATGCCGGACATTTCCTTGGCGTCCTGCTCCTTGCCTGTTTCTGTGTCTTGAGCGACGGCCGTGACAGCCGTAAATATAACTAAACACAGACACAATGATAATTTGCAAAACATGTTACCTCCTTAACGGCTTTTCATCCGTTTGCGTAAATCCGCAATCCACAATTGGACCTTCTCATCTTCAGGCTTGGCCTGACCGTAGATCTCATAATGCTCGAGAGCACATTCCAGGTCATTCAGATAAAGGTCGCAAAGAATTCCCAAATTTCGGTGCACAGGGTAGTATTCCGGAAAGCGGGATAGGGCCTTTTCATACATGGCCCGAGCTTCAACAAAACGTCCTGTTTTGCGGTACAGCATACCGTATTCATTACAGGCCACTGGGTGCCCGGGGACCAAGTCTAGTGCGGCTTTAAGTTGCGTCTCGGCCTTTTCCAGAAAATCAAGGTGCCGATAGGCGATAGCAAGGTTGATATAGGGCGCCGTGACACCCGGCGACATCGCAACAACCTTTTCCAACAGATCGACGGCTTGTTCATATTCCCCGTCATTGAGCATAGAAACAGATCTTTGGAAATCCCTGTGTGAAGCATCGTCCAACCGGGGGACTTCCGTGATGATGAATCCTTTGCGGCCGTCAGCAAGTTTCGCCACCGTGGGCCCATACTTCGCGGTGGCGGGCTGAACGACTGCCTCCGGCTCAACCATTCCGTCGGTGGCACAACCGAACAGAACCGGCAGCACCATTGCCAGGATTACCCATTTTGTGCATATTCGCATTTTCGTCGATTGCCTAAATCTGATATCCATTATTTTCATTGCACAGCTTCCTCTAAATTTAATTCTTCTCCCCGCATCCCATCTTCCGGTGCAACAAGGGTATCACCCGAGTGGGGTAACGATCGGCCGTCCTCGACAGACTCCAGTTCTTCGACTTGCGCAGGCTCATTAGTTTCAGTCTCTACTATGGCTCCTGATTCTTCGACCGCTCCAGGATCAGCTTGTTCACTCTGGGATTCGGTTACTGCTGCCGCGCGCTTTGTCATGCCGTTAACTTCAAAAATATAAGTTTCCAGCGAATAGATAATGGAGCTGGTCTCTTCCTGCTTGGCATAACGTACGGGTACAAATTCGGCTAGTCTCTGCAGACTTTTCTCTATCCATTTGTTGTATACACCCCGGGAAATCAGCTCGAGATTGCTCTCGTGAACAGTGATAGCTTTTTCTTCGAACGGATAGGCCTGCTCTTCGATGGCCAGCTCGTACTGTTCCTGCTCAAGGGCGTTCAGACCCTTCGGACGCTCGGAGGTCATCAGGGATTGGTTGAAATCAGTATAAATTTCGGCTAGGTAAAATGTCGCAGCTGCCGTAAATTCTCCGATCTCATAATCCATAAGCTGGCTAAAATTCTGCAACGCCGTCTTCATCAGGTTCCGCTTCTTGGACAGATTAGGCTCAAAGGGTTGAACCAGCTTTATCGCCATAAACCTGTCGAAGGTCGACTCGGCCAGCACCAAGGCGCTTTTGGCGGCAAGATATCTTGTCCTGGGGGTTCGGACATTTCCGGCTGCGGCGTCGATGGCAACGATCTGCCTGAGTTCATTCAGATAGGATTGCCGATCGTTTTGCGATTTTAGTATTTCAGCTATCTTGTTGCGTGTTTCCAGGTTGACTTCAACTGGATCCGGGAAATACTCTACATAGCGCCGATAAACCTCAAGCGTATGCAGTTGGCTGCCGTCTTTTTCGTACAATTCCGCAGCGATCAACAGGGCCTCTCGTCTGATTTCATCGTCTTGGGCCTCCTTTTCGATGCGCTCGAATTCATTGGCCGCCAATGAGAGCTGTCCGCTTTCCCTGTAAACGTAGGCCATCTTTTTGGTTACCTCAGGCTGCAATGGATGTTCGGGGAAGCTTTCGCGAAACCCTTTTAGAACGGTGGTTGCCGCCTCCCAATCCTTGAGCTCGATCAAGGCAGCGGCGCCATCGTATTCTGCATTCGGCCTGATTTTAGAGGTTGGTGCCATACGGGCTATTCGAAGGAAGTTATCCGCCGCAAGCCGATAGTCCTTGGCATCTTTGGCCTGCTCACCCTGCTTGTAAATCGATGCTGCAAGGTTATTCATCAGGCCGCCGCGCGACTTGTCATTTTCGGGCAACGATTTCAGCACCTCAAGGTAGGCGATCTCGGCCTTGCTGTAATGCTGAAGCTCATAAGACGAGTGACCGACGACCAGCCATGCCGCACGGACAACCTTAATGTCGGAGTCAGGAAATGTTTGCGTCAGCTTGTTTGCAGCAGCCAATGCCTTTTCAAACTCCTTCATAGTGTAAAGATCATCTGCCGCCGCACCGAGGACGAAGGCCGCCTTCTCATGCTTCGGGAAGGCGTCGGCAAATTTCAACGAACTGCTGACGACGTCCTGCTTGACCTTATCTTTGTTCTCCGTTGCGACGACACCCAGATGCTCCCGGTACGCATAGACAGCCGCATAGCCAGCTTGGGAGGATTTTCCGTGCGGGGGATAACCATATGCTGTTTTCTCGTATTCCACGGCCGCTGCGTCGAACGAGCGGTTTTCCAGCAGAAGATCCGCCAGCAGGTAGTTTATGTTCGGCGATTCCGACTCAGCCGGAAACGAGTTTAAAAATTCCCGGTACCAGTGCAACGCCTCCTTGAAATGGCCAGGCCTGTCTTCGGGTTTTTTCGGTTTCTGGTAGCAGGCGTGATAATGGCTGGCAAGGTCCATTAGGTTGGTTTTCAGATGCCCAAGTACGTCGGGACGATCACCGGGGTCGAAATATTTCCAGTATTCGGCCCTCAAACCGTAAGTGGTGGCGAATGCCTTTTTGGCATCAAGGACCAGACTTGGAAATCCTCCGTCGGCATGAATTTCAATTACCCGCATATGAAAATTTGGCGCCAACTTGTGAAACGGATTACGGCTTACGAAAGCATTGTAGCTGGCGCTGGCGTCTGTATATCGGCGTTTGTCGAAGTAATATTCTCCAAGGTTCCCGTAAACATTGTGCTCGTATCTGCGTTTGCCGTGGCGTGCAAAGTATTCCACCACCGAGTCAGCTCCGCCAAGGTTGGAAAAACTCAAGCTGATTACACGGAAGGTGTCTTGGGCGCGCTTGCGTTCTTGCTCATCTTTGATTTGTTCAAAGTCGTATCCCACGGAGACCTTGTAGTCCAGAAGCGCAATAAATTTATCTAAAGCATCTTCATAAAGCTCCTGCTTGTAAAAGGTCCAGCCCAGTTTATAGAGAGCCAACTCGTAGTAAAAAGAACCGACCCCAATATCAACGATGCTCGAATAAGCTTCTTCGGCATCTATATAACGTTTATGCGTAAAAAAATATTCCGCACGTCGAAACTGTACTTCATCGATGTAACGGGACCGGGGGAATTTACGAACTATGCGGTCCATGATCTTCATGGCTTCCTGGTTCCGGCCAAGCTCCTCGTATGCGCGTGACATCTGATACAGAACCTGGTCATTGTGTTCGTACAGGGGGTAATCATTGAGCAATTTCCTATACAGCGCCAAGGCCTCTCTGGTGCTGGTCCGATCCAGATCTTCTGCGCCTTGGGTGTTTACCTCTGCCGACGCAATTGCCCCGGCTAACGATCCTATTCGGGTTGCTCTATTTTCAAAGCGCTCATCGGATTCGTCATTGACTGGATTGTGGGTCATGGCCGAGTTCGGCAGCCCCCTGGTGATTAAAGGACTCTCAGGAGGCACGGCCTTAATCCGATCTGGTGGCATCATTTTCTTTTCTTGTTCGGTCGGTTCAGACCTGCCGGGAAGGGTGCCGTATTCTTTTTCGATCTTCAGGTCGGCCAGCCGTCTCATAGCTTCGGGTACCAGAGCTGAGCCTGGAGTCTCCTCCAGAAAGCGTTGATAACTTATCATCGCCTTGTCGATTCCGCCTTCGATCTTCTCTTCATTCATTTCGATCTGCACATGGCGTAACCCGGCTATCGTATTCTTGTCGCCGGTCGATTGACAGGCTATCAACACTGCCTGAAGCACCCATATGAAAAACAAAATCCTTCTCATTGACTCAAACTCTCCCGGTTCTTTTCCCTTACGGCACGATCATAGCTGTCTGCCATGGCAAAGCGTGCCTTGATCTGGAACTCGGCCAGTCGCTCGCGGCGCCTGGAAAGCTCGTTGACGGCCATTAATTCAAGCATGTTGCCCTGTCGTGCCATCAATTCTGTGACCCTTGCGCGGGCCTCTCGAATCAGCGCTCGCTGGCCTCGGATTCCATCGTCGTAACCTTCGTAGCTTTGTGTAGCGGCTTGACGGGTGCGCACAAAGGCGGCGTACTGCTTTTTCAACTGCATAACCACCTGATTCAATTTGCGAAGATGCTTGTTAGCCTCGGTAAACCGCCGGTCATAGTCCGTGTAAATGTTCCAGTGCAATAAACCCCGCAAACGCCTGACCCGGGCCTTGATCTCACCGGGTAGGGCCTTACCGCCATCGTGTACTCTCCTTTCCAGGTTTGAAATCTGTTGACCGATGATTCGCTCTTTAGAGGTTGCCAGATAATCTGGTCTCGGCACGACCAGCATGGTCTTCAGTCGTTTTTCGATTCGGTCCCTCTGCTCCAGGCGTAGACGCATCTTCGAGTCGAGCCTCCGGAATTCCTGATCGATAGCTGGCAGCAGTGGCTCGTAATAGGCCCGACGTTTCGCGATGATCTCCTCGAAGGCGTCCAGATCGCTTTCCCAGGCTTCCATCTTCTTGCGCAACTCCTCCATATCAAGGTAGTTTTTCAAAGATTGCTGGAAATCGTGGGAAGCCATCAGTTCAAGCAGATAGTAAGTTTCAGGAGATTCCGGGAGTTCGCGCAACTTGACGACCCAGTTGGAATCCTGTTTCAGTTCTTCCCGTACCAGCGCCCGAAGGAAATGACCTTCGCGGATGCTCTTGATGGATGCGCTGAGCTTGTTGACTTCGGCCCCGAACTTCTCCAGCGCGCTGCCGTACATCAATGCCGCTTTGCTGTGAACGTTCAGTTTACCGTAGGCATAGGGAACGGCGAGCAAGGCTTCCTGCACAGAAGGGTCTGTAACCTGCCGTGTCATCAGAATTGTCCAGGGTACCAGAGCTCTGTCGAACTGATTCCGATAGGCATCCGCCCATCCCGAGGCCAGCAGCGCCCGGTTGGAGGAAGGACCTTTCAAGCGCACCCGATCAAGCATCTGCTTGGAGCCTTCAAAATTACGTTCATCTAAAAGTTTTGAACCCAGAACCAGGTTGGATTTGTCTTTGATGGCCAGCGTGAGTGCGTTATTACTGTCGATCTGACCGGTAATGTCCAGATAGCGGTGTCCCTCTTGTTTGTTGCCGTCTAGTAGCAAGGAAATACCAAGATTATAGGTGTTAAAACCTTTGAGGCTTTCAGCATCCCGCAGATCTCTCAGAATTTGCACGGCCTTTGAAAAGCGCCCGTTTGCCATGAAGATCTGAGCACGCAGGAAAGCCAGATCGTCTCGGATGTTCTGCGGTACTGCTCCATGGATACGCTCCACAGCGTATAGGGCATTAACAGGCTGGTCTTTCTGCAAATAGATTTTTGCCAGTCGAAATATGGCCTCGTTGCGAACCGGCTCAGCCACATTGCCCTCGATGACGGCTTTTATGGCCCGGCCGGCACGCAGGTGCATCCGGTATTCAAGCTCGAAATCACCCACAGCAAACTCAGCGTGGTTGACGTGGTAGTAGAGCGTATCCAGTTTGGGCTCATCAAGCCCATGGTGCTGCAGCAGTTCGGTGTCGAGTCTTGCGATCGCATCGAACCAGTCCTCCTGAAAGGCCAAGTAAAGGGCCTCTCCGTAATAGAGATCCTTTAACTCCGTGGGAGCGGAGGTGCCCGCAAACGACGGAGATACAGCACACACCAGAGCTGTTATCAATACAAGTAACCTGTTCATAAGCTAACGGTCCTTAAACGCGATATTTTGTGCAGCCAGAGCTATTTCCACGATCTCGGGCCCCACATCCTTTTCGACCTTGAATTGCTCCTCTTTCCGGAAATCAAAACCGGTCGTAGATTTACCGATCACCAACACCTGTAGATCATGTTGGCCGCCAAGGATGTTGCCTGTGTAGATGCGCTGCACCCCCCCTTTGCGTAAGGCTTCGAGCTCCTTGAAGGTGTATATATGATGGGCGACCGGCTTGCCATCTAATTTGATCTCTACAGAGTCCAGGCGGAAGGTTTCGCCACTGACCAGTGACACAAAGACCGCAATCTGTGTGTTGGACGGGTAAAGCAGCTTCTCTTCGAGCTGATTCAATTCCGCCGCAATGCTCAGAACATCACTCTTGATTTCCTGAACCTGCTCATCCAACCCCTTGATCTGTTCCCTGGGGACTTCCTGCGCATAAGCTGCGAAGCTCAAAACAAGCACTGAAATCCCTAAAAGGATCCCTCTCAACCAGCAAAGCATGTTTGCCTCCTTCGTTCATATATATTTGGAGCGGCCCCATATGGCCGTCCTCGGCAGGCGCGAGCGCCTGCCCCTCATGGAGCTACATCTTTCCGATAAAGTTGATGAAAAGCCCATGATGATTGTAATCCAGATCAGTCAAATCATCTGAAAAATCACTGAAATTGTATCCGACACCTACCTTGAAATGATCGCCCAGGTGACGGTATATCCCCAGTAACAAACCGCTGCGGCTGTCCTCCGCGTCGGGCAGGTCAAGCTTGCGAGCCTCGAACAGTGCATCCCAGCTGTGGAGGAAGTGCCAGTCCGCACGCAGCACATACAGGTGAGCCTGACTGTCAAAGAATTCCATATTCTCCCTATCCTGAGATACCTGCCCATAGCGATAGGCATACTTGGCCCCCACGGTCCAGCGGGACGTTAGGTCATACATAACGTCCACCGATCCGATGTGGCTGCGCTGGACAAAGTCCGATGCTGTATTGTTGCCATTCACCTGATCGGCTGGCGGGACATTGTAGAAGTAGGTGTACTTGAGCAGTGCATTCAGACGGTCATTATTGACAGGACGATACGCGAAACCCAGGACTGCTTCCGTATAATCGCTGTCAAAGAAATCCCCCTGCGAGCTGTCACTCACAGCGTAATTGAATTTGCCGAGGAGTCGCATATCTTGGGACAATTGGTGCTTCAAGTTGTTTTTCAACAACCAAGTGGTGCGTTTTGTAAAGCTGGCATCCGGCTGTTCTATTTTGTCGTTCCGGTATTCCATAGCGCTGGCGATCTTCAGCTTATCGAATCCATAGCCTGCATTCA
>JARRLH010000139.1:0-2001 GCA_037387205.1 Desulfofustis sp.
CGAAAGCTCAAGGTGGCCTCACATCATTAATGGACTGAGGATAATATAACAGTTTAATTTTGACAGAGATTGAGCACTTAAGATATTGAATTGGTATGGTTAACTCGCAGGCTGACAGACTTGGGCTGAACGTCAGCCAAACCCAAGTCTGTGTCCAGCTTGTGATGATACCTTTTTACCTCAAGGGTAATCCTGGCATGTGGGGCGAACGATAATGTCACTGATATGTACGTGGGGCGGCTGGGTGACAATTTGGTATATCGCATTAGCAATATCGGTACTTAATGGCAATGGGCCAAATTTTTCCTGCAGGGAATTCACCATCTCGTCGCTGTAGCCAGCTACTGCCTGAAAACCACTAAGTACAAGTCCGGGCTCAACCAACGAGACACGAACGCCACTAGGCCCTACTTCCCGGCGCAGGCCTTCAGCCAACGCGTGTACGGCAAACTTCGAAGCGCTGTATACAGCGCTAAATGGCGAGACATTTCGTCCAGCAATCGACCCGATGATGACGATATCGGCCGCCGACTGGGGGAAGGCCTTTTTTTGAATATCCACCATCTTTTGCGCCGCTTTTTGAATGAGAGCAGCCGCACCCATTACGTTGATTTTTAAAACATCCTCAAATTGTGTCAAATCGGCATCTTTTACTGAACCGCCCAGGCCTCTTCCCGCATTGGCAACGACTATGTCGGCCTCCCTGCCAAAACGATCTTTAGCTATGGCAAAAAGCTTCTCCAATACAGCGTTGTCGGCAGCATTCCCTGCGACACTGCAAAACCCAGGACCAAGTTCATTTTCAAGCGCAGTAAGCTTTTCCGCGTTTCGCCCGTTGCCTACGACAGCAAAACCGTCCGCAACGAACCTCCGCATCGTGGCTTCACCAATACCGGAAGTTGTGCCCGTGACGATTGCAATACGTTTAAATTTATTTTTAATAGGCATAATGTTGTTTCTCCTCGAAAAATTATTGGGCCCAAAAGATACCACCACTGATTGACAGGTTAATAAGCCCTGATGTATTCACCTTAGGGTAATAATCAGGGTTCATCGTAACAGACTGTTGTCGATGAATCCAGTGGCAAGGCCTACAGGCGTCACCCTCCGAGTCCCACGCCGTCTCCCTGGGTGGTCTCTCGGTAGGTCTGGCAAACTATTGCATTCATTTCTAATAAAGGTATTTTGGGGTGTGGCATTAGATATTTTTCTCGTTTTGGAAGCCGAGTATTTACACTCACCTACAACCATGGAGATGATATGAAACGTCGGAACTTAATGGTGATCCTGGCTTTGTTCCTGGTCAACCTTACGCCTACCTTAGCAACAGCCTATGAATTACCGGCTGTGAATCTCGGTTTTACCAGTTTCCTTGATGGTGGCCCACCATCCGGTCCCGGTTTTTATTTCAGTCAGTATATTCAGTACTATACAGCCGACCAGCTAAACGATGGAAATGGCGATGCGATACCGTTTCCAGGTCCCGAACTGGAAGCATGGATCAGCCTCTCCCAGGGAATCTATCAGTCCGACAAGGAACTTCTGTGGGGTGGCAAATGGGGGATCGATGTGATCGTCCCAATCGTCGGACTTGACATATCTTATGACCAAGAAGGCCCTTTTCCCCAGGACAACGGAAGTGGACTCGGGGATATTTTAGTCGGCCCGTTCCTCCAATGGGACCCGGTGATGAAGGACGGCAGACCTTTGTTCATGCACCGAGTAGAATTACAGTTTATTTTCCCCACCGGTAAATACGACGAGGACAAGTCACTTAATCCAGGCAGTAATTTCTTCTCTTTCAACCCATACTGGGCAGGAACTCTGTTCATCACCCCTAAGTGGACGGCTACCACCCGTATTCACTACCTCTGGAACGCAGAAAACTCCGACGCCTTCGGTCCCGCCGAAAAAAGCACAGCCGGACAGGCAATTCATCTGAATTTCGCCACCGCCTATGCAATAACCCCCACTTTTCGCCTTGGAATCAACGGCTACTAC
>JARRLH010000139.1:2092-9648 GCA_037387205.1 Desulfofustis sp.
AGGAGGTACTTGGCATCGGTCCGGGACTGTTGTGGTCAATTAATCCGGACAACCACTTATTTTTCAACGCCTACTGGGAGACTGCCGTGGAGAGCAGGCCTGAAGGGCAACGATTTAACCTTCGCTGGGTACACCATTTCTAAACTGATCCTGTTCAAGGGCGCCCACCCAATCCGGGTGGGCGCATGCCAGGGGCCTCGATGCAACTGTTATTGACCATATCCCCGAGTGCAAGGCCCTGTGGTTTGTCGACGCCTACAATCAGGAACTCTACGACGCTTTACTGACCATAAATTTTAGTACTCTAAAATGGCTATGAACAGGCTAGAAGGGGCAGATCAGAAAAGAAAGCCCGACTTATCCAGATTTAGCGGGGAAGCTGTGAGGTTTTTGGAGAAACTATTCAGATGGCACAATCGGCAACAATAGACATAAAAGGTGTCGGCCCAGTACTATTTGAGAGAAGTGCAAAGGCCAGAAATCTGAATATTACCGTCAGGCCGTTCAAAGGGGTCCGTGTCGCCGTACCAAAAGGATTGGCATTCAAGAAAGCTGAGCAAATAGCAAGAAGTAAGGCCACCTGGATAAAAAAGCATCAGGAAAGGATGTGGAAGCTTGAGGAAGAGTATAAGACCACCCCTGAGGTCCATATCGACCGGGAGAAAGCCAGGCAGACGTTAGAGTCACGGCTTGAGGAAATAGCGGCTAAGCATGGCTATGCATACAACCGGGTAACCATCCGCAACCAGAAAACCCGTTGGGGAAGTTGTTCAAGCAAAAACAATATCAGTTTGAACATGAAACTGGTGTTATTACCTGATGACCTGCGAGATTTCATTCTCCTGCATGAGCTTGTTCATACTAAGATCAAGAACCACGGTAATGAATTCTGGGACGAGATAAATAGGATAGAGCCGAACGCCAGGGAACTCACAAAACAGATTAACAAATTCAAGGGTGCCTCAATGTAAACTTATTTGTAGAGCCTTTTGCAAAACGATCTTTTCGTCCAAACTCTGCGTTATGCTCAAAGTTTTATCCTCGGAATATCAATTACATGCCTGTGATAAAATTTCTCGCATGCCTTGATTTTGAACGAAAATCTTAGTTTTGCAAAAGGCTCTGTAGTCTGAAATTTTCATTGTCAACGGAGGAATCATGAAAGGCAGTTGTCTCTGCGGAAAAGTAACTTACGAAATAATCCCCCCGTTTCGGATTTTTCAATACTGCCACTGCTCCCGCTGCAGAAAATTCACTGGCAGCGGACAAGCTCCAAACCTATTTGTTCCCCCATCACAATTTCAATGGCAAAGCGGGCAAGAGCATGTAGGCCGTTTTGACCACCCTGAGGCAAAATACTTTGCTACATGCTTTTGTAAAAACTGTGGTTCATCCCTGCCCTGGGCAGTCCAAGGAGGTAAAAATATTGTTGTTCCGGCAGGAACTCTCGATGAAGATCCTGGCATTCTACCGCAACAAAATGTTTTCTGGGGCTCAAGAGCTTCATGGTTGCCTTCGCCCTGCGACTTACCAAAATATGACGAGCTCCCGACCAAGTGACTACTCACAAGCAAAGTAAGCGGATATTCAGAAAGTCCAGATATCTCCTGCTCGTTTCGAAGAAAAATTACGCAAGATTAAAACTTTAATTGTGAAGATATCTATGTTCAGGTTTGAGTTTCACGCAAGCTAAAACCACATTTATGTCAAACTTGTTATTGGAGGCAGCAGTATGGCTTTATTTCTCGTTCAGCACGGGATAAGCGCACCCAAGGATATAGACCCCGAAAGGGGGCTTTCCGACCTAGGTAAAGAGGAGACAAACCGTATTGCTCAGGTTGCCAAAGGGTACAAAATTCCCGTTCAAAAGATTGTGCACTCAGGCAAGAAGCGGGCTGAACAGACAGCCGGTATATTTCATGAGATTTTAGCCCTGGAAGTTCCGACGAAAAAAATATCCGGTATCAATCCGATGGATGATGTTCGAAGCTTTGCTGCCACTATTGAGCTTGAGGGAAACTTGATGGTGGTTGGCCATATGCCCTTCATGGAGCGGCTCGTATCGTTTCTAACCAGCGGATCGGAAAATTGTCGAGTGTGCAAGTTTCAAAACTCTGGAATTGTCTGTCTGGATATGGAGCGTGGGGAGGATAATAAGGCGGACTGGTTTATCAAGTGGACTCTAAATCCTGATATTTCCTAAACTAGAGAGCCTTTTGCAAAACTAAGATTTTCATTCAAAATCAAGGCATGCGAGAACGATTGTGTGCATTACTTCATCGACAGTTCGTTTTGGCGAATAGAGGAGAATTGCCTTTCGGAAACGCGGCTCGCCCGGCAGTAAGATCGTAGGAACTGTGCACAAATGAGAAAGCCGAAAGACTGCAGAGCAAAAAGATGAAAATAAAGCTCCATGGAATGCTTTCCATAACGGCTCCCCCCTCTCTGTGCGTTTACTCAGGCTGAAGACCATGCCCCGCCCCATATAATAAACGCCAGAGGAGATCTATTGCTGGTGGGATAGCAGAGATACCATCCCTGATGCCTTCGAAGTTATCTCGTGTTTCTAGCTTGATTTCTCTTGTGCCTAACATATTGTTAATTTACCTGTGATTAGGAATCTGATCGATTCTTTTTCTCTCTCGGCCACAGTGTTTTCCTGCATTTTACCAGCCGTTGTAATCATTTTGGCACGATATCCAAAAACAGATTGAAAGGAGGCACTGATGACAATTACAAATACGCAAAGTGGTACAAATGTGCATGAGATTGCCGACGGAATCTATCGTATTAACACACCAGTTAAGATTCCCAGTGCAGGTGGATTCTCGTTCAACCAATACCTCATTGTGGATGATGACCCTTTGCTGTTCCATGCGGGATTGAGGAAAATGTTTCCCCTGATTCGCGATGCTGTGGCGAGCATTCTGCCTGTTGAAAAGCTACGCTATATAACGCTTTCCCACGTGGAAGCCGATGAGTGTGGGGGACTCAACGATTGGTTAAGGGCAGCCCCGCATTCTATGCCCCTCTGCGGCGGAGTGGCGGGCATGGTATCAGTCGGTGACCTGGCCGATAGAGAGCCAAAAGTTCTTGCCGATTCAGAGCAACTCTACCTGGGTAAGCACACCGTGCGCTGGTTCGACACCCCTCATCTACCGCACGCTTGGGATTGTGGCTTCCTTATCGAAGAACAGACCGCCACGCTGATGTGTGGTGATCTGTTCACTCAGGGCGGCGATGGACTTCCTCCTTTAACTGAGTCCGACATTCTTGAACCGAGCGAAGCTTTCCGTGAGAAAATGGACTACTTCTCTCACACTGTCAATGCAGAGGTGATGCTCCAGCGACTAGCCTCAACCATGCCGTCAACACTTGCCTGTATGCATGGAAGCGCATGGCGTGGAGATGGTGCCGAATTACTGCTTTCACTTGCTGAGCGGCTTGTGCATCGTCAGAGCGGTTGAGACAGACAGGCAATCAAATTACGAGATATCTTCCCGAAGCCTGGCCTAGTTGATTTCATCTATGGCTGTGTTGCAAGGATTCTTCTAGTTCTAACCTCTGCAACTTGAACAGAGAAAACGTAGACTTGATTAATGGATATACATAACAAGTTATTTTAGCTATTTATGTAATTATTGACCATTCCCTGCATGGCCACCAGATTCACATGTACATCCCAAGATTATTCAGGTTTAAATTCGATTAGGTTTCACTATCGATTAGGTTTCACTATTATATTTGCGATAATCACGATAAACGAGTCGTTTTCCTATCGAGCCCTCGATCTCCTCCTCTTTGACATCAAATAGTCCCGTTGCTTCAATCAATTTTGACATCTTTGCATAGCCATAATTCCTTGAGTCGAAATCGGGGTATTGTCTCTTAATCAATGATCCGCTTGCAGATAATAATGCCCATCCACTGTCATCAGAACATTCCTCTGCTGCATTTCGCAGAATACTAATTAATTTGGCGTCCCTGCTGAGTTCTTGACGCGTCAGCCTTCTGGATGACCTTACCTGATTCGTATCTTGTTCTGATATAATCTCGCCATTCTCAGCATCCTCAGAATCGAGAGTTTTCAGGACGTCAATGTATATGAAATCGTCACATGCATTCCTGAATGCGACGGGAGTTTTTCTCTCGCCTACGCCATACACAAAAACTTGAGACTCTCTCAGCCTGGTAGCTAATTTTGTAAAATCACTATCACTTGAAATCAGGGCAAACGCATTGAATTGATCAGTATATAGCAAGTCCATTGCGTCAATGATCATGGCGGCATCGGACGAATTTTTGCCATGGGTGAACGAAAACTGTTGAATTGGCTGAATGGCTAACTCGTTCATAGTCTGCTTCCAGTTCTTAAGCATCGGAGAACTCCAATCACCATAGGCTCTTTTTACCACTACATGACCGTTTTTAGAAATCTCCGTGAGAATTGCCTCTAGAGAACTCATTTGGGTATTCTCTGCATCGATTAAAATTGCAATTTTCTTAACATGGTTTGCCATTCTGGTAATTCCTTTATTTCCAGTCTTTTATAAATGGGCAAATAGGATTGTGATTACCCTATGCTTCAATCATATCTCATGCGAATAAATCGGGCAAACGCGTGATTGCAATACCCCGATTTGTACCCGCTATTATTTTCTATCACCTAGTCAATAAATGATCTCTCTTACCACCTCTAAGACTAAGTTGAACTGTCTTCAATGAATATGTATAATTTTGTAATTATTTAAAATAATTGCCTCTAAATATAATTTATAAAAAACAATGCAAATACAATTATCCCCTCTTCTGTTCGCCGCTGCGGCTATTGCTGCTATTTTATTAGCGGCAATGCTAAGGAGTACGCCAACTTTTGAACCTAAACCTTATTGATTAGATCACAGACCCATGTATTTATGGTTAAGAAACTCTTCACGAATCAGCCGTGATATGGTTCTCTTTGCCTTATGGCCGCTATTTCAGAAAAACTGCAAGGAATCGTTCAACGGGTTACCTATCACAACTCAGTAACCGGCTGGTCCGTGCTACGGGTGCAGTCCTATAACAATCCAGGTGAGCAGCTCACTGTCACCGTACATCAGACCAAGGTCTTTGCCGGCGCGACCATGGAGTTTCATGGTGCCTGGTCCATTCATCCACAATACGGCCGTCAATTCAAGGCGGTGGAAGCCATTGAGAAAAAGCCGGCCTCGGCAGCGGCGCTGGAGAAATATCTCGGTTCCGGGCTGATCAAGGGAGTGGGACCGAAGACCGCCAGAAAAATCGTCCAGCATTTTAAGGGTAATACCTTGCATATTTTCGAGCAGGAGATCGAGCGCCTCACCGAAGTTGCCGGTATTGCCCGGAAGAAACTGGAAATGATAGAAAAGGCCTGGCGGGAGCACCGGATGATCCGTGAGGTAATGATATTTTTACAGGGGCACGGGATTTCTACCCTCTTTGCCGTGCGGATCTATAAGAAATACGGTGACAAAGCCATTGAGATGGTTACACAGGATCCCTACCGGCTGGCCCATGATTTTTATGGTATCGGATTTTTCTCCGCAGACAAGGTGGCGCTCAGCATTGGCCTTGCCCCAGACAGCGATGAACGGATTAGCGCCGCAATGAGGCATGTACTGGCGGCAAGCCGTGAGCAGGGACATTGCTATCTGAAATCGGAGCAGATCAGGACGGCGGTTGAGGAATTGCTCACCCTGGATCTAGGAGATAGGTTTGGCAGGATACTTGCATTTATGGAGAAGCGGAATCAGCTGAAAGTCCGCTCACTCAGCTCAACCAGCGGAGAACCGGAGCTATGCTACTATTCAAAGACACTCTATTACGATGAGGAAAAGGTAGCGAGCTGGATCAACAGCCTACATGCACCAATTGATATCAATACCCAAAAGGTCACAGACTGGATTTCACGGTTTTGCTCTATTCGTCGTCTAACCCTAAGCCAAGAGCAGGCCGAGGCGGTGGGCCAGGTGGTACGTCATCGATTTTCGGTGCTTACCGGCGGACCAGGTTGCGGCAAGACCACCACTACTCTGGTAATTGTGCGTCTTCTTGAGGCCATGCGGCAGAAGGTTTTGCTGGCAGCACCCACAGGTAGGGCCGCCCAGCGCATGGGCGAGGTGATCGGCAGGGAGGCAAAGACACTTCACCGTCTGCTGGAGTGGCAGGGCGGAGGATTTGTGCGCAATGAGGAGAATCCGTTACAAGCAGATTTCCTTATTGTTGACGAGTGCTCCATGCTAGATATTTCGCTTACCGCTTCACTGCTGTCCGCAGTGCCCGGCGACTGCCGAGTGCTCTTTATCGGCGATGCTGACCAGCTTCCCTCTGTTGGTGCGGGCAATGTCCTGCGAGATATCATCACCTCAGGAGTTGTACCATGTTTTTGCCTCACTCAGGTGTTTCGGCAGGCGCGGGAGTCGCATATCATCAGTTTTGCCCATCAGATAAATCGCGGCGAGGTACCACAGATTGAATCACCTTTCAAGCGGCCGGAAATCTGGCAAAATGGCACGGACTGCCTTTTTATCGATTCAGATGAGCCTACCAAAGAGCAAATGGATTTTGTATCCCGGGTGAAGCGTACCTTTAACCTGCAGATTCCCCAGCTTGAAGGGCTTACCACAGACGATAACCCATATGAGTTTCGCGCTCATGAGGCTATAGGCTCACCCTATGAAAAGGAGTTCATGGTGCCCCCGAAATTCCAGCATGTCGATCTACAAAAGGTGGCGCAGGCTAAAGGGACAATTGATGAGCTGAGGTCTGTAGTGAAAAAAGTGCATCCCTGGTCAACTCTGCATTACGCTCTTACCGCTGTGGATACGGTAGTAAAGCTCTACCTTGAGTGGATCCCCAAATATTACGGCAGGAAAAGTGAGATCCAGATTCTCTCTCCCATGACTCGGGGCACTCTAGGGACAACCAATTTGAACAGGGTGATTCAGCAGGCTGCCAATCCCCCGCGAGATGACAAACCTCAAGTACAGGTTGGTGAGCGTATTTTCCGGGTAGGCGATAGAGTAATTCATCGACGCAACAACTATGACCTGGAGGTGTTTAATGGAGATATCGGAACAATTAAACAGATTGACACCGCTGAGCTGACCTGCGTGGTCGCATTCTTTCCCGATAGCCGGGAAGTGATGTACCAGAAAGATGATATTGTTGAGTTGGACCTGGCTTATGCCATCACCATCCACAAGTCGCAGGGGAGTGAGTTCAAAGCGGTGATTTTGCCGGTGCTTACCCAGCATTTCAAGATGCTTTATCGGAATCTCATCTATACCGGACTGACCCGTGCACGTGAACTCGCTGTCATTGTCGGTACCCGCCGAGCAATGGTTATGGCCATAAGACAGCAGGATACCTGCAACCGGCAGACGGCGCTGGAAGCCCTGCTGAGGGGGCCACAATAGGTAGTTCTGTTATTGTAGAGGCCATAATCTTAATCACTGGTAAACACCGGGCCTGCTGATAGGAGAGTACTAGCATGCCCAGCGTCTGCTTTTTCGGCAGTGCCAGTCGATCCTCCT
>JARRLH010000140.1:0-7537 GCA_037387205.1 Desulfofustis sp.
CGGCAGTGCAAAGGAGCTCACTATCCCGATCACCCTTGATTACGAGTTGCTCGACGCCCTGCTCATCCAGACCTCGTATACCGACCCTGGCGACACAGCCCAACTGCTCTATGAGGCAAATGGGTGCCTTGAGCTTACCCTCTCCGAGCCCCGCTTCTCAGGTGGGGACGATATCATAACTCTTTTCTCTAATATCTTTATTCATCTGGGCACCCCGCTTGGCGACAATTGCCTGATGCCCTACCAATGGAACGGATCGATCGAGATCTCTCAAATCCCCCAGCTTGAACCCAATAACTGGGACCTGACCTTTCAGACCGTCGACACAAAAGTTTTCTCAGCAGATGGGAAAAAAATCGACAGCCTCGATCTCGTCTTTGACCGCGTGCTGCCTCTGGTAAATGAGCACACCCGGGAGTTTGCCATAAAGCTGGACACTCCCGTGGAAGACCTGCGAACCTTCATTCTTCCCATGTTCACCCCAGAGGCCAGGCAGGAAGCGGAACAGCTCCTGGACAGCATCAGACCCGGCGCCGTCACCGCCGACGCCCAAAAACTGGTCGTCAATGTCCATGCAGAGGCGACCGAAGTCGAAACAGAGGCTTTTCCAGAGGAGATGGAAACTCTCAGCGAAGAGGAGATGGAGCAGTTTCTCGAACTCTGGGAAACCTGGGACTCGCTCCTGGTCTTTCTCATATCCGTGCTCACCGAACAACCTCTGAGCAGCAGCGAAAAAGAACAACTCATAGATCTTCTGCTCGATACCAGATATGAGTTTGTCACCCGGATAAATGATACAACCCTGCAGAAGGATTTTGTCCGCGATCAGTTCATAAGGGCCTGGCAGCTTTTATCCGCCATCTTCAGAAATCAGCTGCTGCACAATCCTACGCAAAACAGACTGGGCCTGCTTAGCTTCCTGACCGCCGTCGATGCCCTGATGATTCTCGACGAGTTAGGTCCTGCGTTTGGTATAGAGATCAGCAGAAACGGCCTTATCCGTTTAGCGAAAATTCTGGGCGGCGAGTCGGTTGAACTGCACTACTCCCCCAATATCAACAAGGCGCTGCAGCAATTATTCCAGGCCTATCCCGAACCGCCTGAGAGCGGAGCTGAAGACGCCCGGACTCCGCCTGCCCCCCCGCAACCGGAAACCTCGAACTACGATATGCGAAAGTTGATGCAATCACTGTTTGTCGCCTCAGCTCAGGCGAAAGACCTGCCGACTTTTGCGGAAATCAGGCGCTGGCAAGTGCCCAAAAACAATCTTGGAGACTATCTCACCCGCGTCAGAGATCTGCTTGAGTTCGCTTTCACCTCTCTGGTGATCCGTCGTGAACTTCCCGGTTATATGAATGAAATATACAGCACGATGATACCGGCAATTGCCTGGCAGGAAAGTTGTTTTAAACAGTTTGTGGTAAAGGATGCCAAGCTCACCTATCTGCTTTCATACAACAACAGTTCGGTCGGCCTCATGCAGGTGAACGAGCGGGTGTGGCGGGGAGTCTACGACACCCAGCGGCTCAGGTGGGATATTCGTTACAACGCCAGTGCCGGCTGCGAAATCGTCGATCTCTATCTGCACAAGTATGCCCTGGGTAAGTACGGTCCGGAAATACTCTCCCAAAAAGATACCCTGGCCCAGTTGGTCTACGCCATGTATAACGGCGGCCCAAGTCAGTATGGAAAGTTTTTAAAGCGCAGCAAAGCAAAAGATCTTTATGACAGTGACCGCCTCTTTGCCCAGAAATACGATTGGGTTAAAAATGGCGACTGGGAACGCGCCGATAAATGTTTCTGAACATCCTTTCGTAAAAGTTCCAGCTCACATAAATCGATGCCCCGCCTTTTGGAGAACCTCGCGGGCCCTGCCCAGATTTTCGCTCCGGATCAGTATATAGTCCGTATCGAAGGTCGATAGTGCGAATATCGAGATCCTGGCACTGGCAAGCAATTCGGCGATGGCGGCCAGAATGCCTGTGAGGGAAAAGTTCAGGGGACCGACTATTTTTATTATGCGCCACTCAGTTTCGCTCCGGGGGGCAGCCAGATCCACTCGCGCCTCACACACGATGGAAAGCTCCTCATCGGTTCTACTCACACTGTAAAACCGGCTCTGCTCCACAGTTTCTGGAACCGGGGCGTCAGGGGCAAATCGATGAACCGAGTAGCCCCCCTCGAGCACTGCGAGTGTTAATTTCATTTTTGCGGAGACCTACAAAATCCTGCCAGGTATTCAGTCAGTGCCTTTTCCCTCTCATCACTCTTGAACAGCTTGAGCAACGATGAATTGAAGCGATCGCGCCAAAGGGAAAAGGCACCTGCTCTCCCCTGCCGTCTCCTACATCCCCATATTGTAGATCTCGTAGGTAGTTTCGGTGGCAAGCAGTGCTGAAAAATTCTGTTCGTTGGCCTGCCGTTCTGCGCTGGTGGCGTAGGCGTCCCAGTCCTCTTTCTTCTGCCACATGGAGACTACGACTATCTTGCAGGGATCGTCGTGGTTCACCAGTGTTTCGGTGGAAATATAGCCTTTTTTTGACATTGCGTTTTTGCGCGCCTGGATGAGCATGGCCGAGGCGTCTTTCAATCCATCCTTGTTAAATGTTCTCTTTATGAAGATCTTAACAGCCATAACTACCTCCTCAGGTTAATGTTCGTCAGGTGGACAGCAGATCAGGGCCGGCCTGCTTCTGCAGGGCGGCATTAGAGACTGGGTGATACGGTGTGCGCACCCATGGACATGCGCACTTGTGCGTTCGGCTCGTACGATATCTTTCAGGGACCTCATTGTGACCTCCCCACCTGAATTTAGTCAGGTTTATCGCAGAGTAAATGAATCAAGTCTGATGCTACTCTATTTTAGCACAGAAAACGGTGGTGAATCCAGCGGCGCGGTCACTCGAAAAGTAAATCAAAGATGCTGATGTGCTGCAATCAGTTTACTTTGAGCAGGAAACGAAGCCGCTTGTTTCTTATTTTATTGATATAGACAGGGCGCTCCGCTTTGCCGTTCAGGTCGATGATAAAAGGCTCCAGAATCCCTTCGAATTCATTGCCGCTGCGGATCATGCGGTTGACACACTCATTCTGAGGATCCTTGCCGCATTTTTCCATGGCGGTCATTACGACCTGGGTGCCTTCACAGCCAAGACCGGTAATAGTGGTCCCCTGAACCCTGAAAAGCTTCTTGAATTGAGTGGTGACTGCTTTGCCAAAATCTGACAGGGGCACTTCGTTGGTATAAATGTCAGTGGCCAGCATACCTTCCAGCAATTCCAGATTATCTGCATACTCGAGCATCATCTGGGAAAGGACCCCGTCGCTCACCATGGACTGGGGATTGTAGCCGATCTCCCTGGCTCTCCGCTCAAATTTTACCACGTGGTCCACTTCCACCGGAAGATAGACAAACTCCACACCATTTTTCTTGAGTTGATCCAGGACTTTAGGGTAATCGTCTTTTCTGGCCGATATATCAGTGGAAACCACACTGCCACCCGCTTCCTGGTAGGCGCGTGTGAAGCTCTCAGCCAACACTTGCGAATGGGGGTCCTCTCCATCCCAGATCACCGCTGCGCGAGCTATCAATAGTTCATCCATCACGAACAGAGCCGCCACTGTACCCTGGACCCTGTCGTCAAAAATTATCTGGCTCACCCAATCGTTGTTGGTCACCTCAGGATGCGAGGACAAGGTTGAGACAATCGGGACCTTATAGCGATCGGCAGCTGCCGTTATGGCCAGCATCGTTTTGCTGCCGGAAAGCACCAGAATTGCGTCTACCTTGTCCTGAACTGCCAGTTTATCCAAAGCGACCTCTGCCTGGGCCGGGTTACCTTGATCATCTTCCCGGATCAGCTGGACACGCAGCCCCCTGTTTCTCTCTTCATGATAGGCGACTGCGGTGTGCACACCCTGCAAACCGCTCTCTCCCCATTCTTTGCTGTCGCCGCTGAAAGGACCGATTACGCCAAGTTTAACCGAGATGGGGGTTGCCTTCTGTGCGGCGCGGTTCTCGCAGGCGAACAGAAGAGCAGCTAGAAATAGGCAGAAAAGAAGCTGGGATACAAGGCGATTCATCTTCACGGTATATAGGTGAGCCTAATTCTGATCAGCAGGTTATCCGAGAAATTCTGCTGCACCTTCCTTTTGAATTCATTCAAATCCTTGCGGTCCAGCGGCTCCCTCGCATATAAATCAACCATCAGAATTTTTCTGTCCTGGTAGGTAATGATTTTTGCGTCGTTGACGATCAGGTATTTGTTGTTGACCAGAAAGCGTTCCTGTTTCCAACTTTTTTCGAAATTTGCCTGGTCGGTAATTCCCCAGAAAGAGAGAGTCAGGGGAATACTGATAAACAAGAGCGAGCCCAGGACAACTGAGAGCGCTCGCTTATCCCGCACCGCCGGCGAATAGCCGAGCACCCTGAAGGTAACAATCGCCGCCAGCACGATGCCGATGAGGTTTGTCACAAAAAGAAGAAAGGCATTTATGAAAAAGACGAGGTCGAATCTTCCCAGGCCTATGCCGGCAACCGCGAGAGGTGGTACTAACGCAACCGCAATCGCCACCCCGGCCAAACTCTGCAGGATTTCCCTATGGGATTTGGTATAGGCACCGGCAACTCCAGCCACAATGGCGACAACCAGATCGAGAATCGAGGGACTGAGCCTGCCCTGCATCTCCCCTGTGAGCGGTTGGTACGGCGACAGCACGGCAAGCAAGAAGGCAACGCCGAGAGCAACCAGTATGCCGACAACAACCTTTTTCAGGGACTGCCTGAGCAGGCGCTGGTCATAGCGCAGCATGCTCATCGACAACGATATGATCGGCGCCATCAACGGGGCTAGCAGCATGGCTCCGATAATCACCGAAGCGCTGTCGAGGTAGAGGCCGACCGTGGCCAGCATGGTGCTCAGGACCATCAGCACGATGTATATCGAATCAAGCCGTGCGTCATCGCGCAGAGCAATGAACAGGTCTTTGAAGCGCTCTTCGGAGGCGTAGGCGAAAAACGGTACGCGCTTATGTCGGGCTTTTATGAGTTCTTTGCCTGCAGGCAGGGAGCCGACGGCGAATTTTTCTTTTTCCGACACCTTTTTGGGCTTCGACTCCTTCTCGGCAGATCCACGATTCACCTTTACCGCACCAGGATGGACAAGAACGTGGACCGGGGTCGATGTGGACCGCTCACCGTCAATTACGACGTCAAGCTGCGGAAAAGGCTCGATGAGCATTTCTGTCGTTTTGATGTAACCGACCGAGGGGGGCATCCTTTTTGAAATCGGATCAGAAAAAATCCTCAGCCAGAGGAGCTTGATATAGTCGACGATCGAAAAGGGGGCAATCACCACTGTTGACACCATCGAATCCTCAAAAGAACAATCGTCGCCAATCATGCTGGAGGCATAACTCAGTTCCGGGGTCTCCAGTATGACGCAGCCGCAGGCGGCAGTGGAAATTTTGTTCTGACTTTTTCCAAGGGTGGAAATGTTAAACGGCAGCAGATAAAGCGAGCTCATCTTTTTCAGGGCATCCACCAGGATCTTGATCTTGCCGGTGGTTTTCTGGCTGTCAATCAGGGGCACCCAGCCTACGACCCCCTTGAAAAGCAGGATTTGATTGTTGCAGTAGACGATATCGAGCTCTGAGGGATGAGCGCTCAGGGCCAAGGAGATCATTTCCATCCTGTCATTGGGAATGGAGTAGCAGCGTTTGAGCGCCTTTTGCGAATCGAGCGGCAGAAATCCTACGCTGCAGCCGTAATCAATGGCATATTGCAGGATTTCTTTGATGATTTTGAGTTCTGCAGCTACGACAACATGACTGATATCCTTGAGCAGGGAAGCGCTGTTGTCACGCAGCTCATTGATTGAGACCGGGGAGATAGAGCATCCATGAAGATTGGCGAGTATGTCGTCCAGATGTATCTGGCCCGCTTCGGAATAGACAAACAGCGCAGAGTCGACATACTCGGCCATGGCTATGGAGTTGGTCTGTCCACCATTAAACGGTTAACAAAGCCTTTTTAATATCTTCTTTCTGGTCCTCGTTGTATTTCTCCAGTTTTTCGAGTTGCTCGTCATCCAGGGTTTCCTGGACCTTGTCGTAAAGATCTTTGGTCAGCTTTTCGAAATCCTGCTTAAATTCATTCCAGTCCCTGGAGCCTTCTTTGGCCAGTCCCTGGATCTTGTCAGCTAATTGATTAAAACTATCCTCGAGTACCGGCTTGAGCTTCTGGGCCTGCTCTTCAGTGAGGGCGAGCAACTCGTTGAGGTCGGCGATCATTTTTTCTTTTGCCTTGTCAATGGCCTCCCTGTCGACCTTGGCGAGTTCCTCCCTTAGTTTCATTGCTTCCTCGCTGGACAGGATGTCCTTGACTTTCTGCTCGGCATCCCTGGACATCGAATCGAATTTCTTGGTCAGCTTTTCGAGCTCGGCATAGCCCTTGTCTACCGACTCCTTCAACCCTTCCGACATCTCTTTTGATTTCTCTTCGATAACCGGTTTGAGCTGCTCCCATTTTTCCCGGGTCAGATCCATCTGTCTTTCCATTTCTGAGATAATTTTCTCCGAATTAAACTCCTCGGATTCGGCGCCCTGGGTCGCAACCGCAAAAAATCCCGAGGCCAGTAAAATTGCAATCGGCAGAATTAAAACTGTGGGTAACCTTCTCATGGTGCACGCCTCCTTTGCGCGAATGTATTGCAACATATGAATGATTGGGATAGGTTGTGACTCCGTTGTCCGGGTAATTTTAGATATAGTGCTGAACCTTCAGGAAAGCAACAGCTCGAAACAATAATGCACTGAAGCCGCGACAATTGAGAACAGTCAGTTCCCGGTCCACAGATAGCCCGAGTCGAGCAGCCGGGATGGGTTGAGCCATACAATGGCTACACTAGCCTTCTAGGCCTTAAATCCGCGCCACCCCATAGCCATGTCACTTGCCCTGTTCACTATTTTCGGATCATCCTTCGTCATCGCCCTGTCTGGCGCTTTGATGCCCGGTCCTGTGCTTACGGTGACAGTCAGCGAAAGCGCCCGCCGGGGGGCAAAGGCGGGACCGCTGATGATTTTCGGTCACGGCATACTGGAGCTGGCACTGGTGCTGGCCCTGCTGGGGGGACTGGCGCCATTCTTTTCCCGAGACGAAGTATTCGTTGTCGTCTCTCTGGTGGGAGGGGCAATACTTCTGTGGATGGCCTGTATGATGTTCAAGGAGCTCCCGGAGCTGAAACTGAAATTTGATCATGATGATCAGAGACCCCGCAGTCTTGTGCTCTCCGGCATTCTGCTCAGCCTGGCCAATCCCTATTGGCTTATCTGGTGGGCGACCATCGGCATCGGCTACATAATGTATTCGGTCAAATTCGGCGTCCCGGGCATAATCGCCTTTTTCACCGGCCACATCCTGGCCGATCTGGCCTGGTACAGCCTTATTTCCTTCGGCGTCGCCAAGGGCCGAAACTTTTTTACCGACACCTTCTATCGCAGACTGATAGGCGCCTGCGCATCTTTTCTGTTCGTCTTC
>JARRLH010000140.1:7605-10420 GCA_037387205.1 Desulfofustis sp.
GCTGGAAAGAATCCTCTGATCAGTCACAGCCGAAGACCTTTAACCGGTCAACTGCCGGTACATATCGATCATTCTCATCGGCAGCTTATCTATTTCATCGATGAAAATGTAATTCCCCCTGCCAAACATCTGCGGCAGGGAGTCGTGAGCCTCGCGGTCAACGGTGATGCAGAAGGTGTGGATACCAGTTCCCCGGGCTTCCATCAGGGCTTTTCTGGTATCCTCGACGGCGTAGTCGCCTTTATAGTCGTCATAATCTTCGGGTTTACCGTCGGTGATGGTCACCAACAGCCTGGTGCGGGCTTCATACTGTGCAAGCTTATCCGACGCATAGCGCAGGGCCGGACCCATCCTGGTGTATTCGCGCGGCAGAATCGAGTTTATGCGTTGATGGATCCTCCGGCTGTAGGGCTCTTCAATATCCTTAACCCTGTAGACATCGCAGCGGGAACGGCGCATGCCTGAAAAACCGAGGATACCATAAGGGTCGCCGGCCACATCCATGACTTCGCAGAGCAGCACCAGCGCCTCCTTGATAACTGTTCCCACCCAGCCCTCGGTGGAATTGGACATGTCGACAAGGAAAATGGTGGCGATGTCTCGCTCGTTGCGCTGCAGCCTGACAAACAGCTTGCTTGATGGACTGATGCCTGCGCGCTGATCTCCCCTGGCCTCGACTATGGCGTCCAGGTCGATATCGTCACCCTCACGCTGCCGCCTGACAAAATGTTCGTTGGTCTTCATGAACTCAAACTGGCGGCGCAGCTTGAGCAAGATTCCCCTGTGTTTTTCAAGAGTCGTGTCGACGAACGTGGAGTGCAGAAGGGGCATTTCTCTCTCCATGATCCGGCACCAGTTTTTGCGGTAGCCGTTGCGCCGGTAATCCCATTCATCCAGGAGAATGCCTTCCTGGCCGCCGAGTTCCTCCCCCTGACCATCGGCGGACGCTTGCCGTCGAGTCAGCCCAGCCCCCGATACTCCCGCTGCGGCGGAAAAATAGCTGGGCGGAATATGGCCCAGATCCTCCTTGATCTGGTTGATTAACTGCACCAGTTCTTCCGGCAGATCGACTTCGGGATTGTCCAGAATCTGCTGCGCTTGCGGTGCTGAATAGTCTGCTTTGGTCTCGGTGATCACCGCCATGGCCTGATCTGCTTCATCCTGCGCCGCTGCACCACCGGGCTGAGGAGATGAAGTCCCGTTCTTATCCCTGAGCGCCTGCAGGTGCAGGATGAATGTTTCTTTCATGACCGCGCGTTTTCTTTCGATTTCAGCAGATGCCTTGGTGAAATCATGTCGGCCGAGCAGTTCAAGGAGCGGAGGCCGCTCGTATGATTTTTCAGCAGCCGCTAAGATCTTGTAAAGCTCGTGCAGTTTTGTGATCGAACCCGCCCTGGTAGTGGACAAAAGGTTTTGCAAAGCCGGATCTTGAGATATCCAAGGGGGGAATTTCTGGTCAAAGAGGATGCTATATCCCAGCTCGGTAAGCTGCGCTTCAGAGCTGTCATGATCAGCTGCAGGAAGCGCCCCCTCCAGATCGACTCTCAGCTTGCCGACCTCATGGGCCAGGCCGGGCAGATCCGCTCGCAACCAGCGCATCACCCGGCCCGTCTCGAGCAGGAAAAAAATGTCAGCGGCCAGTTCAGGGTGGTCAAACCCGGCCAGGAAATCAGCCATCGGGCTCTTTACATCGGAAACTTCAGTTCCGGGATTTATTACCTGAGTACCTCGCACCCCACTTTCTGGAAGGATTTTGAAGGTGCCGAGCAGATCGAATCCCCAGTGCAGGGTCAATAGGAACTTGTAGAGTAATTGATTCTTCTGGTAGCTGTTGAGCAGAGAGATCGAGACCGGCACAAAATAAGTTGTGGTATTCGTATGGGGAGACGCATCCAGGTCGATATCAAAGTCTTCTCCGGAGACCCCCCTGAGATAGAAGAGCAAGCGTTTACGCACATCCTCGAAACGCACCAGGTTTCTTTTTCTCAGGGGAGTGAGAAATACCTGACCGGCATCAACGATCACTCCCCTGGCGCTGGCCAGTCCCTGCTGTTCGTAGCGGCGCAGTATGGCCCGGACCCACTTGGGAACGAGATCGGCAGGGATAGTTTCAATCACGCGGCTGCCGTCTTCGAGAAAAGACAGACACAGGCTGTTGCTTACCGGCCAGATCACCGGTATCTGTGACATGAGCAGCTCTCTTGCGGAGGCAGGCAATTCAGCAATTTCATCGACGATACCATCGACTTCCCACTCGTTGGGAAGTGCGGGAGAGACAAGCTCATAGAATCGATTTTTCAGGGCCTCTTTGTTCATCGTCGGAATCGATGGCGGTCTAAAACTATTCAACAGCCGCTCTCAGAGGAAGCATACGGTCAGTTCGACTAGAATACCGCATCAACCATCTCAACCAGGGAACCAAGCAGATCGGGATCATCGGTCAAACTCTCGACCACCCCGACCATGCAGGCGATGCGAGCACCGATGCCCGAATTGATCAGCAAACCTGCGTTGATAAGCAGCCGTGTCGAGGCGCCTTCGGGTAAACCGGATTCACGCAGTCCCCTGCTCATGGTGCCCAACCGAACCAGTCGTCTGGCCAGCTCCATGTCGATCCCCGCCTCTGCCGCCACGATTTTCGTTTCCAGATCCTGCTCAGGGTAGGCAAAGGAGAGTGAGACAAAGCGCTGCCGGGTCGATGTTTTGAGATCTTTCAGGACGCTTTGATAACCGGGATTATAGGAGACGCCGAGCATGAACTGTTCAGGGGCCATGAGCAGCTGGCACAGTTTGTCGATCGGCAGTTCCCGGCGAT
>JARRLH010000140.1:10448-13352 GCA_037387205.1 Desulfofustis sp.
GATGAATCACCACCGTGGTATCTTTTCTGGCCTCCACAATCTCGTCGAGATAACAGATTCCTCCAGCGCGCACGGCGCGGGTCAGAGGACCGTCAACCCAGATTGTCTCATCCCCTTTGACAAGATACCTGCCCACCAGATCAGAGGTGGATAGATCATCATGACAGGAGACGGTGATCAGCGGACGACCCAGCTTCCAGGCCAGGTACTGCATGAAACGGGTCTTGCCGCAGCCGGTCGGGCCTTTCAACAGCAAGGGCAATTTTCGTTCATAGGTTGCCACTGCTATTTCTATTTCATCGCCGACCGGCAGATAAAATGGTTCTTCGGTAATCAGGTGATCTTCAAGTGAGGACTGCATGAGCGTCATGAAATATCCTTTTTCCATCTAATTAAGGTTTTCGTTAACCATAAGTGCGTCTGCCGCAAGACGCAAGAACCTTGCCCAGGTGAGAGTAAAGTAGGGGTGCAGATTGCACCGCATTGATTACCGACCGAATGGACCTGGTGCTTCAGTCGCTTAGCCGGCATTTGTCTCCTCACTGTCCCACCTCATGATTGAGAAAAAAATATTTGCAGGACCAAAACTAAGCGCTGGGTGTGGTCACTGCATGAATCTCTTGTCTTCATAGAGGCACTATGATTATTGTACTATCCACACTGGCAGACTGGACATCCCGCAGCCACGGAAGTCCGGGTTATTACCAGCAACTTGACGAGACAGAATCAGACATGAAAGCACCTACCTTCGATTTAACTGCGCATATCAGATCCGTACCCGGCTGGCCCGAACCGCACGTGGTGTTCAGGGATATCTGTTCACTCCTGGAGGACAGAAAGGTATTCAAACAGGTCATCGACCTTTTTGTGGAGCGCTACCGTGAAATCAAGATCGATGCCGTCGTCGGCATCGACGCCCGAGGCTTCATTATCGGCTCACCCATAGCATATCTGCTCGATGTCGGTTTCATTCCCATACGGAAAAAAGGGAAACTGCCGGGAGATACCATCTCCGAGGCCTACGAACTCGAATATGGTCAGGCGGAGGTCGAGGTGCAGACCGCATGGCTCAGAGAAGGTCACCATATCGTGCTGGTTGACGACCTCATCGCCACCGGCGGCACCATGGTCGCGGCCTTGAACCTGCTGCAGCGAATCGGAGTCGACATACTGGAGAGCAGCGCCATAATCGATTTACCGGATCTGGGCGGCAGTAAGAAAATCGCGGACATGGGGGTCAATGTGCACACCTTCTGCGAATTCGACGGGCATTGACGGCAGTTCCTGACAATCAGTTAAACGTCCAGGATGTCTGGCTGGTCTTACAACTCGCGATAAAAAGGTACCCCGAGATCTGCTGGAGCAGCCGGTTTTCGATGCCTTGAAGAAGCAGAAACCAGAACCAGCACGCCAATGGTCAGCAGATAGGGCAACATTTTCAAGATATAGGATGGAACCAGATCCATCGAAGTGGCCTGGAAGAAGAATTGCAGAGCAGTCAGTCCGCCAAAAAGCAGCGCCCCCAAAAACGCGAGCAGAGGATTCCAGGTACAGAATATGATCATGGCAATGGCGATCCACCCCTGTCCCCCCGTCATGGTTTCCTTCCAGCCGGGAGTATAGGAAAGGGAAAGGTAGGTGCCGGCAAGCCCGGCGAAAAGACCACCGACAAAGACGCAGAGCGCACGCGTTAGTTCCACGTTGACCCCTGCGACATCGGCTGATCGTGCATCCTCGCCAACCGCCCGCAACACCAGTCCGGTGCGCGTTCTGAACAGGACAAACCAGACCAGCAGGACCAGCAGATAGGCTGCATAGGCAAACGGACTCTGGTTGAAAAACACCTGGCCAATTACCCCGATAAGCGGCCTGCCCAGGAAATTGGCCAGTCCGGTTCCAAGTATGGTCAGCGCCAATCCACTCAACACCTGGTTGGACCGCAGCGCAATGGTGAAAAATGCATGCACCAGCGACAGCAATCCGCCGGCCAGGGTGCCGGCTGCCACGGCAATCATCGGAGACTGAGTGAAATGGCCGGCGGCAAATCCGGCCAGGGCCCCGACCAGCATCATCCCTTCGATGCCCAGGTTAAGCACACCGCTCCGCTCGGTGATAATGCCACCGACCGTAGCCAGCAGAACCGCCACGGAGGATTTGATCGAAATCTGGGTGATAAAGATCAGGTCTTCGATCATGATGCCACCTTGGAGCGGCCGGAAATGGTCACAGTATATCCTCCCAGCGCCTGGCCGGCAAAAAGACCGAACAGAAGCGCCCCTTCCAGAATCAGGCTAATGCTGGAGGGCAGCCCGAGGACCGATTGGAGCTGCTCACCTCCCACAAACAGGGCGCCCAGCAGTATCGCGGTAAAAGGCACCGCCAGAGGGTTAAGTCCGGCCAGCCAGGCGACGATAATACCGTCATATCCGTAGCCGACGGCAAGGCCGGTTTGCAACCGGTAGTGAATACCGCAAACTTCAACCATCCCGGCCATTCCCGCAAATGCCCCGGAAAGGGCCATAACCGTCAGGATCTTGCCGTTCACATTGAATCCCGCATAGCGGGCTGCCCGCTGCTCCTTGCCGATAACCAGGACCTGGTAGCCCCAGATAGATTTTTTCAGCAGATAATAGAGAAACACCGCACAGAGCAGAGCCAGGGGAAAACCGAGGCTGATCCTGGTCCCGGCAAAACGCACAAGGTGCGCTGCCTCAGGGATCTGCGCGGTACCTGGAAAACCGAACCCGGCGGGATCTCTCCATGGACCATAAAAAAGATGCTCCATATAGATGATGGCAACATAATTGAGCAGCAGGGTCGTAAGGATCTCGTTAACCTTGAGTTTCGCCTTGAGCAGTGCTGGAATGAGCGACCAGACCAGGCCGCCCAGCGCCGACGCGGCCA
>JARRLH010000141.1:0-7487 GCA_037387205.1 Desulfofustis sp.
ATCGAGCCCCTCTATGGCGCGGGCGTCCGAGCGGGCAATCAGATGAAAATTGCCATCGAGTCTGGCACCCGCTGCGGCGCCAATTTTCTGCATCATGGTTTTGACCGGGACCAGTTCCTTGCCGTCCAGATGGCCACACCGTTTCGGCATGCGCTGATCTTCCATATGGCAGCCCGATATGCCGGCTTCTTCCATCAGCCTGATGGACCGGGCCGCACTCATGGGTTCACCGAAGCCCGTGTCGATGTCGATGATGGTCGGCAAATCGGTGGCGCGGCCAATCTGGCGGCCCCGATCAACGAATTCGCTCAGGGTGGCGATACCTATGTCGGGCAGACACAGGTCGGCTGAGAGGACCGCCCCCGATATATAGACCCCGGCAAATCCCTTGCGTTCGATCAACTGGGCGCATAAGGGATTGAAGGCGCCGGGAAATTGATGAAGCCGGCCATCTTGCATCAGCGCGGCTAAATCGGCACGTTTCTGGGCTGCTGTCTTACTGGTAAAAAGCATCAGAATATCCCCTGCAGCTCGTTCTCAATCAAGTACCCCTCCGGTACCACCGGATTCAGGGTTTTGATTTCCTCCGGGGTCAAATTCGCTAGGTTCTGCACCAGATAAAGAAATCGAGAGCTTTCGGATGGGTCTAAAATATCGTCGGTCAAGATTTTGAATTTGTTTATATATTCGTTGCGGCCGAAGGGTCTGGCACCGAGCGGGTGGGCATTGGCCACGCTTATTTGATCGTCGATAATGGAACCATTCTGCATAGTAATGACCACCCGCGCCCCAAAGGCCTTTTCCGTCGGGTCATGGCTGTGATAACGGCGGGTCCACTCAGGGTCTTCGGTGGTTGATATTTTATGCCACAATCTCACCGTATCCGGACGCCGGGCGCGTTCTGGAGCATAGCTGTCGACATGGTGCCAGCGGCCATCCTGCAGCGCCACTGCGAAAATGTACATGATGGAATGATCTAGTGTTTCCCGTGAGGCGTGGGGATCCATTTTCTGGGGATCCCCGGCACCCGTGCCGATCACGTAATGGGTGTGATGAGAGGTGTGAATGACGATGCTGGCAACGCGTTCGAAGTCATCGATCTTCTCTCCCATCCTGAAGGCCAGGTCAATCAGGGCCTGGGATTGATATTCGGCGGAGTGTTCCTTGGTGTAAGTTTCCAGTATGGCCCGCTTGGCTTCACCCGGTGCCGGCAGCACCACCGTGTAGTGAGGTTCGTATGGCGAGCCCCCCCGGTCCCGACTGGTTCGGCCGTTGAGCAGGTAGGATAGTATCGAGTCCTCGCCTTCGTAGATGGGACTTGGCGCACCCTCGCCGCGCATACAGCGGTCGACCGCCTCGATGGCTGTTTTTCCGGCATAGGCCGGGGCGAACGCCTTCCACGAAGAGATCTCTCCTTTCCTTGACTGCCGGGTGGTGACCGTACAGTGCAGAGCCTGCTGAATAGCCTGGTAGGTGATTTCGTTGCCGAGTTCGAGCAGGGTTCCGATACCGGCGGCGGCGGCGGGACCGATATGGGCTATGTGGTCGATCTTATGTTCATGCAGACAGATCCCTTTGACCAGGTTGACTTGGATTTCGTAGGCGGTGGCAATCGCTCGGAGAAGGTCGTCACCGCCTCTGTCACACTGCTGAGCCACTGCCAGAATCGGCGGAATATTGTCGCCGGGGTGGGAGTAATCCGCGGCCAGAAAGGTGTCGTGAAAGTCAAGTTCCCGTACCGCGGTGCCGTTGGCCCAGGCCGCCCATTCAGCGCAAAATTCTTCAGCGGCAGGGATACCGAAAAGAGTGGCCCCGCCATGACGCGGATGGGCGGTGGCCATTGCCCGGGCTGATTTGATCGGAGATCTGTTCAACGAGGCAATGGCGACGGAGGCGTTGTCAATGATCCGATTGATGATCATTTCAGCGACATCCGGCTCCACGGCCACCGGATCCGAGGCAACCTCTGCCATTTTCCAGGCGAGCTGGTCGGACCGGTTGATCATCTTCTTTGACGGCGAGGCGTGAACTTTGTGATCTATCATGATTGTATCTACACTTGTGAGCTCAAAAAAATATTCAACACCACGGAATTACCCCCATGAGGTAGTGCCTCACCAGAGGATGCCCTCCAACTCGTGATTCGGCCTTAGAGAATAAGTACTTAAACTACGAACTTCGTCAGTCAGTTACCCTTTGCGGTTTCTTCAGGATGTTGCGCAAGAACATCGGAGCAATAAACCCCGCTACAGCGGCCACCCAGAGACCAATAGAAATGGGCGAAGAGAAGAGATAGGTCCAGTCACCATCCGACAGCAGCATGGCCCGCCGCAATGCTGTTTCCATGTGTCCACCCAGAAGAATGCCCAAGATGACCGGCACGGTCGGGATATCGAGCTTGCGCATGATATAACCCAGCACACCAAAGCCGACCATCAGCAGCAGATCAAAATAGCTGCCCGATAACGAATAAATACCCACAAACGAGATCATCGTCACGCCGGGCATCAGAACCCAGGCCGGCACCTGCAGCACACGCACAAAGACTTTTACCATGGGGACGTTCATCACCAGAAGCACGAAATTGGCGATTAACAGCGAGGCTATCAAGCCCCAGACGACTTCGGGATTCTCGGTGAATAAAGTTGGGCCAGGGGTGATGTTCAGCGTCATCAGGAGCGCCAGCAAAACGGCCGTTGTCCCCGATCCGGGCACACCCAGGGTCAGCATAGGCACCAGTGCACCTCCGGCAGCAGCATTATTTCCAGCCTCGGGCGCCGCGATGCCCTTGGCGACGCCAGTGCCGAAACCACCCTTTTCACCCGCAATTGATTTTTCCGACATATAGGCCATGAAGCTGCCCAGAGAGGCGCCCGCACCGGGCAGAACGCCGGCGATAAAACCAACGACAGAACAACGCAGCATGACCCAGCGGCAGGCAATGATGTCCTTCCAGGGAATGCTGACTTTATCAAGTTTCACCCCGAGGGACGAATGCTTACCGTGACTTTCGATGAAAAAGAACACTTCGGTGATGGCGAACAAGCCGACAATCGCGACCAGGAAATCGACCCCGTCGTAGAGATGCAGGTTTCCCCCGGTCAGGCGCGGCAAACCACTCGATTCGTCTACGCCTATCATAGCAATTGCCAAACCAATACACGATGCTATTGCGGCCTTGGCCTGATTGTTGCTGGCCATGCCACCAAGCGTGCAAAAGGCCAAAAGGTAGAGAGCAAAATATTCTGCCGGGCCAAAAAGAAAAGCGACCCGGGCCAGCAGCGGAGCCAGGAAAATCAGACCGAGGGTAGCAAGGAACGCGCCGACAAAGGATGCCACCCCCGACAGTACCAGGGCATCACCGGCCCGACCCGCCTTGGCCATAGGATAGCCGTCCAGCGTCGTCATTAAGGCGGGTTCATCACCCGGGATATTCAAAAGAATCGAACTGATTCGTCCCCCATACATGGCGCCGTAGTAGACAGCTGTCATCAATACCAGGGCAGAGGTTGCATCAAGCCCAAGAGCAAAGGTCAAAGGAATCAGAATCGCCACACCATTGGAGGGCCCAAGGCCGGGCAGAGCGCCGATGATAGTGCCCAAGAAGCAGCCAATCACGGCCAGCATCAATGTATAGGGGGATAGGGCGACCGAGAAACCCAGGGCAAGATTGGCCAATATATCCATGTCAGCACTCTTATCCTAATAGCCATTTAGGGACGGCAACCAGACCTAGACCCAAGGCATATTTAAAAATCACGAAAAGTAAACTCGAGAGACCTATACCCGTCAACACGGCATGTTTGGGATTGGGTGAGATTTGATAGCTTAAAACGCCGGCGGCAACAGCCGTGGGCAGCAAAAAACCAAGAGGTTTCAGGGCATAGGCATAGCCGATCAAGATAAGCACGGCGAATGCCAGGGCACCAAAAGTGCGCAGGCCAGGCCACTCCGGTTGCGGGTCAGGCCGCAGCACCATGAACATAGCACTGATCGCCCAGATTATTCCTATCAAAATAGGAAATCCTTTGGGGCCGACTGGATCCGTTAAAAAGCTTATCTGGGTCTGGTTGGCACTCACGATATACGCGAGTGCCAGGACCGTTGCGACCAGGCCGAAAATCCGGTCGCTTTGCATTACTGGATGACTCCGAGTTTCTGGCTCATCGTACGAACTTCAGCTACGATCCCATCAATGTAACTCTGGAAATCGTCACCGACTTTGGTAAATGGTGCCAGCCCGTTGTCGGCCATTATTTTCTTCCATTCTGCTGAGTCTGCGACCTTCTGGAGTCGATCCGCCCACATTTTGAAAGTGTCGTCGGATACACCTTTGGGGATGTAAAGACCGCGCCAGTTAACGGCAACCACATCAATACCCTGCTCCTTGGCTGTCGGAATATCTTCAAATCCAGGGACACGTTCTTCAGTCAGCACGGCGAGAACGCGAATATCTCCTGACTTCAGGAAACCCACAACCTCGGACATGTCACCGGTCATGGCCTGAGTAAAACCGCCGATCGTCTGGGTGAGCGCATCGCCTCCGGCATTGAAACTGATATATTTGACTTTAGTGATATCATCGACCCCTGCGCGCTGCAGCACCATCAATGCTTTGAGGTGGTCAAAACCGCCCACGGCTGAGCCGCCGGCAAATGCAACCTCACCCGGGTTGGCTTTGACTGCGTCGACCAGATCGCCCAGAGAGTTAAAGGGACTTTTCGTGCCTACCACGATCACACCCGGATCAGCACCGATTGAGCCGACAAAGCGCACTTGATCAGCTGTCATGCCGGCATAGGCATTTTGCGCCAGGCGGGTCGTGGTCGCAGATGATGCGGCAACGATCAACTCAGCATCTTCATTGCGTTCCGCCACGACATGGTTGAATGCCAGTCCGCCGCCGGCGCCGGCCATATTGGTGACCTGCATCGGCTTGTCGATCGCTTTGATGTCATACATGACTTTGCCGATCTGGCGGCAGGTAAAGTCCCAGCCACCGCCTGGATTGGCCGGGGCGATGCATTCAGCGGCAAGGGCAATGCCGCTAACCCCAAGAATAAGTAGAGAACTCAATAACATCACTTTTAGCTTTTGGTATTTCATAATCTCCTCCTCGATTAAAATTCAGCACAACGTAAGCTTAGTATACAACGTCCTCGCTCTACCCGGTCCCTCCTATTCTTTTGATTGTTAAGGTTGTTGGTTGGTTAAATGGCTTCTCCTGAGGGATTTTTTAGAATACATCTTGCGCATTGTCAACAATATACTGTAAAATTTGGCGAGTATTAGGAAAATAGGGGCCATTTCTCGCCTCTTCAAAGATAATTGTAGACAATATGGACAAATCCCCCACACCTCTTCACGCCGAAAGCCAGGAACGTTCAGAGGTCCTTGCTAATATACTTTGCGAAGAAATAATCAGAGGTCAACTCAAACCCGGAGAAAAGTTGAGTGAGACCGCCCTTGCCTCCCGTTTCAAGGTGAGTCGCGGACCGGTTCGCGAGGCGCTGCGGCGTTTAGCAGAACGAAATTTTGTCGATTTCGTACCAAATGTTGGAGCCCGGGTGGCGAGTACCTCGCTGACCGACATGCTGCATTTGATGGAAGTGCGTGCATCACTCGAGGTGCTGGCTGCCGAACTGGCTGCCGAGAAGATGACAAAGGCGGAGAGATCTCGTTTGGAAAAACTCTACAGAAATCACCTCTCAATGTTTTCGAGGGAGAGAATCAACCCTTATTTTCAATCTCCGGAAGATTTCGATTTTCATTATGCAATCGCCAAAGGCTCAGACAATCCGGTTCTTTTCAAGATTCTGTGCGAAGATCTCTATCCGAAACTATTGGTATGCCGAAGCCAGCACCAATATATCAAGGGCAGGGGGACAAAAGCACTCGAAGAGCATCGGTTTATCCTGGCTGCCATTAGCGAAGGGGACTCAGAGCTGGCCGGCCTCTACATGAAAAGACATCTGCAATCGGCCAGAGCAAGTCTGGCAAATTTGATTGAGCCACATACTTAGGGTTTGCCATCAGCCCGGCCATTGACTGCGACGATCCCACCTTCCCCGGAGCGCTTTTGGTTAGATTATTCTTCCGCCGAATCTTATCGCTCTCTGTGCTTCTGCCCCTGTTTTTGAGAATTAATAGGAACGTGGTCCACACTAGGGGTTGATTCGCGCTTTAGTTATGGTATATGGGGAGGGAAACGACACCAGACGAGGTCGGCCACATATTCAACGAGAACTGAAATGGCAAAGAAAAGGAAGCTGAAGCGGCATGTGATCAACCGTGAGTGGTGCAAGGGCTGCGGCATCTGCGTGGCGGTCTGCCCCAAGAACGTGCTTGAACTGGACAGCAAGGAAAAAGCGGTGGCGGTTCGCAAGAAGGACTGCATCGCCTGCCAGTTGTGTGAACAGATCTGCCCGGATCTGGCCATCGAAGTGATGGTCAAATACGTCGAAGAGTCAGCCAGCGGGGACAAGTGAGATGTCGAATAGAATAACCTTTGTTCAGGGCAACGAAGCCTGTGCCCTGGGCGCCATGAACGCGGGGCTCGACTTTTATGCGGGCTACCCGATCACCCCGTCCACCGAAATCGCCGAGACGCTCTCAGTGATGCTGCCGGCGGCGGGCAAGAAATTCATCCAGATGGAGGATGAGATCAGCTCGATGTGCGCCATCATCGGTGCCTCTCTGACCGGCAACAAGGTGATGACGGCGACCAGCGGCCCCGGTTTCTCGCTCAAGCAGGAAGCGCTGGGCTACGCGGTGATGGCCGAGATTCCCTGCGTGGTGGTGAACGTGCAGCGCGGCGGCCCGTCGACGGGCAACCCGACGCATGTGAGCCAGGGAGACGTCAACCAGGCCCGCTGGGGTACCCACGGCGACCACTCGATCGTGGCGCTGAGCGCGTCCAATCACCAGGACGTCTTCAAAATGACGGTTGAGGCTTTCAACATCGCCGAGACCTACCGGACCCCGGTGATCCTGCTGTTCGACGAGGTAATCGGTCATATGCGGGAGAAATTGATCGTCCCGGAAGAAGGTGAGATCCCGCTGGTGGCCAGACTGCGCACCAGCCTCAAGGAAGGGGTCAACTACCACCCCTATCTGCCGCGTGAGGACGGCCGCCTGCCGATGAGCGACTTCGGCGACGTGCACCGCTTCAACGTGACCGGACTGTACCACGACATGTGGGGTTTTCCGACTGACAAGCCGGAGCTGGTGCAGGAACTGCTCAGGCACCTGATCGACAAGATCGAGAACAACGTCCACAAGATGACGTTCTATAAATCCTACTTCCTCGAAGATGCCTCGACGATCCTGATCTCCTACGGCTCGGCGGCCCGCTCGGCGCTGAGCGTGGTCAAACAGCGGCGCAATCGGGGTGAGTCCATCGGCCTGCTGGAGCTGAACACGATCTGGCCGTTTCCCGCCGAACTGGTACGGGAGTGCACCCAGCATGCGGATCTGGTCGCGGTGGT
>JARRLH010000142.1:0-10474 GCA_037387205.1 Desulfofustis sp.
ATATTTAAGCTCATTGGCAAGGCCGAATAGCTGAAAATCCGCTTAATTTGGCCACTATTTGTTACCAGATGGTCGGAGACATTCTTGTCTCCGGAGAGCCTGTCGCGGGGATAGGGCGGAGCCAGGGCGGATCGAGAATTGCTCAGGCTAGAGCGCCTGACGGTTCGGCAAGGTCGCTGTGGTGCATCAAAGAGGCGGGGTGCGGGTGCCCTGACCGATCTCTCACATGAGCTGTTTCATCACTATTGTAATAATACTGAAGTACAGGGTGGTAAGGCTTAAATAGACTAAAAATCCATGCCGGCTTAAGGCGGGGAAAAAGCCGGCGACCCACTTTGAGGTAAAGCCTGCCAAAGAGATTGAAGCCCCGAAAATTGCAATAATAACTATCCAGTTGCCACCAGCGGGGAGGGCGAATCTGTCCATCCGGAATAGCCTCCAGTTTTTCCTTTAGAGATTGTGTCGCTGTCTGTAGGAGAGCTATCATACATGCTTTGCGATCATTTGTCTTTGGGGAATAAGAAAAATTGACCGCAGCTGGAAAGCGACCCCGCAAGGGTGAGAGACCCGAATTTTGGCCTCTTGCAAGTGCAGACGCACTGACCCCTCAAGGACCGCAACAGTCCGCCTGGAAGATAGCAGGATGGTAGTGTAGGCCGGGGCACAAGCCTTGCTGCCCCCTCAACAATTGGTGTTTCCAGTTGACCGGCTGCTCGCTGGCTCTGTCTCGTCAGTCGGAAAGAATCTTGAACGACAGGTTCACCCGCGCTCTATAAATGGCCGCCTTGCCATCATCGATAACCATGTCAAGTTTGACAACCTCTGCGATGCGCAGGTCCCGTAAGCTCAAACCTGCTGACTTAACGGCGCTCTGAGCGGCTTCCTCCCAGGAGACGGGGCTTGATCCTACCATTTCGATAATCTTGTAGACACTTTCTGACATGGCGATCCTCCGAAAAAGAGTTGGGGAAGGTGGGGAACCGGTTCGAACCAAACCGATTAAGTAAAATATAGGTACTATGGACCCCGAGGTCCATCCACAGCCTAATAAAAATATTATGAGAGACCAGTCAAAAATAGAGACACAGCAGCCGCGCACCGGATGGAGCACCACCGTTAAGATGGCGCTGCTGGCGGGTGGTGTCCCCTGCCTTACTGCCAGACCGCAGGGAACAGGGAGGAGCTCCAAGCTACCAGCGCTCAGTACCAATTATCTGGTTAACATCGGTACATCGTCGCTTTTCTTCTTCACTCAGATCTTCGTAATTCGCTTTGTCCCTGTTCTCGAGTGAACAGACGTACTCTTTACCATTTTTATCTCTGATCCAAGTGAGTGATTCAATGCCGCCTTTCATCAGTTAAACTCCCAGAATGGCTATATTCAAAGATGGCCTAGCCCATCATTCGGATAAGACATTAAGATTTAACCCTCTTGACACAACAAAAGAGAAATGGTGTACTATTGATAGTATAAACTATCAATAACGGGGGTGTCATGAGTACAAGCGATCTCTACAGGGAAGTGGTCAACTCTATTTCCGCTCATGTGGCAATCATTGACGAGAAAGGAATCATCCTGGAAACCAACCGGGCCTGGGACCAGTTTGCCAACGATAATGAAATGCAGGAATCCTTCCAGAGCGTTGGCACCAGCTATCTCAATATTTGTCAATTGGCCTCAGGTGAGAGAAGTGAAGAAGCAGCAGAAGCCAATAAGGTGGCCCGGGGTATTCGCGCAGTGCTGAAGGGGAAGCTGCCTGAGTTCATGACTCACTACCCCTGTCACTCTCCCGCGCAGAAGCGCTGGTTCATCGTTCGGGTGGTACCGCTCAGGGAAGAACAGCGGGCCAAAGCAATTGTCACTCATGAAAATATTACCCCGATCATGGAGATGCAGGAAGCGCTCCGGGCAAAAGAGCTGGAATTGCTTCAGCAAAGAGAAAAACTGGAAGAAACCAATACGGCGCTCCGGGTGCTGCTGCGACAGCGCGATGAAGACAGAACCAGGCTTGAAGAAACGGTCTATAACAACGTCGATCGTCTGGTGCTGCCCTACATCGAGAAGCTGCTGCAGGGAAGGTTGTCGGACAAGCACCGCACGCTGGCTGAAATAGCCGACAACAACCTAAGAGATATCATTTCCCCGTTTCTGAGAACACTATCATCGCTGGGGCTGCTGCTCACCCCGCAGGAAATAGAAGTGGCGAACCTGGTACGCAACGGCCGATCGAGCAAGGAAATTGCCGATATCATGGCACTTTCTGTGTCCGGGGTAGACTTCCACAGGACACGGCTGCGGCAGAAACTCGGGCTGGCCAACACCAAGAAGAACTTGAGGTCATTTCTGCTCACTCTGGAGAGTAAATGACTCCGAAGTGCTGCTTCTGTGCACCAATGGACCAGCGAATTGGTTGGTGAGCCGCCGCGGCGATGGTGCGCCTCACTGGACCAGTGGATCAAGCATGTAGAGCAGATCACTTTCCCGCGACGGATAGGGGCTCATGATCGACTCCTGGCGAAGTTTTCTGACGTCGATGCCGCCCAGCATCGCCATTCGAAAGGTGTTGATGAGTCCGGTGGCGTTGTCGGAGAGGATGTGAGCCCCGAGGACATGGTCGTGCTCATCCACCAGAATCTTATAAGCGGCATAGCTCAGACCGACTCTTCGATAGGTCGGCCAGCCGACGCGGGTATCCGTGCTTTTCCAGTAGCGAGTTTGTTCGGCTTTGAGCTGCTCTTCGGTTTTTCCGACCATGGCCAGCTGCGGATAGGTGAATAAGACAGCGGGGACTTCAGCATAGCTTACCAGGTCCTGCTCGCCCGCTCCCTTGGCCGCAAGGATGTTGTGTGCCGCCGCCAAAGCCTCCCGATCTGCCACCCGGGCCAGCATGAGGGTGGCGGCACAGTCGCCCACGGCGAAAATGGTGTCCACCGAGCTTCTCATACCCTTGTCGACGTGTATGCCTGCGCGGGAATAGTCCACCCCTGCGTTTTCAAGCTGCAGCCCGTCGACAGCTGGTGTGCGACCAGCCCCATTGATGACCAGGTCGGCGCTGATCAGTTCGCCATCATCCAGGTGCACAGCAAACCCGTCAGCCGTTTTCTCAACAACCGATATCTTTACCCCGCAGCGAACATTGATGCCGTCATGGATGGAAGCCTCAACGAGCTGTTGCACCATATCACCGTCAAAAGGGCCGAGAGGGCGCTCCAATGCTTCGAGAATGATTATTTCGGTGGGGGCGGCGACCCTGAGAATGTTGCTGGCTTCAAATGCTGCCGATCCGGAGAGGTAGCTGATGCCGTTGCCTTTCAAACTCGCCACGGTATTTTCCGGTACCTTGGCGGTGAATTTGTTTTTGGCGGCAGTTATCTGGGCCCAGTTTACCCCCGGAGGAGCGCTAATGCCCAGACCCTCAAGGTGCTTCGCTTTGGCTGCAAGTTCGGCCACCTCGTAATAGTACTTTTTGGCCTGACAGCCATGCAGGGCGCAGATGCCCCCGGGAGTAGCGCTATGTTCCACTACTGCAACCCTGAAGCCTTCAGCTGCCAGCTCCACAGCGGCGGTCTGACCGCCGGTTCCTGCACCGATGACGACCACATCAAAAGATTGCATGAGAATACCTCTTGGGAAAAAGGATTGGTGGTGGGTTTAACAATCACTTGGCTATGGTGATAAATTACCGCTTATAAATCCACAAAAAAGAGGCGTCGGCAGGGTTCGGGGAAGCTTTTTGCCGCCCTCCAGCCAGGCGCTACCAAAATATCGCTGCCCAGTGGGATGATGATGAAGGCACATGTTGCCAGGCCCGGAGCCGACCCTGTGAAGCTGGGAGCATCCGCTGGACAGGCACGATGCCAAACTTGTATACACAGAGAAAGATGCCTACAATGTAGGTGCGCCATAGAGATCATCTTGAGTATGGAGGTGAGTTATGCTGAAACACATATCTCTTCTGGTGCTTACCCTTGTTTGGGTATCGCTTTCTGCCAATGTGATCAAAGCTGCAGAAACAAAGCTGAATACCGACAACGGGCTGGCTCTGCATGGCTATGATCCTGTGAGTTACCACAGCGGGCGGCCTCTGAAGGGTAAAGAGAGCAGGTCCAGTGACCATCGGGGCGCCACCTATCTGTTCGCCAGCCGGGCGAACCTTGAATCATTTATGGAATCTCCTGACAACTTCGTGCCAGCCTATGGCGGCTGGTGCGCCTGGGCCATGCTCGACGGCGAACTGGTGGATGTCGATCCCCTCACCTTCAAGGTGATCGATGGTACAACATATCTATTTTACAATTCATTTTTTATTAACACATTGAAGAAATGGAATGACCGTGCTGCCGAGAACGGAGAGACATCCCTGATCGAACTGGCAGATAGAGCCTGGAAATCGATTGTCGACGGGTAACGTAGAGGATCCACAGTGAAATGGAGAAAGCGCCAGATCTTGCCCAAGAAAAGTGGGTGATGCCACCACCCATGGAGGAGAGAGGAGGGGCTGATAAATGTGTTCAGTCAGGCCTACTGGTCGGAACTGTTCTTATCCTCGGCTTCACTTCTGGTCTGCAGCCACTTTTCCCGTTCTTCCTTGGCGCGGACCACAGCCTGTCGATCTTTCTGGTTATACTCCTCTATTCGAGCCTTCAACTGGTCAAATAATCTGCTTTCGTCTTCCGGCGGCATAATCCAACACGATTAATGATAATGATAATAGAGGAGAAATTATGACTGGAGCCATAGTAGTACAACGGCAGGTAAAATTCAAGAGACCGGATAAAATTTTCTTATAATTACATGGTGCTACAGTGTGGTGAAACGCAAAAAAAGCTTTACCTGAAAAGAAAAGCCAAGTAGAAAGGGGGGCTGTGTTTTACTCTAATTTTGTCAGGAAAGGAAGTGACGGATGAGCAAGATCGTCTCAATATATCTGGAGTGGGTATATACCCCGGAGAACTATTTCGAGGGTCCGGTTAGCATCTCTTTCGAGGGAGGTGCGATTGAAATTGATCGGGGTAAGGTTCTCGCCCAAATCAATCCAGAAATGTACGAGGGAAATGATGACCTGGCTGAAGACTTGGATGAGCAGGTCGAAAACCGATTCCATGATGCGCAGCTGGAGAGCAATAAATCATATGAGCTGAGCATGCCGTTTAAGGTCATTGTGCGCGATGATGGCAGCAAAACTGTAACCACCAGTTGATTGTAAGGCGCCATATTTATCATCCCGCCGGTATCGGCTTCGCCCAGAGACCGGAAGTACGCCCGCTCTGCCAGTTGGATAGCACCCGGTCCGCTGCACGGTTCAACCAGATCCGCTAACATCCTGTAGACCGTCCAGCGGGCAAAGAAAGAGGTGAATCAGGGTGGCGATGATTGTATAGTGTAGCCAGCATCAGCGAAATTGACCAGCGGCACCCATTGATCAACCACCTGCGGTGCTGCATTCATTGGGGATATGAAAGAAGCTCTCGCCCTGCTCGACCTTGGCAACCAGGTAAGAAAACTCAGAAACAAGCGCAGCCTTACCCTTCAGGACCTGGCGGGCCTTACTGGTCTGTCCAAACCAAATCTGTCCCAGATAGAAAACAATCTGGTAACTCCACCTATAGCCACCCTGCTCAAAATTGCCACCGCTCTAGGGGTTCCCATCGGCTACTTTTTCCAGGAATCGCATCAGGAACGGAATATGATCGTCGTCCGAAAGGAGGACCGATACGGGGTTGCGAAAGGTCCGCATATCTCACATATCGGCTATCAGTATGAACCGCTCGCCTATCCCAAAATAGATAAGTCAATGGAGCCTTTCATCGTCGAAATGGAGGAACGTGAAGCCAGCGATATCGTTTTCAACAATCATCGCGGGGAAGAGTTCCTTTATGTTCTGCATGGGTGCCTGGAGTTCTGCTATGGTGAAGACCGGGTGATCCTCGCGGAAGGCGATAGTCTCTACTTTGACTCCATCATCCCCCATGGCTATCGGGGGATAGACGGTCCCGCCACAACCCTGGTTGTTATTTACAGGCCGCAGTGATTCCAAAACAATAGTTCTGAGTTTCTGAGACAGTTGGCTGATTTTCCCAGCCGCGCTCAAGTCATGCTCTCACCAGATCCGGAACCCGGACTGGAGCAAGTCACCCGGGCGGTTCGATATAATTTTGTTTAATCAAAGATATTTTGATCTTATAAGTTTTTTAAGGGTTCAGAATAATCTGCAATTCTATTATTAACTTTTCAATTTAATTGTATTATTTCCCATTTCCAGCGGCTCCTCTGCTGTTTGACAATAATTAAATTATTTTGATAAAATAAAACAAAGGCAGGGTTTCTCTACCACTTTGACGTGGAGGTGGGCATGGCCGTTAGAAGGGCTATACCGCACATCGCAGCCGACAGCTGCAAGGGCTGTGGACTTTGCGTGTCCGTCTGTCCTGAAAACGTGCTCGCCATCGAGAAGGCGCAGGTCAATCTCAAGGGGTATTTTCCCGTCTCTGTAGCGGCGGAGGAAGACTGTATCGGCTGTCTCAGCTGTGCCCTGATCTGTCCCGACGTGGTTTTTACCATCGAGCGAATCGATGACCACCAGGAGGGGCGTGATGAGTAGAACACTGATGAAAGGCAACGAGGCGCTGGCCCGCGCGGCGATCCGCGGTGGCTGCACTCATTTTTTCGGCTACCCGATAACCCCGCAGAACGAAATACCGGAATATTTTGCCCGGGAACTGCCGAAGGCAGGGGGACTGTTTCTGCAGGCTGAAAGCGAGATCGCTGCAGTTAATATGCTCTATGGGGCGGCAGCGGCTGGAGCCCGGGCCATGACCTCTTCCTCTTCGCCAGGCATAGCCCTCATGCAGGAGGGTATTTCGATGCTGGCCGCCACCGAAATCCCCTGTGTCATTGTCAACGTGATGCGCGGCGGACCGGGTCTGGGCACCATCCAGCCGGCCCAATCCGATTACTTTCAGATGACTCGGGGAGGTGGCAACGGCGACTACCGGATCATCTCTTTGGCGCCGGCGACAGTGCAGGAGTCAGCCGAGATGATGGAGGAATCATTCGAGCTGGCGCAGAAGTATCGCACCCCTGTATTCCTGGTCAGCGACGGCCTGCTGGGCCAGATGATGGAACCGATGCAATTCGATCGGCATACCAAGAAAAAAAGAGCCGGGAACAAGAGGTGGATTCTCACCGGGCATCGCCACCGCCGTCCTCCAAGAACCATTAAGTCCTTGAGGCTCGATCCGGCCAAACTGGAGAGTCACAATCTGGAGCTGCAGGATAAATATGGCCGCATAAGCAGGAGAGAGACGCGGTTTGAGCTCTACCGGACGAGTGATGCCGAGCTGGTTTTTTGCGCCTTTGGCTCTACTGCGCGGATTGTTAAAAACAGCATAGATGATCTGCGACAAAAAGGGTGCCGGGCCGGTCTGATTCGGCCCCAGACGCTCTGGCCGTTTCCTGTTCAACCTTTCAAGGCACTCCCCGAGAGCGGCAAAGCGGTAATCTGCGTTGAAATGAACTGCGGTCAGATGGTGGATGACGTCAGACTGGCGGTGGAGGGCAGGATGCCCGTCCATTTTTACGGCCGCTGCGGCGGGGTGATTCCGGAACCCGCTGAACTCAGTGAGTACGCCCTGGAGTTGCTCACCGGAGGTGCGGCATGAGCGTCATTTTCAAGAGAACCACCGGGCTCACCGAGGCAGCCACTCATTACTGCCCGGGGTGTACCCACGGCATCGCTCATCGTCTGGTTGGCGAGGCACTTGAAGAGCTCGGGCTTCTGGGCGACACCATCGGCTGTGCTTCGGTGGGCTGTTCTATCTTCTCCTACAACTATTTAAACGTCGATATGATCGAATGTTCCCACGGCAGGGCTCCCGCGGTGGCCACGGGAATTAAGCGTACGGTGCCCGACAAAACGGTCTTCACCTACCAGGGAGACGGTGATCTTGCCGCCATCGGAACTGCGGAGATCGTGCACGCCGCCCATCGCGGGGAGAACATAACGGTGATATTCATCAACAATGCCATTTACGGTATGACCGGCGGACAGATGGCCCCCACCACCCTGCCCGGTCAAAAAGCCACCACCGCCCCCGCAGGCAGGATCGCTAAGTTAAGCGGCAGGCCGCTGAAAATGTCTGAAATGCTTGCCGAGGTACCCGGTGCTGCTTATGTGGAGCGGGTTTCCCTCCATCATCCCAAATATATTCGCAAGGCGAAAAAGGCCATACTCAAGGGGTTTAACTGTCAACTGGCGAAGGAAGGCTTCGCCATGGTGGAACTGCTCTCCACGTGTCCAACAGGATGGGGGCTTGATCCTGTGGAGGCAATGGCATGGCTGGAGGCGAATATGATCCCCTACTATCCACTCGGTGTTCTGAAGACGCCGGAGGAGGTCTAGATGCAGAACGAAAGAATTCTCTGTGCAGGGTTTGGCGGCCAGGGGGTCATGTCGCTGGGTAAACTGATTGCCTGCGCAGCCATGCTCGATGGTCGTGAAGTCACCTGGATGCCGTCCTACGGTCCTGAAATGCGCGGTGGAACGGCCTACTGCAGCGTAGTCGTGTCCGACCATCCGGTCGGCTCCCCAATTGTCACGAGCAATGCCACCAGTCTGATCGTCATGAATCTGCCCTCGCTCGATAGATTTGAACAGAGCGTCGTACCCGGCGGCCTCATTCTGCTCAACAGATCGCTTATCGACAGAGAGGTCGGCAGAAAAGACGTGGTGGTGCATGCACTGGAAGCCACGACAATGGCAGCACAGTGCGGCGACCCCAGGGCAGCCAATATGATCATGCTGGGTGCCTATATGGCCTTGATGGGGACACCCCGGCAGCGCCATGTGGAAGAGGCCTTCAGCCTGGTATTCGGCAGTGGATCGTCGACCACGCTCAATCTGAACAGAAAAGCGCTGCGCTGCGGCTTCGATTCGGTGAGCACCGAGGCTGCGATTAGAAAAGCAGCCTGAGGACAGCCTGCGAGTGGAGCGAACAAGAGTGGAGGATTATCTGCCCAGATGAACAGGTATCAGACACTTAATGTCGCCGGTTATGAAGAGGTGGTGCGCTGCGACAACAGAGAAGCTGGTTTTGCGGCTTGGATAGCCATTCACAATACTAACCGGGGACCTGCTCTGGGTGGCTGCCGGGTATGGAATTATGGCAGTGATGATGAGGCTTTTTTTGATGTGCTGCGCTTGAGCAGAGGCATGACTTACAAGAACAGCCTTGCCCGCCTGCCGCTGGGGGGAGGCACGTGTGTGGTCAGGGTCGATCTCGGCCAGGTTGACCGGGCTCATTTGTTCAAGTCTGTCGGGGAGTTTGTGGACACCCTCGGGGGGAGATATATCACCGCCGAGGATGTCAACTCCACGATTGAAGACATGGCCCATGTTCAGCGCTCGACAGCCCATGTGGCAACGGTCGGAGCTTCCGGCAATCCCAGTCCCTTCACCGCCTACGGCGTCTATTGTGCGATCAAGGCCGGGATTCTTTACACCCGCAGCCGCAAAAATTTAGCCGGACTCCGGGTGGCTATCCAGGGAGTGGGTGAAACGGGTGCGAGGCTGGCGAGGCTGCTCGCCTCGGCAGGCTGCACTGTGGTGGCAGCGGATATCAGTCAGGAGCGCCTGAATCGTCTGCGCAGTCAGGTAGATGCTCAGGTGATCGACCCCGCTGACATCCACCGCTGCCGCTGTGACATATTCAGCCCGTGCGCAATGGGGGGAACCCTTAATCACAAAACTATTCCGGAACTGCGGTGCGCACTTGTGGCGGGCAGTGCCAACAACCAGCTGCTCAATCCCTCGGACGGCCATCTCCTGGATCGTCTCGGTATTGTCTATATTCCCGACTATGCTGCCAATGCCGGCGGAGTCATAAACATCAGCTGCGAGATCGACGGCGAATATGACGGGGCGCGGGCCCGCATTCGCACCGCCAGGATTGGAGAAACCGTCACCGAGATTCTGCACCGTTCAGCAGCCACCAGGATGCCGACCAGCGTCGTCGCCGACGCCATGGCCGAGGAACTCTTCAAACTCGAGAAAGTAGCCTGAAGAACCGCCGCTCACCAACTCTCTCCGGCCCCTTTGCAGTTCCATTACCGTATCTTGCGGCAGCAGGTATTCTTACTATCAATCGGAATATTAAATATATGCCTGTGGTAAAATTTCCCTGCGCGCCTCGATCTTGAGCCAAAATCCTAATTTTACAAGGCACCCTTAAGTTATCACAGACGCGAACGCCTACGAGCGAAGTGATTTGTAATACTTCTTGAACGATTCGGTTTCCCTGTACAGGACTTCATCTTGGCCTGTCACCTGGGGTGGCGTTTCCGCCCGTGCCGGTTTGATCGCCGAAGCAGCTCCCGCGACTACTGCCGAACCGGCAAGAAGATGCTTAAGAAACGAGCGCCGTCCTTTCTTTTCATTGTGCATCCTTGACCCTCCTTATCAGTTGTTGATTTCTG
>JARRLH010000143.1:0-7455 GCA_037387205.1 Desulfofustis sp.
CACGGTGTCGTCGATATGGGAGAGTTCGGTTCGCGCAGTACGCAGAAATTTCTTGCGGGCCGGAGTGTTGCCGAACAGGTTCTTGACCTCTATGATGGTGCCGGCAGCGGCTCCCGTCTCATGCACTTTCTTGATCGAGCCGAAGGAACTGTAGGCGGCGGTACCCAGCTCATCTTCCCGGCGCCTGGAGATGATATTCATGATCGAGACCGAAGCGATGGAGGGAATCGCTTCGCCTCTGAAGCCAAGACTTTTGACCTCGAACACACTCTCATCTTTGGTGATCTTCGAGGTGCCGTGGCGTTCGAAGCTCATCAGCACATCGTCCTCATCCATCCCTTCGCCGTTGTCGGCGATACGGATCAGACGGGTGCCGCTGCCCTCGATTTCCACCTCGATCCGGTCGGCCCCGGCATCGAGGCTGTTCTCCAGAAGTTCCTTGACCACCGAGGCGGGGCGTTCGACCACCTCACCGGCGGCAATCTGATTGGCCAGGTGCTCTGGCAGGATACGGATCTTGGCCATCTAATCACCGCGCCCCAACCGTGCTGTGGCGAGCCGAGCGCACCGGTCAGGCCAGCAGGTTGAGTGCCGAGCCGGCCTTGAACCACTCGACCTGCGCTGCGTTATAGGTGTGGTTGAGTTTGAATGTTTCGCTGCTGCCGTCCGCGTGACTGACAACGCAGTCGACCTGCCGGCCTGGTGCCAGTTGGTCAAGATCGGGGAGACTGACCCTATCGTCTTCTCGTATCCGATCATAATCATCTGGATTTTCGAAGGTGAAGGCCAGCAGTCCCTGCTTCTTGAGATTTGACTCGTGGATCCGGGCAAAGCTGCGGACAATGATGGCGGCCGCTCCGAGCAGCCTCGGCGACAGGGCGGCGTGCTCGCGGCTGCTGCCTTCACCATAGTTCCAGTCACCGATTACCACCCATTTAACCCCTTTGGCCTTGTAATCCCTGGCGATGGTGGAAAATGGCACACCCTGCTCGCCGCTGAGGACGTTGAGCCCCTTGCCCGCCTCGTCATTGTAGGCATTGATCGCCCCCATGAACATATTGTCGCTGAATTTATCGAGATGACCCCGCAGCCTCAGCCAGGGGCCGGCCGGCGAGATGGCGTCGGTGGTGCATTTGCCTTTGGCCTTGAGCAGGATCGGGGCGTCTACCACATCCTCGCCGTCCCATTTGGGCCAGGGCTTCAGAAGCTGCAGCCGCTCGCTGTCGGGATCGACTTTCAATTCGATGTCGCTGCCGTCCTCGGGTGGGGCGTGAAACTTCGATTGACCCTTGTCGAACCCCAGTTCAGGGACGTCCGGCGCCTCTTGTGGGGGGGCGAGCACGAAGGGCCGGCCGGCACCGTCGGTCAGACTATCGGTCAGGGGGTTGAACGACAGTTTGCCCGACAGGGACAGGGCCACCGTGATTTCCGGGCTGGCGATGAAGTTCATGGTAGTGGGCTGACCGTCGTTGCGCCTCGGAAAGTTGCGATTATAGGAGGTGACGATGGTATTCGGTTTGCCGGCGATGGCGGTGTCGCGTCGCCACTGGCCGATGCAGGGACCGCAGGCATTGGCCAGCAGGGTGGCGCCTATATCGTTGAGGGCGGCCATCTGACCGTCGCGTTCGATGGTGGCTCTGATCTGTTCCGATCCCGGGGTAACCATCAGCGGCACCGCAGCCTTTATTCCGTGGGCCTTGGCCTGCTCGGCGATGTCGGCGGCCCGGCTCATATCCTCGTAGGATGAGTTGGTGCAGCTGCCGATAAGGCAGGTTGAAATGTCATCGAGCAGTTCTCCGCCGCTTTCCTCAATTTCTTTAGCCAGTTTGGACAACGGCCTGGCTCGGTCGGGGGAATGGGGACCGACGATATGGGGCTCCAGCGTGGAGAGATCGATCTCCACTACGCGGTCGAAATATTTCTCGGGTTCCCGGACGACCTCTTCATCGAGGCAGAGCATCTCGCTGCTGTCGGCAGCCAGCTCAGCCAGTTCGGCACGTCCGGTGGCCCTGAGATAATTGGCGATGTTGTCGTCGAACTCGAACATCGAGGTGGTGGCGCCCAGTTCCGCACCCATGTTAGTGATGGTTGCCTTGCCGGTGCAGCTCAGGGTTTTGGCGCCGGGCCCGAAATATTCGATGATCGAGTTGGTCCCGCCGGAGACGGTGAGTTCACCTGCCAGGTAAAGGACAATGTCCTTGGGAGCGGTCCAGCCGTTGAGTTCGCCTTTGAGCACTACCCCGATGTGTTTGGGATGCAGCACTTCCCAGGTCAGGCCGGCCATGGCATCGATGGCGTCGGCCCCACCAACCCCCACCGCGCAGGCGCCGATTCCGCCGCCGTTGGGCGTATGGGAGTCGGTGCCCAGGATGACGGCCCCTGGGAAGGCGTAGTTTTCAAGGTTTACCTGGTGGATGATGCCGGCGCCGGGCTCCCAGAAACCGGCTCCGAATTTGGCCGCCGCTGATTTCAGAAAGTCGTACACCTCGTTGTTCTCAGCAATGGATGCGGGCAGGTCTAGATTACCCGCGACCCGAGCCTCGATCAGGTGGTCGCAGTGGATGGTGGTCGGCACCGCTACTTTCTTGCGGCCGGTCATCATGAACTGCAGCATCGCCGACTGACCCAGCACGTCCTGCAGAATCACCCGGTCAGGCCGAACATGAAGATAGCTCGAACCGGGGTTCATTTCCTGGTTTTCGGGATCGTCCAGATGGCCGAGCAGCACCTTGTCTGCCAGGGTTAAAGGACGGCCGAGCCTGCGGCGGACGACTGCAAGGTTGCGCTCCATGGTCTGGTATACGTTGGCAACGAATTCAGGGGTAGAGTCAAGGCTTGTCATCAATAATTCCTCCAGGATGAGAAAGAGATTTTAAAAGATTCCATTAACTAGTAAGATCGGATGTGCTGCTTTTCAAACATTTTCTTGGATCGTCTTCGATGCGTTCGTCCACGCTAAAACACCGGTGTGTATCTCTTGTCGTCCGGAGGGTAATGACCGGGCCCATCCTGTTGTCGGCCATGGCGCTTTTGCTTGTGCTTTCCGGCTGTGCCAGTCTGCCTGACAATTCCGGCCGCTCCACTTCATTTGCTCTCAAGCCAGACGAAACCACCAAGCTCTACCGGGAAGCAACCAAGGTCCTGGGACCGGACCCGGTTGAGAATGGTTATCTGCTACTCGGCAACGGCCTGGATGCCTTTGTCGCCCGCGCTGTAATGGCCAATCTGGCTGAAAAGAGTATCGACGCCCAGTACTATCTGCTGCACGATGATAAAGTCGGCCGACTTTTCGTAGATCAGTTGCTCAAGGCGGCCGATCGAGGCGTGCGGGTCAGATTGCTGGTGGATGACATGGATATGGAGGGGAGGGAGTTCGGCAGTGCGGTGCTGGACGCTCATCCTAACATTGAAGTCCGTCTCTTCAATCCCTTTGGCCGCAACACCGCCAGGGTGTTCCAATTTATCTCCGGCTTCGGTACCCTGACCCGCCGGGCCCACAACAAATCATTCACCGTCGATTCCATCGCCACCATCGTCGGTGGAAGAAACATCGGCAACGAGTATTTTGTCGCCGACCCGGATATGGCTTTTCTCGATCTCGATGTGCTGGCCGTCGGTCCCGCCGCGGCGCTGGTAGCCGGGTCCTTTGATCTCTACTGGAACCATGAATTGAGCTACCCCGTCTCAAGGTTGATAGAGACCCCGCCGGCACCTGAGGTGGTTAAGAGAAAAACGGCCGATTTTAAAGACTACATCGAGCAGCAGCACGACACGGTCTACTACCAGGAATTGACCGAGTCCAGACTGGCCATGGCCTTGAAAGGATTTAAAACCGAGATGGCCAAAGGCAAGGGCGAAGGCCTTGTAGTCTGGGATCATCCGGATAAATTGCTTGAATACGTCGAGAAATCAAATCTGCTGCTTGCCGACCTGATGCCCTATTTTGAGGAGACCAGAGAGGAGTTGCTGATCGTGTCTCCTTATTTTGTACCGGGTGGCAAGGCGCTAGATTTTTTCAAGAAGTTGCATGACCGTGGGGTCAGAATCGTGGTATTGACCAACTCGCTCTCCTCAACCGACGTGTCCATCGTCCATGCGGGCTATGCCAACTATCGTCGTCGACTGCTCAAAATAGGGGTGGAACTCTACGAACTGAACCAGGACCTGGCTGCAGAAAACAGGAGTAATAAAAGCGGCAGAACTTACCAGCCAAAAGCCAGTCTGCATACCAAATGTTTCGTGATGGACCGCCGCAAGACCTTTATCGGTTCTTTGAACCTCGATCCCCGTTCGGTGATTGAAAACACCGAAATCGGCATAGTCATCGAAGCGGAGGAGATTGCCCGCCCGCTGGCCGAAGCCATCATCGATAAAATTGACCAGTTTGCCTTCAGATTGGAGCTTAAGCCGGGTTATGACAAGAGCAGCTATCTTGTCTGGCACGGCCTGGTCGACGGCCAACAGCGTACCCTCACCGTGGAGCCCTACACCAGTTTCTGGCAGCGCTTCATGGTCGGTTTGCTGCGTATGCTGCCCATAGAATCGCAGATATAACGGCCGACCGATCTCCCCTAAATCGCATCTCGCCCATTGCCTCCAGAGAACTCATGAGCCGACAGGTCCTGATAACCGTGCTGTTATCGGTGTTCATAGCCCTTCTGGGCATCGGCATCATCATCCCGGTGATGCCCGTGTTCGCCACCGAACTGGGGGCCAACGGCCTGGCCCTGGGCATGATCATCGCCGTGTTTTCAGTGAGCCGGGGAGTGCTGCAGCCTGTCATCGGCAATCTCTCTGACCGTTATGGCCGCAAGGGCTTTCTGGTGGTCGGTCTGTTTGTCTACGGCCTGGTCGGGCTCCTCATTCCCCAGGCCGGCAGCGTTGGGCATCTTCTTCTGATCCGCGGTTTCCAGGGGGTGGGGTCGGCCATGATCGTGCCCATCGGTATGGCCTACATGTCGATCCTCGCCCCGACCGGACAGGAAGGCAGGTATCAGAGCTACCTGAACATCGCCATTTTCTGCGGCATCGGCTGCGGCCCGGTGATCGGCGGCATCGTCGCCGACCTGCTTGGTTTTAAATCGGTTTTCTATCTGATGGCCGCGCTCAGTTTCGGTGCCTTTGCCCTGGTGATCAGGAACATGCCGGTGCAGCACTCTCCTGCTAAAAAGGCAGCTGCCGGGCTGTTTAGCAGTATGGCACTGATGCTGCACAGCAGGCTGACGACGGGAATTCTGCTGGCCCGTTTCGTCACCATGATCATCATGGTGCCCTCGATGGCCTTTTTGCCGCTGCTGATGACCCAAACCATCGAGGCATCAGGGCTGCAGATCGGCCTGGTGATTGCCTGCAGGACGCTGGTCAATGCCGTGCTGCAGGTACCCGCCGGTAAAGTGGCCGACAGGTCCAACAAGCTGCTCCTGCTGGTCACCGGCTGTATCTGGCTGAGCGGCGTGATCATGATGATTCCGTTCATGAAGAGTTTTGCCATGTTCTTGATTATCTATTGTCTGCTCGGCTGCGGCGAGGCGATCATCTGGCCTGTTCTGGGGGCGTATGCCTCCATAGAAGGAAGGAGACACTACGGTCACGGGACCATGATGGGGGTCTTCAGTCTGGCCATGAGCGGCGGCATCATGGCGGGGGCGCTGCTGGCCGGCTTGAGCATGGATACCTGGGGGATCGACTTCGCCTATTTCGTCACCGCAACAACTGTGTTTATTGGTGCTGCGGGTGCAGCGCTGCTCATTGGAAAAGGGGAGAGGGAAGTGGAGGAGTCGAATGCAGCGGGCCAGGCCGATGTGCATGGGACCGGGAATGGTACGGCTGGAGTGAAATGATGGAACTATCGTTCAGCACCAGCTGCAGCACTATCGATTGGAACCGGGTAGCAGAGATTCTGAAAACGGTGGGCATGAGCTGCCACGCTCCCGAGGTCCACCGAAAAGCCTTTGAAGCCAGCCATACCACCATCTTCGTCCACTCCGGCGAGATGCTGATTGGTTTCGGCCGGGCGCTTTCAGACGGCCAGTATCAGGCGGCAATCTATGATTGCGCAGTACTACCGGAATACCAGGGCCGGGGGGTCGGATCGGAGATTATCCGGCGTGTTGTGGAGCAACTCGCCCATTGCAACATCATTCTCTATGCGGCACCGGGCCGGGAAGGGTTTTACCGGCAGCACGGCTTTGCCAGTATGAAAACCGGCATGGCGCTGTTTTTGGAAATGGACAGTAAACGGCAGCGTGGTTTCATTGAATAGCTCTGGTGTGGCAGTGGTTGAGGACACCAGAAACGAGTTGACGAGCCGGGCGGAAAACAGCGATAGTGCAATGTCGGCCGGATAAAATCAGATTTTAACAGGTGCGCGGCAGATTGAAAAGAGCGCCGCACTTTACGGGGTGGAGTACCTGCTCAGATGAGTGTTCACAGAATTTCAGAGAAACAGAAGGCTGGGGTCATCGCCTGCGAGATTATGCAGGCGGAAATCGAGGCAGTGGCCCTCGGTCTTGACCACATCGAGACCCGCTACCTCGACCAGGGACTCCACCGCACGCCGGCGCTGATGGCTGGACGCATTCAGGAGCTTGTCGATCGCCTGGACAACAGGGTCGACAGAATAGTGCTCGGTTATGGCCTCTGCTCCAACGGCATCGTCGGTGTGCAGGCCAGAACCCGGGACATCGTCGTGCCGCTCTGCCATGACTGCATTGGCTTTTTCCTGGGTTCGCCCCAGGCCTATCTTGACGATTTTAAGGCCAGGCCCGGCAGCTATTACCTCACCCCCGGGTGGATAGTGGAGAAAAAGGATCCACTGAGCATCATAGAGGAAGACTATGTGCCGCGCTACGGCAGGAAAACGGCTGAATGGGCCAAGAAAGAGGAACTCAAGCACTACACCCATATCGTTCTGGTGGATACCGGGGTCGACGATCTGGAACCGATGCGCCGGATCGCCCGCAAAAATGCCGACTACTTCGGCATGGAGTACCTGGAGATCAAGGCCGGGAGCAAGGAGTTTTTTCACAAGCTGGTGAGAGGCCCCTATCCGGAGGAAGAGTTCTTTCTGGTTCGACCGGGTGAAGCGGTCACACAGGGGATTTATTTTTGACTGGAAAAAAGAGCGAACATGACGGATCCGGCTCCCAGGTCCGGGTGACCTTCGAGCCCATGGGCATTTTATGCACGGCTCCGGCGGGGCAGACGGTGCTGGCCGCCGCGGCCACCCAGGGAATCGATCTCCGTTCGGAGTGCGGCGGCAAGGGAAGATGCGGCAAATGTCAGGTGGAAGTGACCCCGTCAGCGCATGTCTCGGCAGTCACAGACAATGAGTCCCGCCTGCTACCGGAGGCCCTGCTCAACAGAAACGGCCGGCTGGCCTGCCAGGCCAGGATAAAAGCTCCGCTCTCCGTGCTGGCAATTGATTGGAGGCGGGACTCCGGGGAGGCGCTCGGC
>JARRLH010000144.1:0-8725 GCA_037387205.1 Desulfofustis sp.
TCACAACGGACGTCTGTGGAGCTCCTGGGACATCGACAACGAACTCAAGACCAGGCATCCCTATCGCCAGTGGCTGCAGCGCAACTGCCAGTGCCTGATCCCCACCGAACAGCTCGACGAGGAGAAGACCGGCAAGCGGGCCCTGTCGGACGACCAGCTGCTCACCTACCAGAAACTGTTCGGTTACTCCATCGATGAAATCGACCAGGTGCTGCGGGTCTTTGGGGAGACCGGCAGGGAGCCGGTTGCTTCGATGGGTATCAGGCACTGGCAGTTGCGCTGCAGCCACTGGCGATAGGGATGCCTGGTCTTGAGTTCGTTGTCGATGTCCCAGGAGCTCCACAGACGTCCGTTGTGAGTGTCGACCACCAGCAGTTCGCCGGGGCCGACCCTGCCTTTTTCGACCACCTCGTCCGGGGTGTAGTCCCAGATTCCTATTTCCGAAGCCAGGGTGATCAGACGGTCGCGGGTAATGACGTAGCGGGCCGGTCTGAGCCCGTTGCGGTCAAGCCCGCAGGCGGCAAAGCGGCCGTCGCTCATGACGATGCCGGCGGGCCCGTCCCAGGGCTCCATGTGCATCGAATTAAAATCGTAGAAGGAGCGCAGATCCTCATCCATCTGCGGATGATTCTGCCAGGCGGGAGGAATCAGCAGCCGAAAGGCCCGGAACAGATCCATACCGCCGGCCAGCAGGGTTTCCAGCATATTGTCGAGAGAGGCCGAGTCGGAGCCGTCGGTGCTCACGAACGGGGCTGCATCCTGCATGTCGGGCAGCAGGGGAGACTGCAGCTTGTAGGAGCGGTTCTGGGCCCACTGGCGATTGCCGGTGATAGTATTTATTTCGCCGTTGTGAGCCAGATAGCGAAAGGGCTGGGCCAGCGGCCAGCGGGGCAGAGTGTTGGTGGAAAAGCGTTGATGAAACAGACAGATAGAGGCCTGCATCCGGAGATCGCCGAGATCGCGATAAAACTGGGGCAGATCGCCCGGCCGGCAGAGCCCCTTGTAGATCATCACCAGGTTTGAAAGACAGGGGATGTAGAAATCGGGATCATCGGTGATTCTCTTCTCGATGCGTCTGCGCACCATGAACAAGCGCCGCTCGAAATCCCGCGGCCCCCAGCCATACTGACCGTTGATAAAGACCTGCATGATCTGCGGCAGGGAGGCCCGGGCAATTTCGCCGAGCACCGACGGATCCACCGGCACTTCGCGCCAGCCGGCCACAGACAGTGTCTCGGCGGCCAGCTCCTGGGCGAAGACCTCCTGGACCCGGGTCAGCCTGTCTGTTCCGTGGCCCAGAAATACCATCCCCACCCCGTACCGGGAACTGAGGTTCAGGCCCAGTTCCTCGGCTATGGCCCGAAAAAAACTGTCCGGCGCATTCGCCCCGGTCGTAAACGGGCATGTTGATTCTCCTTGAAAAGATTAGAGGATACTCGCTTGGACTGCTCGGATAGCACCAACGCTCAGAATACGGTATTTGACGACCAAAATCCAGTCCAAGGGCACGCCCCCCGGCTGAGCCTCCGCCGCTGCTCACGGCCTGTCCTGGGAGCGGCTAAAATTGGCGGATTATTGAGGCAGCGGGCAGGTTAATGACAATCCTTGATCACTGGAGGCGGGATAACCATGGGGACTTCGGGCTCTTCCTTCTTGCCCAGCATGTGCAGCCAGCCGTAAATTCCCACAAGTACGACCAGCGAAAAGAGGAGGTAGAACAGATTGTGCCCCTCGGTCACCTGGTAGAAAAAGGTGGCCACCGACCAGGCAAGCAAAGTCGAATAGACCGCCATCACCACCGCATAATAGCCGCCCATTTCCTGCCGCGCCGCACCGATGACAGCCAGGCAGGGAAAATACATGAGCACGAAAAGAAGATAGGCAAAGGCTGAAAAGACGGTGAAATTTGCGGCAATGTGTTTGTAGACCGAGGTGTCCGTGCCGATCTCCTCGGACATGGTCAGCTGATCCTTGGTCACTATCCCCAGTCCGAGCAGATCAAGAGAACCTAGTAAGGAGGCCAGTCCCTCGCCCACCGAGGTGAATGCCCCGGTGACCGCGGCGCCGATATCGAGCCGCTGCACCTGTTCTTCGACCTCAGCCTGCTGGCCGGTCATGTCGTTGGCGGCATACAGCGCATTGATCGTGCCGACAATGGCTTCTTTGGCAAACAGACCGGTGAACAGGGCCACTGAAGCCGGCCAGTTATCCTTGGCGATACCGATCGGTTCAAACACCGGACTGGCGGCTTTGCCGACATAGGCCAGGATGGACGACGACGAATCCTCATTGCCAAAGGTGAGCCTGCCTCTCTCAAAACCGACGGAGTTGAGCACCGAGAGCACGAAGACGGCCGAAACCACGATAACGCCGGCCCGCCTGATGAAGGAACGCAACCGCAGCCAAGCACTCTTGAAGACGGCGCCGAGGCGGGGAGCATGGTAAAGCGGCAAATCCATGACAAAGTTCGAGGGGGTGCCCCTGAACAGAGTATTCTTCAGAAAATAACCGGTGAGAATTGCCATGAACAGGCCGACCAGGTAAATCAGGAAGACGGCCAGGCCCGAATAGGCCCCGAACAGCGCCGCGCAAAACAGGGCATAGACCGGCAGCCTCGCCCCGCAGGACATGAAGGGCGCCATGAAGATGGTCATGAACCGGTCCCGGCGGTTGCTCAGCGTCCTGGCCGCCATAACCGCCGGTACCGTGCAGCCGAAACCGACAATCATCGGGATGAACGCAGAGCCGGGCAGCCCGATCTTTCTCATGAAGCGATCCGCCACCACTCCGACCCGGGCCATGTAGCCGAGGTCTTCGAGAATTGCCAGGGCCAGAAACATAAAAAACACTACCGGGATAAAGGTCGCCACGGTCTGGCAGCCGACCCCTATGCCGCCGGCAATCATGACGATCAGCCACTCGGGGCTGCCGATGGAGGAGAGCAGGGCGCCGGGTATATCGACGAAGAGCAGGCCACCGATAATATCAAAAAAATCAATGAACACTGATCCCAGCCCGATGGCAAACCAGAAGGTCACGAACATCGACGCCATGAAGATCGGGATTGCCGCAAAACGATGCATAACGAGGTTGTCGACCCGGTTGGTGAAATTTGTTGACCTATCTTTTATTTCCCGGGCGACGCGACCGTAAATTTCGTCGATATTGGAGTACTTCTGGACCGTGTCCATGACCTCCTGGGTGGAGACGTGGGAGTCATGCTCGGGAAGGTGTTCGATCGCCTCCTCGATTTTTTCCACGGCTTTTCTGACCGACGCCTTGTTTACCGCAACGACCGGAATGACCGGCACGCCAAGGTCTTCACTGAGCCGGTCGATATCGATCTTGATCCCTTCTTTCTCCGCCACGTCGAGCATGTTGAGCAGGACGATGATCTGGTTGGTCCGCTCCAGCAGATCCATGGTCAGATAGAGATTGCGGGACAGGTTGGTCGCATCGAGGACATTGACGATGAGATCGTACTCACCGCTCCGTATCACCCGCTCGGCGACTTTCTGATCCTCGGTATCAGGACTCAGGTTGTAAGTCCCGGGTAAATCGACCAGTTCCACCCGGGTATCTCTGAGGGGGAACGAGCCTTCTATTTTTTCCACCGTGACGCCCGGCCAGTTGCCCACCTTCTGCCTGGCCCCGGTGAGACTGTTGAAAAGGGTGGTTTTCCCGGAGTTGGGTACCCCGGCAATGGCTATACGTTCAACCTTGTGCACCCGAGCGCTCCTTGACCAGGATCCCCTGGGCTTCATTTTTTCTCAGGGCGATTCTACTGCCCCTGATCTGCACGATCATGGGGTCGGACAACTCCACGGGCGCCAGTTCAACCGGCGTGCCCTTGACAAATCCCATTTTGTAAAGCTTTTCGGCATAGGCTGAATGTTCAGGCTCAAAGCCGACAACCTCGTAGGAGATGCCTCTGCTGATATCGGCCAGCTGAATGTTTCTTCCATTTCTTGCCATGGATCTCTCAACCACACTAAGTTTTTTAAATCAGCCCTCTGTCCGGCTCAGCGGAGCAGCGGCATCATAAGTTAATTAATAGCCCTTGGACAGTGGCGATTATAAATGAGACGAATGTATGATGCAACACAAAAAGTAAGGCGCGCCTAAAAATATCTCGACTGCTGAACTTCCTGGCGGTGCTGGTGCTGCAGCCCAGGCCGTTATCCCGGGCAAAACATTTGTTGACTTTTTTTAGTTATGCCGTAAAATTTTAGGAGTTCTTACCATTACAAATTTACATAGTGATTCTAATGATTTCAGCAGAAAACCTCAGTGCCAGCCAGGAAGATTATCTGGAAGCTATATTCCATATTTCAGAGGAAAAAATGGCCGCCCGGGCCAAAGACAGTGCCAAATACCTCAATGTGAAGGCCTCTTCTGTTACCGGCGCTCTGCGAATTCTGGGAAAGCATGAGCTGATTAACTACGCCCCCTATGATCTCATCACTCTTACCGACGAGGGCAGAGCCATCGCCGAGGAAATTGTCTATCGCCATCAGGCGCTGGAAAAATTCCTGGTCAACGTGCTGGGCATCGACCGCGAGGATGCCGATGCGGCGGCCTGCAAGATGGAACACCATGTGCCCAAGGCTATCATAGAGCGTCTGGTCAAGTACGCAGAGTATGTCGATCACTGCCCCCGGGGGGGTGTCAGCTGGGAATCGGGGTTTGGCTACTACTGCAAGCACGGCTGCACCGACCAGGACTGTGAACGGTGCACCGGTGAAATGGAAATCAAGACCGAGAAACCGCTTTAGGCCTCTTCTCTGCCCGCTTCCCCGCCTTGCTGGTTAGCCGGACAAGGGCTTTTGCCTTCAGCTCTACCGTGCAAATCAGCGCCACCCCATTGCTCATCGGCGAATAGTTATTATTGTGTTTTCACAATTATATAACTGATATAACTAACTATATGCCCATGAGAAATGGAATGAACAAGCATTTTCTGGTAACCGTCAGCAACGACTACGAGCACCTCACCGGAGTGGAATTCATCTGCTCCTTTTTCAAGCAGCTTTCCGAGCATCAGATCACCTTGCTGCATATCAGTCGACTTGATGCGACCGATATGAACAAAGCTCTTATGAAAATGTGGGACAAACCTGAAGAAGGGGTCACCGGCCCCCTCACTGTCGGCGCCAGGAAAGCGCTGGAAAAGTCGAGGAGCCTGTTGAGCAAATCGAACATGTCAGTGGACCAGATGATCACCAAGACCTTTCCGGAGCGCTATGGCAAGATAAACGACATACTGCGGGAGGGGGCCACCGGGCTCTATGACGCGATCGTGCTGGGCAAGCGGGCCAGCTATACTCTCCAATGGGTGTTCGAGCGCCCGGCTGAGGAGACGGCCAAGGCGATCATTCAGGACCGTACCCTGAATTCTCCTTTGTGGATCTGCCCGGAGCCCGAACAGGGCAGGAAGCATGTACTCATCGGTGTCGACGGCTCAGAAGGGTCATTGCGGGCGGTGGATCATGTTGGCTATATTCTCTCCCGCCAGGACCAGCATACGGTCACCCTGTTGCATGTGGAAAACGGGGCCGGCCTCGACACCGACCTCATTTTTCAGAAATCCTCCCGGATTCTGCATGGCCACCGTGTCGCCGACGAGCGCATTCACCTCGACACCACCTGGGGACTCAACGTCGCCTCAACCATCACCGGCTACGCCGAGAAATCTGGTTTTGCCGCCATTGCTGTTGGTCTCAAAGGTGTCGCTCAGGGGATACTCAAACGCATGAATCTTGCCGGCGGTACCACCGCGGGTTTGATCGGGCGGGCGGAGAAAATCTCTTTGTGGTGCTGCCCGTAGACCCAGCAACGATTTTCCCGCTACCTTTCCGCATGAACACCGACAACAGCACCCACTCCAAGGGACACAATGCGCCCGGCAGAAAAAGACGCATCGTCATTCCCTTCCGGGCGGTATTTAAATGGCTTGTCCGTCTCAGGCGTTCCCCCCGGGCGGTAGCCGGAGGATTTGCCCTGGGAGTTTTTGTGGCCTTTACCCCGACCATGGGGTTTCAGATAGTGGTGGCCATCTTCCTGGCCACCTTTCTCAATCTCAACCGGCCGGCAGCAATCATACCGGTATGGATTACCAACGTGGCAACCATGGCGCCGATATACACCTTCAACTACTGGGTGGGAAGCCTGTTCTGGTCAGGTCCGCCGGTTGCCGAGGTCTACAAAACCCTGGCCTCGATCGGAGCCCAACTGGTCACCTTGGATTTCTGGGAATTCGGCAGACAGTTGGAAACCATGCTTGGGCTCTCCAGCACCATGGCGATTCCGCTGTTGATCGGCAGTATCCTTGTCGGCCTTATCAGCGCCGCTCTCACTTACCTGGCCGCCCTCGGCATCATCCGCCTGATCCTTACCAGACGCAGGAAGAAGCAGCTCCTGTAGCGCAGGCACGGCTGGGTCACTTCCGCCGGCAAAAACAGCATCCCCGTCTCCTGAATCTTGCCTGTGCAGAGCAGGTCAGCTCCCCTGCTCTTCCAGCGGTTCGCTCTGCGCTTTGGGCGGCAGTTTATGAACGAAATAGTAGGTTATTCCCGTGGCCACCAGCACAACACCCGTGGCAAAAATATACATCGGCTCAAGTTCTTCGTAGTCGAGAATGATCACCTTCCTGGCGATCGCCATCAGGGCGGTGGCCAACACAATCTTGACGTGGATGACGTCATCGCGCAGATAGAGAATGATATTCTGGAAAATTTCGATGGCTATGAGCACCACCATGAAGGCCCCGAAGGTCATGAGAATATCTCCCATGGTGAGGATGAAACGGGGTTCGGCGGCAAACCGCTGGTAGATGGTCCAGGCCACATCGACCACTCCCGAGATGATCACGATTATCATCAGCAGCCCCAGGGACTTCAGGCAGAGGTGGATAATCCTTTTCAGCACCCAGAGGAATCTATCGTCGCGTTTGTTAACCAGTTTCATTGTTTTCAGTCCAGCGTCACCGGGGTTTTGAAGCCGTCGGGCTTCACCGTCAAAACAGTGCAGTTAATAGAGGTGAGAAGTTTTTCCGCCCTGTTGCCGATCAGCAGGCCGGGAATACCCGAGCGCCCTACCGAGCCCATGACCACGACATCAATGTCGAGTTCCCCGATGGCCTGCTGGATCACTTCACTGCTGAGCCCTTCCCGCACATGGACCTGCCGATCCTCACAATGAATATGGTTGGTTTCAAGAATATTGGTCAAGGCGGTGCGACGCTCGCTGAAGAGGTCTTGTTTCAGCGCCCCGATCTCCTCGGGGGAAACCTTGAAACGCGGACCGCGCAGCATGATCTCGTATTCCAGTCGCCAGCTGTGCAGATAATGGGCCTCTCCACCCTCCCGCTGGGCAAGTGAATGAGCCAGTTCCAAGATCTTTTTGTTGAGAGCAGCGGTTTCTTCGCGGTCGCCTCCCACATCCACCGCCGCGAGGATGCGCTTGAAGTCGGACGAATCGTACTTGATCACCCAGACGGGACAGGGGCATTTTCTCACCAGCCGCATGGACAACTGGTCTATGCCCTGTTTCAGCGAGGCTTCTTTAATGACCAGATCGTGGCCTTCTCTCATCACCTTGCGGATAATGGTTATGAAATCATCCGTTTCGCTGTAGTCGGGCCGAACCTCAATGTCCTGCCAGCGCTCATGGTGGAGAAACTGGTCGAGACGCTCCCGATGATGGACTGTGACCGCCTGCCTGAGTTCCTCGTAGCGGCCGGTGATGCGCCGGCTTAGGTCGTCGAAAAACGTGCTTTCCCCGGCAATCATCACCGTGACCCGGGCCTCGTTGAGCCGAGCCAGTTCCGCCACTTTGTCGGCGCTGCCCTGGCGCGTCAACGACACTTCGTCGAGAATATAGAAGATATTTTTAAAGCGTTTCATGGTCGGTACCTCTATGCCTTTCGGAAACTGCCTCGTTGGTAATTTTTCATAATTAAACAATAAGGGTTACCAGGTCGACGTATATGGTGAACAATTGATAGTGTATCAATAGTATTTACTATTTTTTATCCTTTAGAACGGTCACGCTTCAGGTGCCTGAAACAATGCAGTATGAAACGAGGCAGGATCGTTCCCTTTGCTCCAAGATCTCATTCGGGTATATTATTTAAAAAGTTGTTGCAGTGGTAAGAGCGCGGGTGGTGATGCAATTGTGCGGGATGGGCATCAGTCTGCTCCTTTCTGGCGCCGCGGTTCTCTGCAGCGAGCCGGCGACAGCAGGGGCGGGATTGTGTGCCCGGCCGCGACCATGGGTACTGGTGAAAGGTTTCTGCCTGCCCTGCTACACAGGTCGAAACCAGAACCCAGGCGTACTGTTTCACCCCGGATTCTGAATGGTCCGGGATAAATCAAAATGGGGATGGTATGCACGTCTTTCTGGCATTTGTTTTTTCCGCACTGCTTGTTTATCTATTGGTCCAGTTTGCCAGGCAGGAAGAGATCCAGGACGAATATGAAGATGCGATTCTCGACATCGAAGCTCGCCTGGAATGGGCTCGAACCAGAAGCAGGTTTCCCTTTGGCATGCAGGCCCAGATGGAGATTTCCCATGATTTACTGGGCCAAGCCAAGAACCTCTGGAGCCAGAATCGCTGGCGCCAGGCCTATCAGACCGCATTGCAGTCCCAGGACGCGATGAACAGGGCTCAACGCCTCTACTCTTCAGCGATCGCGGTAAGGTAGGAGCTGAATTCCCGGCCCCG
>JARRLH010000145.1:0-17972 GCA_037387205.1 Desulfofustis sp.
TATGTTTTCCTTGGTCGGCGGTGAGGGTACCGGTACATCGAGCGCGTAATTGATGGTGTCGTTTTTGTGCCGGTTGGGGGGAAAAAAGGCCCGATTCTGGTCCTCCTGCTTGAGTTCAATGAAGAACGGGTCCTTGTAATCGGCCTCGGTCTCGAAAATACCGCCAAATGTGGTTTCTGGGTAAACCCTGAAAATCGGGAAATAGTACTCACCCTGATAAACAACGAAAAAAGGTTTATCGTTGCTGATCAACTCCGCCGCGAGACTGAAGACAAAGAGCACTAAAAAAATTACCAGACTGTAGAAGCCCCTTCTATTTTTTCTGAAGCGCTGCCACTTTCTCCGGGCCGGGGACACGGTCCGGTCGACTAGCACTGCTTTGGATCCGTTAGAACTCGACACGGCTAAAACTTATGCGGGGGTCGACTACGACATAGCTGAGATCGGATAGAAGCCTGCCCACCAACCCGATGATGGTAAAAAAATAAAGTGTTCCAAGCACTACCGGGTAATCTCGGTTGAGTACCGACTGATAGGCCAGAAGCCCCATGCCCTCGAGGGAAAAAATCGTTTCGATCAACAGGCTGCCGGTGAAAAACGCGGCAATAAAGTATCCGGGAAATCCGGTGATGATAGGAATTATGGCATTTCGAAATACGTGTTTGAACATGACAGTCCGTTCCTCGAGCCCCTTGGCCCGGGCGGTGAGGACATATTGCTTGCCGATTTCTTCGAGAAAGGAGTTCTTGGTCAGCATGGTCATCACCGCCAGACTGCCGACGGCGCTGGAAAAAATCGGCAGCACCATATGCCAGAGGTAATCGAGAATTTTGGCACCCCAACTCAATTCCGACCAATTGTCGGAAACCAGCCCCCGAAGTGGGAATATCGACCAGAAACTGCCGCCGCCGAAAAGTACGATCAGGGTGATGCCCAAGACGAATCCGGGAATGGCATAGCCCACCAGAATCACCGTGCTGCTGGCCACGTCGAAACCGCTGCCGTCCCTTACGGCCTTGGCAATACCAAGGGGAATACAGACTCCATAGACGATCAGAAATGTCCAGAGCCCCAGGCTCATGGACACCGGCATCCGCGAAATCACTAAATCGACCACATCTCTTTGGTAGTAGTAAGATGAGCCGAGGTCGAAGCGCAGATAGTTGCCCATCATCTGCAGAAATCGGGTCAGGGGAGGCTTATCGAAGCCATAGAGCTTTTTGAGGAGGTCGAGTCGTTCCTGGTCGAGCCCCATGTCGCCGCGATAGGCTGATGCTGAAGAGGCCGCCTCCCCGCCGGCCTGGCCCTGACCCTCTATTTCAGCGACCATTCTCTCAACCGGGCCGCCGGGAACGAACTGGGTCACCGTGAAGGTGATCAGCATGATGCCGAACAGGGTCGGGACCATCAGCAATATGCGTTTTATGATATAGCTCAGCATGGTGTCCTATGGCAGAAGCCCACTTCGGCTTGTTGAACTGCGCCTCGGAAGTATACTACAAATATCAGCCGGCCGACCAGTCCAAAGGTGGTGCAGGCATTTAAACCTGCGCGCCGCGCTGGCAGTAAAAAGAAACTGTTGCGGTGCGCTGTTTATTTTATTACAGCTTGGCCAGACAATGTGCCCGGGCGCCATTTTTGGGTCAAGCACCTGCCTATTTATTGTACTTTGGGTATCGACCGGCCGAATCCGTATGATCACACACGTCAAAGAATTCACTGCCCTCATTGAGAGAGCCTGCACCACCGATTGCGTCGGCCTCGACACCGAATTCATCTGGGAGCGCACCTATTATCCCAGGCTTGGGTTGATTCAGCTGGCCCTGTCCGATGAGGAGTGCTTTCTCATCGATCCACTTGCTATTGACGATTTTACACCGCTGGGCATGCTGCTCGGGGACCCGCATGTGGTCAAAATTCTGCATGACGCACCGCAAGATCTGGTAATTCTCAACCGCGTAACCGGAGTCGTTCCCCGCAATGTATTCGACACCAGGGTCGCGGCAGGTTTTTCCGGACTTTCCTCAACCATATCTCTAGCCGATCTCATCGGTGATCTCCTCGACATCGATCTGCCTAAAACCGAGACCCGTACCAATTGGCTTAAACGGCCGCTTGATCATGCACAGATCGACTATGCTCTGGATGACGTTCGCTACCTCAGGGCTCTGCGCGTCTTGTTGCTGACCAGAATTATTGTTCCTGAAATCAAGAACTGGCTGCACCAGGAACTGGAGCTACTCTGCCTCCCGCAAGCCTACGATCTTCCTGCAGATGAGCAGCGCTATCTCAAAATCAAAGGAAGCGGCTCCCTTGATCGCCGAGGTTTGGCGATCCTTCGTGCTCTGGCTGGCTGGAGAGAGACAGAGGCACGGAACCGCAACCGCCCCCGGGGACACATAATCAAAGATAAGGAGTTATTGGCCCTGGCCAGGGAGCGTCCTGATTCCGTCTCCGCGCTGACCCAGTTGCATCTGCTCTCGGCTAATAAGATGCAGCGCTACGGCGATCTCCTGGTTGCCGGGATCCGGGAAGGATTGTGCGTCAGCGAGAGGGATCTGCCCGAGGTCATCAGGCGTATCAGGCTCAGTGGGGCAGAGAGATCGACTTACGAGCGATTGCTGGCATTTCTCGACCGGATCCACCGAACCCAGGGAATCGACCCGCATATCGTGGGCAATAATTCAGACTTTAAACAACTGGTCAAACAGCAGCGAAAACACAAGGGACGTCTGCCGGAAAAGTTTACCGCGGGGTGGCGAAGCGAACTGCTGGAGAAATTTTTTTCGAATCAATAGAGCCCTGGCAAACCTAGGATTTTCGTTGAAAATCAAGGCATGCGAGAAATTTTACCACAGGCATATTATTGATATTCCGAGGATAAAATTTTGAGCATAAGGCAGAGTTTGGGCGAAAAGATCGTTTTGCAAATGGCTCAATAATTATTCATCGGCCCCCACCTCCATGCCGCCTATTTTTTGGATCAGAGCGGGCGAACAACCATGCATACCAGTTCCGAGCACCCATGAGCACCAGTGAAAAGATCTATTCTGCCATGGCCATCTGTTACCTCGCCGGCATGATCTTGTTTTTGCTGTTGTTTCCTTCAGCACGGGAGATAAAATATCTTCTGCCCCTGGCACTGCTGGGCATCGCTGTTAACGCGGGCCTGCTCTTCGTGGTATTGAGAGATATCTTGAGCCGCTCATTCTCCAGCTGGTGGAGAAAATACTTCTGGGTTGTCATCGTTTTTCTGTTTCTACCCGCCGTGATTATTTATCTACCTCTGCATGGCTTTAAGAAAAAGTAGGCCTGCGTGGCAGAGATTTTTGCGCTCGGCCTTTACCTGCTTGACTTATTGGTCGAATAGAAGTATTTTTGCTCTCTTTTGATTTTGTTAATTACCGCCTCCCCTTTTATCCGGGGCACGGCGTGATTACCCTCTTGCGCTGAGCCAGAGGTCGCAACAAAAACCAGGATACCCACAATACATGTTTGAAAACCTGACAGACAGGCTCGAGGGAGTATTTAAAAAGCTCAGGGGCCATGGTGTTCTCACCGGGGACAACATCAAAGAAGCGATGCGTGAGGTGCGCATGGCCCTTCTGGAAGCCGATGTCAACTACAGGGTCGCTAAAGACTTCGTTGACACGGTTACCGAAAAAGCCGTCGGCCGGGAAGTTTCCCAAAAGCTTTCGCCGGGGCAACAGGTCATCAAAATAGTCCATGAAGAACTGGTTGAACTGCTGGGTGGCAACACTGAACATATTCGCTTGGATGGACATCAGCCGGCGGCCATCATGCTGGCCGGACTGCAAGGTTCTGGGAAAACCACCACCTCGGGTAAGCTGGCGGCCCAGCTCAAAAAGAAAGGCCGCAAAGTCTACCTGGTTCCTGCCGACGTGTATCGTCCCGCTGCCATTGAACAGTTACAGGTGCTGGGAGAGCGGCTCGACGTCCCGGTCCATCCGTCGACCACGGATCTCAAACCGGTAGACATCTGCATTCAGGCCGCTGCCGTAGCCCAGGAGAAGAGTTACGACACCCTGATCATCGATACCGCCGGCCGGCTTCATGTTGATGAAGCACTGATGGACGAACTCAAGGAAATTCAGACCGCTGTAAATCTGTCCGAAGTCCTCTTCGTGGCCGATGCTATGACCGGGCAGGACGCGGTGTCGGTCGCCGACAAGTTCAATCAGGATCTCGAAATCTCGGGCGTCATCCTGACCAAGATGGAAGGCGACGCCCGCGGGGGTGCCGCCCTTTCCATCAAGCGGGTAACCGGCAAGCCCATCAAGTACGTGGGGGTCGGAGAAGCGCTGGATGCCCTCGAGATCTTTCATCCCGACCGCACCGCCTCCCGGATTCTCGGCATGGGCGATGTGCTGACGCTGATTGAAAAGGCTGAGGAAGTAGTCGACAAAAAAGAGGCGGATAAGATCGCCAAGAAGCTCCAGCGCAACGAATTCACCCTCGAAGATTTTCTCGACCAGATCCAGCAGATCAAGAAGATGGGTTCGCTTGAGCAGATTATGGGAATGGTGCCGGGCATCAACAAGCTCAAGCAGCTCAAGGATGCCCCCCAGCCCGATGAAAAAGAGTTGGCCAAGACCGAGGCGATAATCCGTTCAATGACCCTCAAGGAACGAAAAAATCACCGGATTATCGATGCCAGCCGCCGGCAGCGGATTGCCGCCGGCTCCGGCACATCGGTGGCCGAAGTGAACCGGGTACTGAAAAGTTATTCGGCAATGCTTAAGATGTTGAAAAAAATGCGGGGCAAACCGGGTGTCATGACCGGCAGAAAACGTAGAAAAGTCCCCAAAGGAATGAGAAGATAACACTGTATGGAGACCGATCCGTACAGCCAACACTGGAGGTCAGAATACTAATGGCAGTTCGAATCAGATTGACAAGGCTCGGCAGGAAGAAACAACCCTTTTACCGCATTGTCGTGGCCGACAGCGAGAGTCCTCGCGACGGTAAATTTCTCGATATCGTCGGCACTTACGATCCACTGCAGGAGCCTGCCAAGATCGACATCACCGAGTAACCCATGAAAGAATTGGTGGCGCACATAGCTGAAGCCCTCGTCGATAATCCCGACCAGGTCAAAGTCGTGGAAAACGAAAACGGTGACATGATCAACATCGAGTTGACCGTGGCCCAGGAAGATCTCGGCAAGGTAATAGGTAAACAGGGGCGGACGGCCCGGGCCATGCGCTCGATTCTGTCAGCTTCTGCGGCGCGGAACAACAAGAAATCGCGGCTCGACATCCTGGAATAGCTCCAGCGTGCCATGGCCCCGCAGTACCCATACCCGGCCGACAAGTTTGATCTCGTCGGCAGAGTGACCAGGTCCCACGGTCTCAAGGGAGAGATCAAAGTGCTGCCGCTGCAGGGACCAGCAGAAGAATTTGAAACCTACGGCCGTGTTGCCCTCGTAGCAGCTGACGGCCGGATGACCGACCTGCTCGACATCGTCAGGGGGCGGACCCAGGGCACGCAGGTTATCCTCAAACTTGATACCATTGACAGTAAGAGTGAAGCAGATCTGACCGCGGGCATGGGTGTGCTCTGCAACCGGCAAGACCGCCCTGCGCAGGCCGACAAAGTGTATGGCAGGGAGCTGGTCGGTCTCGTGGTGGTAACGGTGGACGGCCGGCCTGTTGGTACAGTCGAGATGGTCAGCCACACGGGTGCGCATCCACTCATGATCGTGATGAACGAAGAGGAGGAAATCCTCATCCCTCTCGTGGAGGAAATGATCGTTGACCGCCAGGAGTCCAAGCTGGTCATAGATCCGCCGCCGGGGCTGCTCGACATCAACAGAGCCTGATTGTTCGAGGGCCCGCTGATGATTTTCTCCATCGTGACCATTTTCCCGCTGTTTGTCGAAGCCTGCCTGCAGGACGGCATCGTGGCCAGGGCAAGAAAACAGGGCAAGGTGGAGATCGAGACAATCAATCTCCGGGATTTCACCAACGATCGGCACCGGACCACCGATGACCGCCCGTTCGGCGGCGGCGCAGGAATGGTCATGACTCCGGAACCGCTGAGTCTGGCCGTGCGAAAAAGCTGCCGGGAGCAGGTCCTGGCCAGACGCGTCATCCTGCTCAGCCCCCAGGGGCGCAGATTCGATCAAGAGACGGCGACGACACTTGCCCGTGAGCAACAGCTTATTCTGGTCTGCGGCCGCTACGAAGGGGTGGATGAGCGGTTCAGGAGTAAGTATGTGGATGACGAAATCTCGGTGGGTGATTTCATCCTCAGCGGTGGCGAGCTGCCGGCGCTGATGGTGGTGGATGGTGTGACCAGGTTACTTCCAGGCGTGCTCGGGTGCTCGGATTCGGCGGCCAATGACACTTTCAGCAGCAGCCTGCTGAAGCATCCGCAATATACCCGGCCCCGGGTGTTCGAGGATATGGAGGTACCGGAAATTCTGTTCAGCGGCGATCATAGACGCATCGAAGAGTACCGCTTCATTGAATCGGTGCGGAGAACCAAGGAACGACGGCCCGATCTGCTGGTAAAAGCGGCAGCCTCCTTTACCGAGAAGGAAAAAAGGCTGCTCGAGGCCCACGGCCTGAAGGTCCGGACCGGCTGAGGCTGGAAAAGTCCACCGCCATGCAGACTCACGACCTGGCCATCGCCCTGCTTCACCACCCGGTGCTCAACAAACGGGGGGAGAGGATCTGCTCGGCAGTAACCAATCTGGACCTGCACGATATCAGCAGAGCGGCACGGACCTACGGGGTGCAAGACTACTACGTCGCCACCCCCTATGAAGATCAGCTTGAATTGATCGGAGAAATTACCGAGCACTGGAAAAACGGGCACGGCGCCTCGGCCAACCCGGCAAGAGGTGAGGCCTTGGCCATTGTCAGGCCGGTGGTCGGATTCGAGGCCATCGTCGAAGATATGCAGCGCCGGCTTGGTGAGAAGCCGCTGGTAGTGGCGACCAGCGCGAAGCCGCAGGCTGCGCAGATGGGATACGGGGAGCTGCGAGCTCACCTCGAGAGGAAGATAGCGCCGGTGCTGCTGCTCTTTGGGACGGCACACGGTCTGACGCCGGAAGTGATGAACAGAGCCGATGCAGTGCTGCCGCCGATCGGCAGACATTCGGACTACAATCACCTGTCGGTGCGCTCGGCGGTATCGATCATTTTGGACAGGTTGCTGGGTGACAGAGAAGATTATTTAACTTTTAAGAGTACAGCTTAGGTAGATTAGTATATGGGTACCTTGAAAATTGTCTTTTTAAGGTGGCCGAAACTCACACACAAGGGTTACCATCATGAATCCGATAATCAACAAAATAAATCAGGAACAGATGCGCTACGATCATCCGGAATTCCGTCCGGGCGATACCATAAAGGTGCACATCCGCATTATCGAAGGCAGCAAGGAGCGTATTCAGGTCTTCCAGGGCGTTGTCATCAAGCGCAAGCGCGGTGAAATGGACGCCTCCTACACTGTCAGGAAAGTATCCCACGGCGTCGGAGTGGAGAAAACCTTCGCCCTGCACAATCCCCGCATCGAAAAGATCGAACTGGTATCGCGCGGCAGGGTAAGGCGCTCCCGCCTCTACTACCTGCGTGAACGCCGTGGCAAGGCAGCGCGCATCCGGGAACGCGGTATTCGCTAATTCGAGCGTATCCTCCTTCTGGCCGGACCTGCTGCAGCACCCCAGGCACGGTCCGGCCGTCCGAACCGATGCGGCTATTGCTGTCAGGCAAATTCGACCCGGATGACACCTTCCAGTTCGAGCGACTGTTGCGCCAGCGCGGCTTTAAGAAAATTGCGGGCACCGATGAGGCAGGTCGGGGCCCTCTTGCGGGGCCGGTGGTGGCTGCTTCGGTCATTCTCCCCCCCGATGCCGACCACTCTCCTTTTTGCGATTCCAAACAGACAACGGTTTCCCAGCGCTATGATCTGCGGGGCTATCTCGACGAGATCGGCGCCCGCATAGGCGTCGGCATCGTCTCTCCCCGTAAGATCGATGAAATAAATATTCTCCAGGCTTCGCTGCTGGCCATGAAGCAGTCACTGGCCGATTTGAGCAAGACCGGATCAGAGCCAGACTTCGTGCTGGTGGACGGCAACCAGAAGCTGCTGATCACCACCCCTCAGGAAACGCTGGTCAAGGGCGATGCCAGGTCGGCCTCGATCGGCGCCGCCTCGATAGTAGCCAAGATCACCCGAGACGAGATAATGGACGACTTCCATGGTCGCTATCCCAGCTACAATTTCAGGGCCAACAAGGGCTACCCCACCAGCGAACACCGACAGGCCATTCGCGATCACGGACCCTGCCCGGTGCACCGCTGCAGTTTCAAGGGAGTAAAAGAGTTTGTCGAGAAAACGGCTGTACCTCGGAAAACGAGGTGAGGATATCGCTGCCGAATATCTCCTGTCCAAAGGATTTCGCCTTGTCGCACGAAATTATCGGCAGAAAAGCGGTGAAATTGATATTATCTGCAGAGACGGCGACACCTGTGTGTTTGTCGAAGTGAAGACCAGACAAAACCGTGAATTCGGTCATCCTATCGAAGCGGTGACCAGGCGCAAACAGCTGCAGATCAGCCGCACCGCGCTCATCTATCTGAGCAGTAACGAACTGCTGGATGCACCTGTACGGTTTGATGTAATCGGAGTGGTCTTTGACCGGCCAGTTCCGGACATCACTCATATCGCAGGTGCCTTTGAGGCACCGTGACCAGCGGCACCGCCTCCCCAGGGGCTCAGCAATAATGAATATCCAGGCACACGAAAACGCACCAATCGGCATCACCATGGGCTGCCCGGCTTCCATCGGCCCAGAACTGATCGTCAAGTTTTATCTGGACCGCAGCCGGGATCAGCGGGAGCCGATCGTCATCATCGGCGACAGCAACGTTCTCGAAAAGATCTGCGAACTGCTCGCTCTGTCCGTCGACATCAAAGCCTGGACGCCTGGAAAGGAGGTCGCCGACGACTGCCTCAACGTCTTCTGCGTGTCGTCTCTGGCCAAGGAGTCCTTTTCCTTCGGGTCGCCGACTCCTGCCACCTCGGTGGCCATGGCTTCCTACGTGGAAAAAGCGCTCGAGCTGTGTCTTGCAGGTGAATTGCGCGCCATGGTAACCTGCCCCATCTCCAAATTTTCACTAAATCAGGCTGGCTATAAATTTCCCGGACACACCGAATTGCTGGCCCGCAGAACCGGCTGCAAGGAGGTGGCTATGATGCTGGCTGGTGAGTCCCTGAGAGTCGTTCCGGCAACCATCCATTGCTCACTCTCCCAGGTCGTGCAGAGCTTGGAAAGTGAAACGATCGTGCGCCAGATTATCCTCACCGAGCGGTCGTTGAGAACTGATTTCAACCTTGCCAGGGTGCGCATCGGTGTCGCCGGCCTCAATCCCCATGCTGGGGAAAACGGTCTGTTCGGCAGTGAAGAACTAACCTTGATACTACAGCCATAGTAGAGGCCCGCAAGTACTGCGACTCGCGCTCGCAGATCAGCGGTCCCTATCCGCCCGACACTATTTTTTACAAAGCCAGGAAGGGTCTGTTCGACGCCGTGATCGCCATGTACCATGATCAGGGACTCATCCCTTTCAAACTTTTACACTTTGAAGACGGCGTCAACGTCACCCTCGGACTGCCAATTATACGGACCTCGGTTGATCACGGAACCGCGTACGATATAGCCGGACGAGGCATCAGCACCATTGACAGCCTCAAGGCGGCGGTCGACCTCGCCGTTCTCATGGCCGCCAACCGTCGCCATCGCTCGACTGCATAGAGAGGGGTCCCATGAAAGAGAAGAGTGAAGGAACGTTTATCGTCTTTGAAGGAATCGACGGGACCGGTAAATCAACCCAGATCGAACTGCTTGCCCAGGCGCTTCGACGCTTAGGTCACCAGGTCGTGGTCACGCGGGAGCCCACCGAAGGGATATACGGTCAGAAAATTCGAGAGCTCTACCGGAAACGCTCCACAGTGTCTCCCGACCAGGAACTGGATCTCTTCATGCAAGACCGGCACGAGCACATCGATACGTTAATTGGTCCCTCATTGGCAGCCGGAAAGATTGTCCTCTGCGACCGTTATTTCCTGTCCACCGCCGCCTACCAGGGAACTGCAGGCTGCAGCCCCGCAGCGATAATCGACCTGCATCGATTTGCCCCCGCACCCGACCTGGCAATTATCATCGAGGTATCCCCCCGGACCTGCATCCGCAGGATTACCGAGAAACGGGGCGACCAGCTCAACGATTTTGAACAATTGGAGAGCCTTAAAAAAGTTGATAGTATTTTCAAGGAGATGGACTTACCTTATATTGAGCGCCTCGACGGGTCGGCGGCCGTAGAAGAAGTCCATCGACAGGTGCTGGGACTGATCGACAAGCTGCTGCCTCATTTAACCCTTTCACCCCCACGGGAGCCTCAGTGACATTGGGCCGCTTTCACACCACCTGGCTGCTATTGCCGATTATACTGCTGCTTTCCGGCTGTGCAGCCCAGGAACAGCGGATCAGCTCAGATGATTCCCCGGCCGCCGACTCCCAGGATCTTTCCTGTTCTTATTTTTACTTTCTCTGGGGAACCCATGCGGAGTATGAGCAGCGCTTCGATGAAGCTGTCGATGCCTATGAAAAGGCGCTGGTGTGCGATCCGTCGGCCCTGTACATCAGGCACAAACTGCCGCTTCTGCATCTGAAGAAAGGTGACACTTCGCGGGCCATTGAGCTTCTGGAAGGTAACATTCAAGACGATCCACAGGATACCGCCAGCAGAAAACTACTTGCCGGCCTGCTGGCTCAGCAGAAAGAACTTGAGCAAGCGAGCGAGCAGTATGAAGAGATTCTCAGCTATGATCCGCACAACGAGCGGGTGCTGCTGCGGCTTGGAGTCCTGCTCGAACAGTCCGGCAAGCCGAAAAAGGCTCGCCGGACACTGAAGAGACTGATATCGCTCAACCCTCAAAATTATTTCGCCTATCTGGCCCTGGCCCGCATGACCGAGTCCCCTGCTGAAGCCCGGGAGTACTATCTGCAAGCGTTGGAACTCAACTGGTCCACGGAACTGGCTTACGAGGTGGCCCAGTTTCATATCGAGCAAGAATCCTATAATCAAGCCATCGCCCTGCTGAGAGAAATCCTCGACCAGGATGATTCAGCGGAGCAGGCGCGGCTGCTGATCGTGCAGTCACTGCTTGGCTCGAACCGGGAAGATGAGGCCATCGTCGAACTCAGTCTCATCCCCCGCTATCGCAATTCGCCGGTGCAGCTCTCGCTGGCGCTTGGTAAGCTTTACGTTCGCCTGGATAACTACGACCAGGCAATAGCCCACCTGAACGCCGTCCTCAAGGTCCACAATGACAGTTCCGCTCGTTATCTGCTCGGCGTTTTGTATTCCGAACAGAATCGTCTGGCCGAATCGCTGGAAGTGCTGGAGGGTATCGACGCAGACCAGGTGGAATTTGAAGATGCCGTCTCCTTGAGATCGAGAATTCTCCATCAGCAGGAGAAGGCGGCCCAGGCCCTGGAGATGCTCAACGAGTATATTTCCTTACCCTCCACCCGAAGACCGCTGTTCTACATCATGGCAGCCTCGCTCTATCGGGACAGCGAACAGATGGCATTGGCCAGCGCCGTACTTGCCTCGGGCTATGCCAACTACCCTGACCATGAGCGGCTGCTCTTTGAATACGGGCTGCAGCTCGAACGGACCGATCGACTCGATGAGGCCATCGGCGTCATGGAGCAGCTGCTGATCATCAATCCGGATCATGCTGAAGCCCTCAATTTCGTCGGCTACTCCTGGGCCGATACCGACCGTTACCTGGACCGCGCTTTGGTCTACATTCAACGTGCCATGGAGCTTAAACCTGGCAATGGCTATATCCAGGACAGCCTCGGCTGGGTCCATTTCAAGCTCGGCAATCTCGACAGAGCCAGAGACGAACTTCTCGCCGCTTTGAAATTGCTGCCTGATGACCCCTATCTGCACGATCATCTGGGCGATGTCTACCAGGCGCTTGGGCAGCGCAGCAAAGCTATCAAGGCATACAAAGAGGCGCTGGACCACTTCGATGACCAGGATAAGAAAGCCGAAGTCCAAAAGAAAATCGATGCACTGCGGAAGAACTAGTCTGGCCAGAGCAGCAGCTTTAGTGCTGCTGCTCTCTCTTCTGGTGCTCAACGGTTGTGCAAAGTCCCCGTGGACTTCCGTTCTCGAAGGTGAGCAGAGGACTGGTCTCGTAGCGGCTTTTGCCGATTTTATCGACTCCCAGAACCAGTGCACCCCAAGCTGGGATGCGGAGGTGACCATCGCGTGGACTTCAGCCGTGCGCAACTATTCCTTCGACGCTTACTGCCGGAAGCCATAGACACGGTGCAGCGGTCGACAGTCACCGGCAGCGTGCGCTCCTGGGCGGTTCGTCACGACCTTCCGCTCAACCTGGTGCACGGTAGTTGGCTGGACTGGCTGGGCGGACGATCATCGGCCGCCGCCGAGCAGATCGGTGAGATACGGCTCGATTCCGAGCACAGAGGAGCGTGGTTCAATATCCACGTTGCCGACACCGAAACACTAGAGGAATATATCCTTTTTAACAGGGAAAATGGAAAAATCGTCGAGCGCATCCTCATCGACGAACACGGCCAGGTGTTCGCCACCCTCGAGTACCTCGAGTGGCAGGAGGTAGATGGGTGTCTCTACCCAGTGACTCTGGTTATCGGCGAATTGCCCCTGGGTGGCCGGGCCGAACTGCGCTTCTCGGATATCAGACAGAGCAGCTTTGAACCGGCGGATTTCAACATCTATAGCCCCCGGGGATTCAGCAGAACCTGGCTGCCTTAGTTGCTTTGGGCCGCTTCGCCCTGAAGTTCTTTTACGATGATTACAAAGAGATTTTCTTCTTTGAAAAAGAGCTGTTGAAGATCATAGTTTCGATTAGGCACCAATACCAGTTCAACCCTCACCTTATCTGGATCAGGTTCCTCTGATACGAGTATTCGATCGATGAATTGACCACCTGCGTCGATTGACGAGGGGATGGCCGAGCCGATGCGAGCATCGAGAAAATGGCAAATCACCCGGGGCTCTCCCTTCTCCACACCGAATACAAGTGGCGGGTAGAAATGATTGAGCCTGAACAGGACTGTTTCACTATTGTTGATGGATTTCTCAAACGAAACTTCGAGCAGTACCGGCCCTATCTCCTCGGCCTGAACGCCCTGCTGAGGTTCCAATTGCTGCTCAACTTTGTCAGTTTCAGCCACTGCAGCAGTCTGCTCTTCGGCCTGCTCGGCAGTCTCTTGATCCATATCAGCCGACTGAACAGTTTCTGAATCAGGCTGTGCGGTTGGGGAAATTTTTGTGGTTGCTTCGGCAGCTGTCTCTACCGTGGACTGACCTTCGTCACCCTGGTCAGTGCTTGTTTGCTGTTCTTCGACTTCTACAGACTGGGTATCGTCAGGCTGGGCAGCGCTTGTCTGCTGCTCTTCGACTTCAACAGGCGGGGAATCGTCAGGCTGGGCAGCGCTTGTCTGCTGCTCTTCGACTTCTACAGACTGAGTATCGTCAGGTTGGGATTGCACTGCGGTGAGGCTGTGGACTATTTTGGGAGAGTCCACCTCTATACGCGGCAGTTGATCCGGCTGCTGCTCTATTGCGCTTATACCCTCTAAATCAGGGGAAAACGTCACTGTCAGACTATTGTTCGAGACATTGAACGTCTGCTCGGAAACATATGGACTGTCTTGCTGGATATCTACGACTACCCGGGTTTTCGGCGGTTCATAATGTTTGCCGACTCGAACACCGGCAATGATGTTGCCACCGACATCACTGATCCTGTTGACTGCAGACGCGTATTTGACGCCAAAAAAATCAAACACCAGTCGGGGGTTATCCCCCTCTATTCGAAAAGATTTAGGAGTATGGGAACCATTGAACTTGAATACGACCTGTTCGGGCTTATCGTTACCTGCGATTACCTCAATCGATTCAAGGACAAGATCTTTCGGCTCATCCGCAGCCATTACCGCGAATGGGGTGGAAAAAACAAAGACGGCTGCAAGGATAGTCAATAACCGCTTCACGATTTGTGGTCCCATCATCTCACGTTTATTTAAGTTCGCAGGGATCGTGAAAATCCCAACCTGCCGAGCCGGAAACGATTCCACGTAAGAGAATCTGTGCGGCACAACGACATCTGAGGAGCCAAAGTTCAGCATTTATTATTAGATACGATACTATTTCAATACCTTATACCTTCTTGAAAAGTCAACTTATTTTCATTGATAGCGGGGGCTCTCTGAAGGCTGCATCAATTCAACCGCAGGCCACGTTTAACTCTTCAGGATCGATAATGAGCTATGGACGAACACCCATTCTTACCATTCATAAGTAGACCCGGGCGCTATCTGGGTGGCGAGTTCAATGTGCCGGAGATCGACATCCGGGCCGCCGTAAGATGGGCGCTGGTGTTTCCCGATCTATACGAGATCGGCATGTCCCACCAGGGTTTACAGATCCTCTATCACCTCCTCAACGATCTCGAATCGGTAGCCGCCGAACGCTGTTATTGTCCCGCTCCGGATGCGGAAACACTCATGCGCAGCCAGCAGATTACTCTGTCAACCCTGGAAACCGCAACTCCTTTGCCTGCTGTTGACCTTATTGGCGTCACCCTGCCCCACGAACTCTGCTACACTAACATACTTACCATTCTCGATCTGGCGGGCATCGAATTTTGGGCGGCTGCCAGGGATGAATCTGCGCCGATCATTATTGGCGGAGGCACCTGCGGCTTCAATCCGGAGCCGATCGCCGAAATCTGTGATGCTATCGTCATCGGCGACGGTGAGGAGGCGGTGGCCGAGATAAGCAGCCTCGTTGCGATACTCAAAAAGCAGGGGGTGAAGCGTTCCGCCATGATCGATGAACTGGCGAACATAGAAGGCATCTATCTGCCGCACCGCTTCCACCCCCGTTATGATGGTGACGGTAAAACCGTGTCGATAACTCCTCAGGGCGGCGGACCGGCAACGGTGAAAAGACGAGTACTGCCCGATCTCGACCGGATCGACCACCTCCGTCGACCACTGGTCCCCAACGCCCGGATCGTCCATGACCGACTGGCCGTCGAAGTGGCCCGAGGCTGCACCAGAGGCTGCCGCTTCTGCCAGGCAGGAATGACCTACCGCCCGGTGCGTGAGCGCAGCGTCGAGCAGATCTTAGAACTCGCTGAACAGGGCATCGGCCATTCCGGCTTCGACGAGATCTCTCTCTTATCATTGTCCACCGGCGATTACAGTTGCCTGCCCGAAGTGCTGCCCGAATTGATGCGCCGCTTCGCCAGCGAAAAAGTATCGGTGGCCATGCCGTCGATGCGGGTGGGGACCCTGACCAGAGATCTCATGGACCAGATCCGCAGGGTCAGGAAAACAGGGTTCACGCTTGCCCCGGAAGCCGGCAGCGAGCGGCTGCGCCAGTCTATCAACAAAGGCATAAGCGAGGCGGATCTGCTGCGCACCGCTCAGCAGGCCTACGAACTTGGCTGGAACCTTATCAAGCTCTACTTCATGATAGGCCTGCCGACCGAAACCGAGGAAGACATCGAAGCCATCGCCGAGCTGGTAGAAAAAACCGCCAAAGCTGGGTCCGTGGGCGGACGCGGCAGGAAAAAAATCTCGATCAGTGTCGGGACCTTCGTTCCGAAGCCGCACACCCCTTTTCAATGGGAGGCTCAATTATCAGTGGAACAGAGCCGCCAGCGGTTTTCTCTGCTCAGGTCCAAACTGAAGAAAAAATCGATTACCCTGAAGTATCACGATCCCGAGCAGAGCTTTCTGGAAGGCGTCTTTTCCCGGGGTGACCGAAGACTCATGCCCCTTCTGGTAAGGGCCTGGAACAACGGGGCCCGACTGGACAGCTGGAGCGAACACTTCGATCTGAATACCTGGCGCGAGGCCGCCGCGCAATTACACATCGACCTCGACTTTTATCTGCGCGAACGCGACCAGAGCGAACTATTGCCATGGAGCCACATCGACCCCCTCGTTGAAGCTGAATTTCTTGCCGGCGAGCGGCACAAGAGCCGCACCCGGGAATACACCCCGGACTGCAGGTACCACTCCTGCCAGAAATGTGGGCTATGCGATTTCAAGACGATCATGCCAATCGTCCATAATCGGGGGCAAGCCCCTCCAGCGGAGCCGGCCGTCCAGGATAACAAGCCCCCTGTGGCCGAAGCTGAGGGCTCTTACCGCTATCTGGTCAGCTACGCCAGAACCGGCACCATCTGCTTTTTAGGCCATCTGGAGTTTCTGCAGATACTGCAGAGAGGGCTGCGCCGGGCGAATCTCAAACCCCATTTTTCCCAGGGCTTCAATCCCTCCCCGAAGGTCTCCTTCGGACCCGCCCTGCCGGTGGGCACCATGAGCCGCTGCGAATTCTTTGCGGTCGATCTGGTACAGCCCATAACCGACTTCACCCGGGCCAAGGCCGCCCTCGACCAGGCGCTGCCGGACGGCTTGAAAATTACCGACATCAGCCCGCTGCAAGGCAAGCCGGTACAGGACATGATCAGTACTTACGAAATCGAACTGCCAAGAGATCTCAGCGAAGCTGAGCTGAGTGTCCTGGCCGGCTATGATTCAATGGAATCACTGGTCATCGAACGGGTAAGAAAAGGCAGACGCAAAAATCTCGATATTCGCCCTCTTGTGAAACGGATCACAGCGGTATCAAGGCGGCGCCTCACCCTCGAGTTGATAAGCAGAAGCGCTGAGCCCGGAACGAAACCGGCTGAGGTGCTGACTGCCCTTCTGCATTTAGATGCCGATACGGTACTGAGGCTGCAGACCATGAAAACTTCCTGGTCCGCACTGGAAGACTGATCGGCCTTGCCTGGAGCAAACATTTCGTGGTATGAAGACCATTGTTCTGCAACCCCGGATACTGCTCACACAATTTGAACCCCAAGAGGAGACACCATGAACAAGAAAATCGTCTTGCGTGATGATCAAATGCCCCTCCAGTGGTACAATGTCGTTCCCGATCTGCCCGGTGGCCTGAAGCCGCCGCTCGATCCGGAAACCAAGGAGCCAATGGGGCCTGAAAAACTGGCTGCCATCTTTCCCATGGCCCTGCTCGAACAGGAAATGTCAGCCGAGCGTTTTGTTGACATTCCCGAAGAAGTGCTGGATATTTTGAAAATCTGGCGCCCCTCCCCCCTGGTCCGGGCAGCCACTCTGGAAAACGCCCTCAACACCAAGGCCAAGATCTATTTCAAGAACGAAGGCGTCTCCCCGGTGGGTTCACACAAACCCAACACCGCCGTGGCCCAGGCCTACTACAATGCCCGTGAAGGCATAAAGAGGATCGCCACCGAGACCGGCGCCGGACAATGGGGATCGGCGCTGTCCCTGGCCACCAACAAGTTTGGCCTCGAGTGCAAGGTCTACATGGTGCGCGTCTCCTTCGAACAGAAACCCTACCGCAAATCGGTCATGCATGCCTACGGCGCCAATGTCGTCGCCAGCCCCAGCGAGGAGACCAACACCGGTCGGGCCATTCGTGAAAAGCTGCCCGACACTCCCGGCTCACTCGGCATCGCCATCTCGGAGGCCATCGAGGATGCCGCCACCCGGGAGGATACCAACTACAGTCTTGGCTCGGTGTTGAACCATGTCCTTCTGCACCAGTCAATCATCGGCCTGGAGGCAAAAATTCAGATGGAGATTGCCGGCGACTACCCCGACGTGATCATCGGCTGCTGCGGCGGCGGTTCCAACTTTGCCGGGCTGGCCGTTCCTTTCGTCCCCGACTACCTGGAAGGCAGAAAAATTCGCTTCATCGGCACCGAGCCGGCCTCCTGCCCAACCCTGACCGGGGGAGAACTGACCTGGGATTTCGGCGATACGGCCCAGACCACCCCGCTGCTCTATATGCACACCCTGGGACACGATTTCATTC
>JARRLH010000146.1:0-7607 GCA_037387205.1 Desulfofustis sp.
GCGCTCGAGCGAATGTTCACCCAGCCCTGTACTATTCCCGAGCGTCTCCATTACACGCTCGCTCCGGAAGGTCAGCAGCAGGCGACGCTACTGCTGATGCCCGCCTGGGTTGACGGAAAATACAGCGGGGTCAAGATGGTCAACATCTACCCCGGCAACTCTGCCAAGGACCTGCCGACAATCCTGGGAATCTACCTGTTGATGGACGGCGCCACCGGCGAACTGCTCGCTCAGTTGGAAGGAGCCGAGCTCACCGCCCGCAGGACCGTCTGCGCCTCGGCTCTGGCCTCGAAATACCTGAGCAGAACCGATGCCAGCCATCTCCTTATCGTCGGCACCGGCAGATTGGCGCGCTATCTTGGCTTCGCTCATCACACGGTTCGCCCCTTGACAAGGATCTCCATCTGGGGCAGAACCCGGGACAAGGCAGTCGAGGTGGCCGAAATTTACCGCGCCTCCGGCTACGATTGTGCTGTCATCGATGATCTTGAGGCAGCCTGTGGCGACGCCGATATCATCAGCTGCGCGACCATGTCGCCAGAACCGCTGATTTTCGGCAGCTGGCTGAAATTGAGCGACCATTACTCGGGATAAGGAAAAAACCATGATGAGTATCGTCTTTGACCTGGCTAAACGCGTCAGGTCCGAAATACGCGCCGCTATGTGGTCAATACTGCTTGTCCACCTTGTCTTCACGGCACTCGGCTTTATCCTTTTCACCCCGTTGCTCGGTGCGCTGGGTCGTCTGCTGCTGGCGCTCTCTTCCACCGAGGTCCTGGCCGACACCGACATCATCTATTTCCTGCTCTCCCCCTATGGCATGGCTGCACTGGTGGTGTTCGGCGCGATGCTGATCACCATCGTGATCTTCGAGCAGGCGGCAATGATGCTCACCTATATCGCCGCAACCGAAGAAAGTGAAGAAGATCTCACCGGCATACTTCGCTATACAGCCGCACGGGCGATGATAATTTTCCAGTTTTCCGTGCTGCTCGTCCTCCGCCTGCTGGTCATCATCCTTCCGTTTCTCGCCGCTGGCGGGCTGATTGGTTGGCTTGCCCTGACCAAGTACGACATCAATTACTATCTGGCCCACAAGCCTCCTGTCTTTTACCTTGCTGCAGTACTGATCGGAGCACTTCTTCTGATTATGGCCTTCGTGGTGATCAGGAAACTTCTGTCCTGGTCCCTCACCTTGCCCCTGATTCTTTGGGGCAAGGCCTCCCCGGGAGAATCGTTTACGCAGAGCACCAGGCTGGTCAGCTCCAACAAAAAGCTCGTCGCCCTCACCCTCATAAGCTGGGGAGTGAGCATTCTCCTTCTGTCCCTGCTGGTGTTCGGACTGGTACAGATACTCACCAGCAACATTATTCCGCTCTTCTACAACAGAATGACCTTACTGCTCATGGTCCTTGGTTTTCTGATTGCCCTCCTGGTGTTGGGAAATTTTTTCATCACTGCGCTGGCCTCGGGCAGTTTTGCCGGACTGCTGGTCGAACTTTCTCGCCACTTTGGCATGCCCGCGTCGGTCGAGGGCCTGGGTGGAGTAAGAAAATCCTGGCAACTGCGATTGACCAAGTCCCGCCTGGCTCTCGCCTGCGGGGGCGGCGCTCTTGCTTCACTACTGATCGGTGTGTGGCTGGTCAACTCCATTCAACCGATTGATGACGTCACCGTTGTTGCCCATCGCGGTGCAGCAGGAAGAGCGCCGGAAAATACCATGGCTTCGATAAAAGCGGCCATCGAAGACAAGACCGACTGGGTTGAAATTGACGTCCAGGAAACGGCTGACGGCCGTGTGGTGGTCGTGCATGACAGCGATTTCATGAAGCTGGCCGGGGTTGATCTCAAGGTCTGGAATGGTACCCTGGAAGAAATCCAGAACATCGATGTGGGGAGCTGGTTTGCCCCGGAGTTTTCCGCTCAGCGGGTACCAACCCTGATCGACGTGCTGAAAGCGTCCAGAGGCAAAGCCCATGTGGTGATCGAGTTGAAATATTACGGCCACGATGAGCAATTGGAACAGCGGGTGATCGACATTGTCGAGCAGTTGGACATGAGCGGGGAGGTCGCCATCATGTCGCTTAAATATGACGCTGTGCAGAAAGTCAGAAAGCTCAGGCCAGACTGGAACATCGGCCTGCTGTCCGCCCAGGTTTTAGGTAATATGAGCAATCTCGACGTCGACTTTCTGGCGGTCAATACGGCGATGGCCAGCCCCACCTTCATACGCACCAATCAGGGGGCTGGAAAGCAGGTGTTTGTCTGGACAGTCAACGATAAGATGTCGATGTTCAGGATGATGTCTCTGGGCGTTGACGGGATCATCACCGACGAGCCCGCGCTGGCCAGACAAGTGATGGCCGAGCGCTCCGAGCTCAACGTGGTCGAGCGTCTTCTTATACACACCGCGGTTATTTTGGGTAAACCGCTGCCCCAGAAAAACTACCGGGATCAATCCCCCTGAACCCCATGGCTGTAAATCAAAAACTCTTTTTCCGACTCATCTCCTGTGCGCTAGTGCTGCTCACCATCACAACCTCGGCGAGGGGAGAAGCACCGGCCTCCTCGGAATCGCTGCTCGACGATCTTGAGCGTTCGCTGGAAATGGGTCGCCACGAACGGCTGCTGACCGAAAAACTTAACCCTGCCCATCAGCTGTCCGCGTTCACCACCGACGGATGCAGCGGCGGGCTTTCGGTGGGCTGGAACTACCTGGCGCAGAAGATCGAGTTTCTGCAAGAAGTTCACGGCGACCTGCCCCCCTGGGAATCCTGCTGTATAAGCCACGATCGCCTCTATCATAAGGCAGGAGATAAAGACATCTCCGCCGAGATGAGCTTCGAGGCACGGAGACGGGCGGATGAAGTGCTGCGCGCCTGCGTAATCGACACTGGTCTCAGCCGCGCCCCGGAGCTCTCAGGGCAGTATGGCTTGTCGCTGGAAGAAATTGGCCAGGTGTACCGCGTCATTGGCGACTTGATGTACCGGGCCGTCCGCATCGGCGGAGTGCCCTGCTCGGGACTGCCCTGGCGTTGGGGGTACGGCTGGCCCGAATGTAACTGATTTGAGGAACTCATGAGCAGAGAATATTGTTTTAACCTGACGATTCCCCTGGCGGATCTCGACACGGTCGAGGGGCTGCTGGCGCAGGCGAGCCGGAATCAGCCCGCCATGCGGGTAAGCCGAAAAACGGACAGGCACGGCTGCGCCCGCTATTATCTCAGTTTTCCCTTTTCCGAGAATCGACCCGATCTCGCCTTTGAGAAATGGTTTTCAGAATACCAGCAGAGTGATTGGGAGCTGTACGGTCCGAACCCGGGACGCTGGGGGCTGATTTAGCCTCGCCGCCGCTCCCGGAATGCAGTTCTCCCCAGGCCTTGTCTCTCGGCAGAAAATTTGCGGTTCTATTTTCAGATCCGTTGGATTATTGTTTTAATTAAGTCCCGGTTACGCTCACAGAAACCTCGTATGGTGGAACCATGAAACAGCGCAGCGACTCAGCCATCAAACTCGGCAAACAAGAGGCGGAACGGTTCATCACCGAAGAACAGATCGATTACGACCCGTTCATTGCCATCAGCGATCTGCACCTGGTCCGCAAGACGGTGCCGATAAGCTTCGCTTCATTCAAAAAGACGATCACCGACCTGGATCCCGATTTGTGGTTGGCCATCGAGGAATCGGTTCACCGGCTGGCAGACGATCAGCAAGAAGCTGTCGATCTTGACGCCTATGCAGAGGGATTTTCCGAAGGAGTGGCCGCCGTCTGGGAGAAGATACGAGACGACGTACTCTAGGCGTACTCTAGATACTCATAGCCTAAAACAAGTTCCGTTTTCAGGGATTAGACCCGCTCCTTCACGGGACTGCGCAACTTTCTGCCGACAACCATGTAGAGCGACACCGAGCAGAGGATGACATAACCGAACATCTCGACATTTCTGGTCCTGAAGACGAAGGAGAGGGCAACGACCATGAAAGCACACATGGTGAAAAACAGCGGCCGTGGCACCTGCCGTATGATCACCCGGCCAAAATGAGCAAACTGCAGATGACTCACCATCAATCCCACCGAAACAGCGGCCCCTCCCCAGAGCAGCGGCGGATAGTCCACCACCAGGACGCTGCCGAGGACGATAAGTGCCCCGGCCGGGCTCGGTAAGCCGTTGAAAATGCCTTCGGGCAGGTCAGTCCGCTTCTTGTCAACGGTTACGAATCGAATAAGCCTGAAGGCCACTCCCGCAAGATATACGGCAGCGAACAGCCAGGCCAGCGAGCCCCCTGATTTGATGATCATATAGGCCGGCGCCAGCCCGAAACTGACGAAATCGGCAATATCGTCCATCAAAGGGCCGATTTTCGTGCCGCCGTGCTTCTCCGCCATCCTGCCGTCGAATAGATCGAACAGCTGCCCCATGATAATAATACAGATGGCCCAGGCAAAGTGATTTTGATAGGTCAATATCAAGCTGGTAATGCCGCAGATAAAATTCAGGGTTGAGAGGATATCGGCATAGAGCCGGTTGGGAACGAACTTGAAGACAATGGATGCCGAGGCCAGGATGATGATGCCCACCAGGACTTCATCGCTGATATTGTATATTGGCGGGATATCGACAATATCATCGAGCAGGGCACAGAAAATGACCAGCCCGAAGCAGATGATCGCCTTGATCTTGCCGAAATTATTGGCAGCCCCTGAGGTCTTCAGCAGATCCAGAATCCGGCGAGCCAGAAACTGACCGAATAGTTCGATAATCACCAGCATCCAGATCAATTTGACGGAGATGATTCCTTTGTAGGCAAAACCAATCAGCGGCGGCAGATAAGTCAGTTTGTCACACAGCGGATCCAGCCACTCTCCAAGCTTCGTACCAAGGTTGCACTTTCTGGCTATGACCCCGTCAACGCCGTCGAGTATGGCAGCGAAGGTGAAAATGACGATGCCGATGTTTTCGTGACCGAGGAAGAAATAAAGCAATAAGCCGACCATAGCCATGGCGGTTCGCCAGTAACAGACGGCGTTGGGATGCAGCAGCCACAAGTTGCGACCAATATAATCCTGCAGCGGCTGTTTATTGATCGCCCGGGAAAACCAGACGAAAAAGCCGACTCCCAAGAGAACCGAAAAAACGATGACCAAAAATCTTTCCATGACTGTTTACAGTATCAGCATACCTGCCGACACCTGGTAGATGGTTCAACGTTCAGACGAGCGTGGCAGCCGGGCCGCGCCTGCAGGGGGTAAATCCACGGGCACCCAGTGGTTCCGCCCCACAAGGCCCTGCTCGGGTGCTGTTCGAGCAGCATTTCCCCGTGGCCGGGTGACAGATTCAAGTGGTGGTACCGATGGAGTGACGCAGCAGATCCAGAAGGGTCGAGTACTCCAGGGCAGATTCATGGGTTGCCATCAGGTCCACCGGCGGCGCCATTCCATGTTCAAGGGCCTCCTGCCAGCGTGACGCGCAGAGGCACCAGCGATCTCCGGGCTTCAGGCCGGCAAATCCATAAAGCGGCATTGGCGTACTTAAATCATTGCCAACCCTTTGGGAAAATTCGAGAAATTCTTCCGACACCAGCACGCACACCCCATGCACGCCAACATCTTCCGGGGTCACTTTACAACTGCCTTCCCTGGTAAAGCCGGTGAGCGGGTCCAGACTGCAGATCTGCAGCGCAGAGCCCAGCACATTCTTATGTTCAGTCATATTGTTTCAGTTTAACGTCCTGAGATATTTATATTTTCTTGAGCGAATCAGGAACTCGTCCGAGAACTCGCTTCGGCCATGGTACAATACCCCCTTCTCCTGGTCAATCCGATCAAACATTAAAGAAGTTAGACATCTTTTCTTTATTGACAATCGCAAATATGTTAGGCTGATACAAGCGTTTTTTAAAGCGGATTTTGACAGCAGATAGGCAGAAAAAGCTTTAACGGGGAGTCACCATGCCGGTTATTACGCTCAAATACAAAGATACGGTGCTGGAGAGATATCAGATCGGAATCGGGCAAACACTCACCATTGGCAGAAACGAGTCCAATGACATCGTCATAGACAATCTCGCTGTCTCTGCTAATCACGCGAGGATCGAATCGGTATCCGCCAGTTTTATCATCAAAGATCTGCAGAGCACCAACGGCACCTTTGTCAACGAAAAGCTTGTTTCCGCGCATGGTCTAAGAAATAACGACGTGATATTGATCGGCAAGCACACCCTGCTGTTTGACCGCTCAGACCTCGATCAACAGACCGCCAGGGAAGATAGCGAAGATCTCGATGAGAAAACCCGCTATCTCGACACGGCCGAATATCGCGAACTGATAGAAAAGGCCAAGAAAGACCCCCAGCATAGCCCTTCCTATGCTGGTACCGCGGTGAGCCGCGACTACAGCGGCGGGCTGCTGACCAGGATCTGGAGAAGCTTGTTCGGCTGAAAATTACTCCGAGAAAAGTTTGTTGAGCTTTTTCTTCATGCTGTGCCCAAAGCGGCCAATGTCGCTGCGTCCGAGTTCCTCTTTCAACGACAGTAGATAGTAGTGATCGGGAATAACCTGCAGCCCCCGTCTTACGTAAACCTCGGCCGATTTGTAATCGAAATCTCGAAAGGCCTCCTCAGCCATTTTTGCGTAGCCGTCGGCAATGTCCCTGAGACCTTTGCGGACCAGCGCATTGTCCGGCTCAATACGGGCAATCTCATTGTAGTAGTAATAGGCGGAATCATTGGCCGGGGTGGACAGCTTGTTGGCGTCCAGACAGAGTCGGGCTTTCTCGGAAAGTTCGTAAATGTGATCCTGCCGTTCTCTGTCGATTCGGTTTTTAACCTCAACCAGCCGACGATAATTGGGGATAACGCTTAACCCGGCGGCGACATAGTCTTCGGCCCGGTTAAACCGTTTGTCAGCCAACGATTCTTCAGCCAGGGTGGAGTATTTTTCACAGATCAGCCTGAGTCCGTCAATTGCCACCTTGTCGCTGGGATCAAGGAACAGAATCTCATTGAAATAGGCCTGGGCACTCTGTTTCTCCGGCTGAATCAGCCGGCCCTGCCGCATAGCTTGCAGGGCTTTGGCGTGGAGAGATTTGAGCTGCTGCTGCGTGGCCAGAGCGTCGGCCTGGGCCTCGAAATTGCGGCTCCGACCGACACTCTCGACCTGTTCAGTAGTGGCAGGCGGACGCTCCACTCGTGCCGTTTCTCTCCCTGCTGCAGGAGCATCTGTTGGCACCGGGCGCTGACTGGTTCCCGAAACGGGCTTCTTTTTCTTCAGCTCCCGCTTCTTCAGAACCGGCACCTTGATTGCGTCCCGGACCACGGTCTGGGCCGCTGCCACCTCTTCAACTGGTGCCTGAGCCGGCTCAACCTCAGGTTCCACAGGCTCGACCGACTCCTGCTGCACCACGTCCTCCGCAATTGCCGGGGCCTCTGTCTCCACCCCTTTTTCTGCGCCCCCCTCTCCTTTGTCAGCCGCGGCTGCCGGCTCCACAATTGGCTGAACCGCTTCCCGGTCCAGTGCAGAAACTGTCGGCTCCGCACCTTTCTCAACGGTTTCCGGCAGCGCCTTCGGAGTCACTGAAGATGACCCCATCTCTTCCGGCTGATCCGGG
>JARRLH010000147.1:0-1914 GCA_037387205.1 Desulfofustis sp.
ATCGGTACCGAGCAGCAGGTTGGTGACCCCTATGATACCGTTCATGGGGGTCCTGATTTCGTGGCTCATATTGGCCAGAAAAGCACTCTTGCGCTGTTTTTCGGCCTCGGCTCTCTCCTTGGCGTTTTTGAGCTGGTCGATGCGCTTCTTCCTGGCCAGCACGTCGCCGACATAGTTGGCCACGTAGCGCAGCAGGTCCTTGTCCTGGTCGGTGTAGACGAAATCGTCATAGCTCTGGACGACGACGGCGCCCTCGATCTGGTCGTGGTAAAACGGCGCGCCGAGCCAGGATGACGGCTTGGAACCGAAGAAGGTGATGTTGTTGGTCTCGCAGATCGCATCGAAGTCTTCCGGATCGGTGGTCAGCAGCGGTGAGCGGCTCTCGATCAGAAAACCGGTGATATTGCGTTTTTCGCCTGGGCGCAGGGTTATCTTTAGTCCCTGGAATTCGGCATCGTTGACGTCAACGTAATAGGGAAAAGTGATGATCGTGTCGTCGCCCACTTTCTCGGTCAGGGCGATGAAAAAGTTCTTGGCCGAAATAAGGCGGCCGACAATCCCGTGCAGCTGCTCGTACAGCTGTTGCATCCCGGTGGTCGCATGCACCGCTTCGCTGATTTCATAGAGTGCGCGCTGGATGATCTCGGCGCGCTCCAGGCCGGCTATCTTGCCATGCAGGATATTGAGGGCGTCGATTCTTTTGAAGGTCGAACGAATCACCGCCGCCAGTGCGGCAAAGCCGTTGACGTCCTCGGAGCCGAAATAGCCCGTTGTCTGGTGGCCGCAATAAAGGATGCCGTAGAGGCGCTCGTCCTCCATAACGGGGGCCAGCAGGTGGCTCTGGTTGCCGGTGATGGACAAAAGCGTCATAACCGCTTCGGGATCGTTGAAGATCACTGGAGCACCGGTATCGACGACCTGGGCAACAAAGGGCTCGTCAAGCTCGAGGTAGTGGGGTACCCGGGCCGTGCTCGCATCGCTGGAATCCCTGAAGCCTGTGGAGGGCGGCAGAAGCACGTTGCGGTCCGGGTAGGCCAGATAGAATTCGTTGTGGGTGTGGTGCAATTCCTGGAAAAGGGTGCGGTGCAGCGCCAGGCAGAGCTGGGCCGGCGACTCGGCACTATCGAGCGAACGACAGAGCAGTTCGGCAAGCTGAAGAAAATCTTCTTCCTTATGCGGGGTTGAGGGGTATGGCCTGTTCATCTGTCCTGGGTAATTCGCTTCGGCTTCCTGCGGCTTTCAGCTATAATGCGTTGCGCTCAATTACCGGCTGAGGGATTTGGGGACGCAGCATGTACGGAAGGTACCCTTTAATCGTATCAAAAATCAGGAAGTGTATACAAGCGGCAGGGCCAAAAATACGGGCTGCGAATCTTCTATTTTGCTTAAATATTTTGAAATAAAGGTTAAAAAAATTTTCGCTTAGACTTTGAAAATAAGCTACAAGAAGAGTCTGAAAAATAATAGACTTCGATCCACTTCTGAGATCAGAGATGATGGAAATTCTCAGCGAACAGCAGATAGTAAAGCGGCTGGAAAAACGGCAGCCGTTCATGGCCAGGGCCGAAAGCGGGGGCTTCGAGGTCCGCGTCAAGCGCTATCTGCCCATGGTGGTCACCGCCATCCATGACGGACACGAGGTCACCGCAGGGCTGGCTGCGCAGATGAAGGTCACTGAGGAGCAGCGCCGTTTCGAAGAGGATCCCTACACCGGTGCTGTCGCCGAGGCATTCGACATTTCAATCAGGGGACTCGACTCGAGGTATTGCTGCGACCTGAACCGGTCTCCGGAGCGTTGCATCTACGAAGAGGCCTGGGGCCGGCAGGTGTGGAAGACACCCCTGGTGGACCCGGAAAAAGAACGACTGCTCGAGCGTCATGCGGCCTACTACCGGGTTCTGGACGGACTGCTGA
>JARRLH010000147.1:1978-9691 GCA_037387205.1 Desulfofustis sp.
GCGTCATGCGGCCTACTACCGGGTTCTGGACGGACTGCTGACGGTCTTGACGGAGGATTTCGACAGCGCCGTCCTCTACGATCTGCACTCCTACAATTACCTCCGACTCAACGGCGAGCCGCCGCTCTTCAACGTCGGCAGCCACTTCATGGATCTTCAGCGTTTTGGCGCCGTGGTCGACCACCTGGTCGGAAAACTGGCAGCCATTGAGGTGCCCGGCTGCGACAACCGGGCAGTCATGGACGAGGTGTTCGAGGGCAAGGGCTATCAGGCCGAATTTGTGCATCGTCACCACCCCGACGTGCTCTGCGTACCGCTGGAGATCAAGAAGGTATTCATGGACCAGGCGAGCCTGAAACTCAGAACGACCATATTTACTCCGCTGCGCGAGCAACTGGTTGGCGCCGTCATGAGTAATTACAATTGCTTCAGAGCTCTGACCTCAAAGGACACGGGGTAGAGATGATCGTTATCAAGTCGGACAACGATGCCGGACTGGCCGCTGCCGCCGCACTTCTGAACAGCTCACGGAAAACGGTGGCGCTTACCGGGGCCGGCATCTCGGTGGGCAGCGGCATCCCGGATTTCAGGAGCCCCGGCGGTTTGTGGTCGGTGTATGCACCGGACGAGTATGCGACCCTCGAGGTATTTTACCGCAACCCGCAAAAGGCCTGGGAACTCTACCGGGCCCTGGGCAACACCCTGCACGGTAAAATCAGCAATCCGGCCCATCAGGCGCTTGCCGAACTCGAGAGCCAAGGGCGGCTGGCGGGGATCGTCACCCAGAATGTCGACAACCTGCACCAGCAGGCGGGCAGCCGGACCGTGCTCGAGATCCATGGCGACCATCAACATCTGCAGTGTCTCGAGTGCGGCCACCTGGAGGAGGTGAGAGAGCAGCACTACCGGGAGCAGGCGATACCCCGGTGCCCAACCTGTTCGGTAGCACTGAAACCCAACGTGGTGCTGTTCGGGGAGCCGGTCCGGCAGCTCGACGAAATCGAAGTGCTGATCGAGGGCAGTGAAATTCTGCTGGTCATCGGTACCTCGGCCCAGGTCTACCCGGCCGCGGGCCTGCCGCTGGCAGTGAAGCAGTGGGGCGGTGCAGTCTTCGAGTTCAACCGCGAGCAGGCCCTGGGGCACGACCGTTTCAGCGGCGTCAGCCGGATTACCGATTACTTCTTCGAGGGCGACGCCGAACAGACCCTGCCGATGCTCCTCAAGGCAATGGCTGCCTAGCAAGGATGGGTATTTCAACCTTATTGCGGGTTTTTCTGCCCTTCGCCGCCGGCTACTTCCTCAGCTACCTGTTTCGGGTGGTCAACGCGGTGCTGGCCCCCGACCTGGCGGCCGACATCGGGGTCGGTCCCTCGGCGCTGGGCCTGCTGACCTCGGTCTATTTCATCACCTTTGCCTCGTTTCAACTGCCGCTCGGTGTGCTGCTCGACCGTTACGGCCCGAGAAAAACCGAGGCGGTGCTGCTCATGTTCGCGGCCTTCGGCGCCTTTCTCTTCAGCAGGGCCGACAGTCTTAGCGGGCTGGTGATTGGCAGGGCGTTCATCGGCTTTGGCGTATCGGCCTGCCTGATGGCCTCCTTCAAAGCCTATACAGTCTGGTTCGACCGTTCCCGGTGGCCGGTGATCAACGGTTTCCAGATGGCTGCCGGCGGGCTCGGCGCCCTGGCGGCCACTTCGCCGGTGGAATGGCTGGTGTCGATGACCGACTGGCGTATGGTGTTTCTGCTGCTCACCGGACTCTCGGTACTGATCGGACTGCTGGTGCTCACCGTTGTCCCCGAAAAGAAAGCGGCGCCGTCGACCGAATCGCTGGCAGCGCAGCTGGGCGGCATCAAGGAGGTGTTCACCAGCCTCAAATTCTGGCACATCGCCCCGGTGGTCACCCTCTCCCAGGCAGCGTTTCTTTCCATCCAGGGACTCTGGGCGGGTCCCTGGCTGCGCGATGTGGTCGGCCTGGAGCGCGGCGTCGCCGCCTCGGTGCTGTTCTGGGTTGCGGCAGCCATGATCTGCGGCTTCATAGGGCTGGGCTTTATTGCAGCGCGGCTTTCAGAAAGGGGCATCTCTCCGGCGCTCACCTCGGCGGTCTGCATGGGGGTGTTCATGATCGTGCAGTTCCTGGTACTGGTCACGCCGCCGGGCTGGTATCTCATTGTCTGGCTGATCTTCGGCTTCATAGGCACCGCGGGGATCATCGCCTATGCGGGGCTTTCGCAATTGTTCGAGGTGCGCCTCTCCGGGCGGGTCACCACCGGCGTAAACATGCTGGTGTTCGTGGCCACGTTCGCGGTCCAGTGGCTGATCGGCATTATCATCGAAGTCTGGCCGCTTGGCCCGGACGGCAGTTATAACGAGAAAGGTTTTTATTACGGCTTCGGGCTGATTCTGGCGCTGCAGGTCGTTTCCCTGCTCTGGTATATGGTTGGCGCGGGGCTGTTGAAGAAAAGAGAACATTCGACAAGAATCAGGGATTTGGGACAGGAAAATGGATAACCAGGGATTTACAGGGTCCTCGACCTATGTGCTGGATGAGGAACTGGCTAAAATCGTCAATATTTCGATGACGCTGGAGATGCCGCTGCTGCTCAAGGGTGAACCAGGCACCGGCAAAACCATGCTGGCCCATGCGGTGAGCGAAACGCTGGGCATGGATCTCATTGTGCTCAACGTCAAGTCGAGCATGAAGCTGGTCGAGGCGCTCTATCAGTACGACACGCTGACCAGGCTCAACGACAGCCGCTTCGGCGATTCGGCCCGTGATGTGGCCAAGATCCGCGATTACATCAAGATGGGCAAGATCGGCCAGGCCTTCACCGCCGAGCGCCGCTGCGTGCTGCTGATCGACGAGATCGACAAGGCCGACAGCGATTTTCAGGACGATATGCTCGATGTGCTCGACCAGATGCAGTTCGACATCATCGAAACGGACGAGGTGATTTCGGCCCGGACCCGGCCGGTGATCATCATCACCTCGAATGCCAAGAAGGATCTCTCCGATCCGTTTCTCGGGCGCTGCAACTTTCATCATATCGCCTTCCCTGAGCCAGCCATGATGCGCCAGATCGTCGACGCTCATTTCCCCGATATTTCTGATACCCTGGCCACAGGTGCGATCGATCTTTTTTATGAAATGCGCTCGATCGAGGCGATCGAGAAAAAGCCGGCCACCAGGGAATTGATCAACTGGCTCAGGGCCCTGCAGGCCGACCCGGACTTTCGCGGCGGTGAACTGCTCGGCAGGGAAATTCCCTATCTCGGGGTGTTGTTCAAGAAAAGCGGTGATTACCGGAAATCGCTCGATTTCGTGCACCAGAAAGGACGTTTCCGGAACTGAACCAGATGTTCGTTTCCTTTTTTTACAAGCTCAAGCAGGCCGGGATTCCAGTCAGTCCGACCTCTTTTCTGACCCTGCACCGGGCCGTCGACCGGGGCCTGGTCAATTCGGTCGATGACTTCTATGTCGCCGCCAGGACGGTACTGGTCAAGAGTGAGAAGTATTTCGACCGCTACGACCAGGTGTTCAGTCACCAGTTTCATGGGACCGAACTGCCCGATCAGCAGGACGAGGAGCTCGACTTCTGGGCCCAGGCGATGCTCGATGAATGGCTGAAAAATCCGAAGCAGGCCGCAGCCGCCATGGGCCTTGACGAGAAGGATCCGCAGGAAATGAGCATCGGCGAGCTGCTCGATTATTTCAAAGAACGGCTGCGCGAGCAGAAGGGCCGTCACGACGGCGGCTCCAAGTGGATCGGCACCGGCGGCACCTCGCCGGTGGGCCATTCCGGCTACCAGCCCGGGGGCATGCGGGTGGGCGGCCAGTCGAGGAACAAAAGCGCCGTGCAGGTGGCAGCCGAGCGTCGCTACCGGGCCTACGGCACCGACCGGCCGCTGACCAGCGACACCATCGGCGAGGCCCTGAAACGGCTCCGCAACATGGTACCCAGGGGCGCCAAAGATCGGCTCAATATCGAGGAGTCGATCTACCAGACCATGAAAAACGGCGGCGAGATAGAGATCGTGTTCGACCGCGCCATCGTCGACCGGCTCAAGGTAATCCTGGCCATCGACAACGGTGGCTGGTCCATGGACCCGTACGTGGCCCTGGTCCAGACCCTGTTCTCCTACGCCCAGGCGCAGTTCAAGGATGTCAGAACCTATTATTTCCACAACACGATCTACGACACGCTGTGGGAGGATCCGGCCCGCTACAAAAAACCGGTAGCGCTCAATTCGCTGGCCCACTGCGACCCGGACACCAGACTGATCATCGTCGGCGACGCCTCCATGGCCCCCTACGAGCTCATGGTGCCGGACGGCTCGATCTATGCGTTTGAGCGCAGCGGCAGCCCCAGCATCGAGCGGCTTGGATTTCTCAGCGAGCTGTTCAGTCACTGCGTCTGGCTCAACCCGGTTCCCGAGAGTCACTGGCGCTACACCAGGACGATTGGCATGATCGGCGAAATTTTTTCGATGTTTCCCCTGAGTCTCGACGGTCTCGAGCAGGCGGTCGAACACCTTATGCGCAAGTATCCATGAGCGCCGCGTTGCCGCCATGGTGGCGCGAAAATGCCTTGCCCACGCCGGCGGTTTATACTAAATTATTGCGAACTCTCATATCCATGGGGTCGACACCTGACCCCGTTTCCGCTGTTCACCGATTTCCGGAGCGTCTATGAAAATCGATATCGAGCTCATCAAGGTCGATGAAGCGACCCGTATACGAAAGGACATCGGCGACCTCGCGTCGCTGCAGGAATCGATACAGCAGGTGGGCCTGATCAACCCTGTTCTGGTCGATGAGAACTATACCCTGGTGGCCGGTTTCCGCCGTCTGAGCGCCTGCAAGAAGCTGGGTATGAAGGAGATCGAGGCACGCGTCGTGGAGATGGGGGGCGACGAACTCAAGATGCTCGAGACCGAGGTGGCCGAAAACTTCTACCGCAAGGAATTCACTCCGGAGGAGATTTTATCCACCGCACAGAGGCGCCGCGAGATAGAGGAGGCCAGGAGGCCCAAAGGCGTTTTCGAGCGCTTCTGGAACTGGATCAAGGCGCTGTTCAGATCAGACTACAAACCAGTGGCCGAAGCACCAGCCAATCCCGCTCCGGCGGACCCACCTCAGGAGCCCGTGCAGGAGGCACCTGAAGAGCCTGTACCTGAGGCAGCGCAAGAACCGGAGGAACAGCCGGCACCCGAGCCCGAGTCCGAACCCGATCCGGCAACCGAAACAACCCAGACGCCGGCACCGTCGCGCCAGCCCAAGAGTGCTGAGATTGTTGAGAGGGATGGGGTGCGCCACATTAAATGGCGCTAAAAATTGTCTTTTTGTTCAATCTCTTTGTTCTAAGATGAGGGGACACAATACCCATCGTGTCCCTTACCCGCTTTGTCACTTCTTCCTAATTTCTTGGCTGCAAGCGGGGACACGATGGGTATTGTGTCCCCTCTATGGAGCTCCTCTAAGTAATTCCACTTTTTCGATAAACCTCTCATTGCCCAGAGGTCTTCCAGTCTTCTCATGGGTCTTGATAGTCTCAACCTCTTTCTCTGAGATGCCTTGATAGAGCAACTCTTTCCACTCAGGAACCAGATTGAGCAAAGGCTTCGTCTTGACCAGCAAATCGTCCTCACCACTCAGGTGAGCTTTGCAACTGCTCCATGGGTATTCGGAAGGAGTTTTTACTAGTCCTGACCTAACGGGGTTCAACTCAATGTAGCGAGCGGTAGCGAGCAAATGAGATTCATCCATCGGAAACGATGAAAATCGCCCCTGCCAAAGATATCCTTTCCAATCTTTTTTCTCGTTGACGTAGAGTGTGTAGCGCCGGTGAGCTTCTCCAATGGCACGGCTCAGTGAATATTCCATCTCCGGTAAGGCAATCAGGTGGATATGGTTGGGCATCAGGCAGTAGCACCAGATCTCGACCTTGCGCTTTTCGCACCAAATCGCCATAAACCGCATATAAATGTGGTAGTCCGTAGCAGAAAAGAAGGTATTCTGGCGTCGGTTTCCCCGCTGGGTGATGTGGTGCGGTATACCGGGAATAACGATTCTTGCTTTTCTGGGCATAGGGGAAGCTCCTGCGAAAGTGACACATGTCATCGTGTCCCAGGATAGCGCAGATGCAACGGGGGAAAGGGTATTTTGAAAAGGGACACGATGGCATGTATCCCTAATTCTACTGCTGCATTCTTTCAAATTACTGACAAACCCTGCCAACGCCCCCGGCGGTAGCGCAGCCAGGTGAGCAGAAAGAGCGTCAAGATGAAGCTCAGTACGCAGCCCCAGGCGAAATAGACCCCCCGACCGAACAATTCGATGCCGATGTAAAGCGGTGCCAGGAAACAGAAGATCGAGGCGGCCAGGATGGCGCCCATCAGGTAGCGGGTGTCGCCCGCGCCCTTGAGAACCCCGGCAAAGACCATGTAAAGCGCGTCGAGGAAGAGGTAGCAGGCCATGATCCGCATGATGGTCACGGCCTTCTCCATTACCGGCGCGTATTCGGCACCGGCGGCAGTGTCGGGGATGAAGATGGCGACGACTACCTGGGGGCTGAAGATGAAGAGCAGATCGACCAGCAGGATGTAGCAGAGCAGCAGGTGGATGGCGCTGATAGTGGCGTTTCTACCCTGGTCCGGACGCTGCCGACCGAGCGACTGGCCGACCAGCACCGCGACCCCCTGGGAGGCGCCGTAGGAAGGCATGAAGGCGATGGCGCTGATCGACAGGGCGATAGTGGTGGCCGCCAGTTCTTCCACCCCGAGCCTGCCCACCAGCATGATGAAAATGACGAACGCCGAGATATCGATGCCGAGCTGCATGGAACCAGGCACTCCAAAGCGCAGTAAACGTTTGAGCAGGTCCGGTTCGAAACCGCGATTCGACAGTATTTTAAAACGGTCCTCGTGGGTGGGGCGGAAAATGAGCAGCGCCAGGATCAGGGTGATCGAAGCGCTGGACAAGATCGTGGCAACCCCGGCGCCGGCGATACCCAGTTCCGGGAAAAAGGACCAGCCGAAGATCAGGCAATAATCGAGCGGGATATTGATCAGCATGCCGATCATGTTGACGATCATGACCGGCCTGGTCAGGCCCCTGCCGCTGAAAAATGCTGACAGGGTCTGAGCGGCCACGTAGAAAATTCCGCCGCTGCAGAGGATCCTGAAATAGAGGGTCTCGAGCTGCTGGATTTGGGCTCCGTGGCCGGCCAGGGCGAAAATGGGGCCCGACAGAAAGATGGCGATGAGAAGCAGGATCAGACCGGAGAACAGAGTAAAATAGATGCCCTGCCAGAGCATCGTGCCCACCCGGTTGGATTGCCTCGAGGCTGTAGTTGGAGAGAAAGACCCGGTCGGTGAACTCCATCACCGTGACCGCCGACATCCCCATGACCAGCGGCAGGCAGACGGCGAGCACCTCCCGGTAGCGCTGGCTGGCCCGCCAATTCTGTAGTTTCTCTCTCATGTTTGGCAATTCGATTACCTGTCGGATGGGTCCGACGACCTCACGAGGTGTATGAAAAACCGGCAGCATTAACATATTCATAACCTGCGGTAAATAGTAAACCCCACTTTATTAAGTCGTCCAACTTTGCTATGCTCCCGGGTGCACAGATCCATTCGCGTTTACTCCATGGGAAAGTCCGACAAGCAAAGGGTGAGGTAGGTACGTGCCGGTATTTGAATATGAAGCATTGGC